>CAYLOP010000252.1:0-2515 GCA_964385305.1 uncultured Anaerolineaceae bacterium | reverse complement strand
TGTCTCGCTGACATTCGTCTAACCCTTGAAAAACCCACCCTGGATTTAAGGAGCGGAGCAAGGCTCTACTCAAGGTTCAGTGGTTGGCGCGTTTCGGGCCGAAGCGGAGCGACTTTCGGGGGTGCAGGGGGATGAAATCCCCCTGCTGCCCCCCTATGGGGGGTATGGGGGGTAGAAAAAGGTTGTTTTCGCAAGCAATGCTCCACGCAATACCAGATATCGTAGCTTCCCTGAATCGAGATCCCTCTCTCCACGATCAACCTCCTATAGGTAAGACGACATGTCGCTCGGGATGACAGGAATTGGATACGAGAGCGAGATGGAGCGGAGCAAGGCGGGTGCAGCGATCAGCATATTAGCTATCAGCCATCAGTTCTCAGTTGTCGGGAATCAGGTGTTAGGTTATAGGTATTAGGGGAGACAGCTATCAGCAATTCAGCTATCAGCGATCAGGGAGCCGACAGCGTTTGGAATCGGTTGGGGCTCGAGGACCAAGGGTTGTCGTACACCCCGAAGTTTTGCAGCTAAAGAACCCGCAGCTCGGTAACGGTCCGGAAGTGGTAACCGTAGATTGCCAGTGTCACAGCTTGCGCAAATAACTTCGGTTTGTGATGGATCGTCCACCCCAGGAGCTTCCAATAATGCAAGCGCTCCTTCCCCACAATCCCCAGACGGACGATCGACATCAAGAAGGCATACAGATAGGTCAGGATGGGGCGGAACTGCCATGGCATTTTTAACGATGGCGGCTGGTATTCCTTTAAGAAGGTTTTTACGCGCTGATAGTATTTCTCGGGATCGTATATCGTCCTTGTGAGCTCTTGATACCCTTTTCGCAGAGTCTCAAGGCCCATCATCGGGATAATATTGGTCGAACCATCCACGTTGTCGCCGGTCATTTTTCCACGCAAGCGACCAGCTTGCTTTAAGCGCGCGAACAGCTTCGTTCCGTCCGGCGCCTGGAGCATGCCGACCATGGCGGTGACGATCCCGCTGTTTTGGATGAAGTCGATCTGGCGTTGGAATATGTTGGGTGTGTCATGGTCGAAGCCAACGATGAACCCGCCTTGAACCGCGAGCCCCGCGCGCTGCAGGCGTTTTACATCCGCGGCCAGGTCGCGCGCGAGATTATGCTTTTTGTTGCATTCCGCCAGGCTCTCTTCATTGGGCGTTTCTATGCCGATAAAGACGGTTCGAAAACCAGCCGCGACCATCATGTCGATCAGTTCCCCGTCATCGGCCAGGTTGATCGAAGTCTGGGTGCTGAAGACCATGCCGCGCTTGTCTACTCTCCATTCAATCAACGCCGGCAGCAGCTCATCCTTGAGGGCTTTTTTGTGGCCAATGAGGTTATCGTCCACAAAGAAGACATCTCCGCGCCAGCCCAGTCCGTAGAGTCGATCCAGCTCGGCGATGATCTGCTGGGGACGTTTCGTGCGCGGGCGATGCCCGAAAAGGGTCGTGACGTTGCAGAACTCACAGTTATAAGGGCAGCCGCGCGAATATTGCATACACATTGAAGCGTAGCGATCGCTGTCGACGATATCCCATCTCGGTGTCGGAGACTCTTTTAACTCGGCGAATTCGTGGGTGGTATAGATTTTCTCAGCTTTGCCGTTGAGAAAATCCTTGAGGAACTCGGGAAACGTCAACTCAGCTTCGTTCAACACGAAGTGATCCACATCTTCGAAGGATTCGTGATCAATCGTAAACAGGGGTCCGCCTGCCACGATCGTGAGTCCGGCCTCTTTACAGCGCGCGATGACCGCATTCGCAGAGCTATTCTGCAGAGTCATACCGCTTATGAAAGCGCAGTCCCCCCAGGACAGATCCGCTACCCTTAATTTTCGGACATTGAGGTCAATTAACCTTACTCCCCAGTCTTGCGGCAACATGGCTGCAACTGTGAGGAGGCCTAACGGCGGTTGGGAGGCCTGTTTGCGGATGAAGCGAAGCGCATGTTTAAAACTCCAAAAGGTATCGGGAAATTCCGGATAAACCAGCAGAATATTCATGCCGTTCGCGTCCTTTCAACCCGTCATCCGCTGGGTCACAAAGTCACAGCGGTCATATTGCTTCCGGATAGGAGTCGCATCCTCACACCCGATCACATCCAAGCGGGAAACGAGGCATTTCATAAGCCAAAACGGATCCAAGGATGTACCTGGCCATTTCTTCATACATTGTCTCATGAAATCGGTCTGCTCAAGACCTAACAAGTGACTGTGGATTCGAAGTCCACGCCGATCTCAGATCAAATCTATTTGCTCGTTTATCAGCTTCCGCAAATGTCGTAATGCGATCTGATGTTTAGAATAATCTTGTCTTGAAGTTGAGTAGCGGATTGTGGGGGAAAGATTAAACCGTTGTTGGGAGTCGTCGGAAGCGCTGTTACATTATACCAATACCGAAAAGCAGCTTAGAATCCCCTTAGATACCAACGCTAAACACTGGATAGCATACACCCAGTAGCACGAGAAGGCAAGCGATCAGCTTTCAGCGATCAGCGGTCAGC
>CAYLOP010000251.1:0-2679 GCA_964385305.1 uncultured Anaerolineaceae bacterium | reverse complement strand
CATGGTGAAGAGAACGATGATCAAATCGAGCGCGGGAAAGTCCGTCCTCAATCGCCGGCCGTACGCAAGCAGAAGCGGAACAGCTACTAGAATGAGCCCGATCAGCGTGATCACGAGAGGCACGCCGAATGTAGCCAATGTGCTCGTGCTGGCAGCACCAGTAAGCTCTGGCGCGGTGGCTTGAAGCACCTCGGGTGTTGCGGCAGCTTCTAGACTATTTCTTCCAAGGTAGCCCATCGCTGTTAATCCAGCCCCAACAACCGAGATGATGATGCCGATAATGAAGATGATTTTGAGATCGGTGCGTTTCCAGGGTCGTTTAATCAACCGCCAGGTGAGGTATGCACCTAGGAAGAGCAGCACTTCAGCTGTGAAGATGAAGCTGGTTTCCTTCGTTGCGAAGTGCAAGGTGGAAACAAACGCCAGGATGTAGAGCCAGATTGGTTTGCGATCCTCAAAGTACTTGAAGATCGCCCAAACGGTCAGGAGGACCAGTGGGACAACCAGGGCTTCATTGCGAGCGTAGCGTGAATAGTAGAGCATGTAGGGGGAGAAAAGCATGAGCAAGGCTGCGATAAAGGCGCCCGACCGACCAAGCCACTTTCGGAAGAGCCAAAGCAAGCCGATGGCGAGAACGCCAAAGACAGCTGCGGGAGTGCGGGCAGCGGCGTCGCTGGCCCCGAAAAGGAAATAGGATAGTGCAATCAAATGAAATTGTAGCGGCCCGTGAGAGAGCGGGTCATGCTGGTATCCATTCCCCTGTTCGAGCAGCCAGGAAAAATAGACATGGGTTGTTTCATCGTGGCTCATCACACGTGCACCGAGATTGTAGAAGCGCGTGAAACATGCGATGGCGAGGATCGCCACATAGAGCATGATCTCGGTCGTGAGACGAGTATCGAGCCAAGATAGACGATCAACCGTGCTCGCTTGATGCTCTTGGGAGTACGCATCAGACATAGAAGCCTCCTGGTGATAGATATGAGACAAATATGTAGAGACCTTGCACACTATTTTATCCAAAGATTGCAAGTTGCATAATAAATTGGAGCATGCTAAAGCGTTGATATCTTTACTAAGTTCACAACCTGCGTCATGGTCCAATGTAAAAGTGTTCAAGATCCCTGTATGTCGTACCGGACGAGGTGGAGGGGTGTAGATGATGTCTAAGTCTCAGGTAGCGATTGAGACATGGCGTGTTGATCTAGTGGTCGCTAGAAATGGAAGCCTCCCAGACCGTAGCTGATCTGGGAGGTCTTTGCCATAGGTAAGGGAAGATCATAGATCGTTGTTAGTTCTGCATCGAGATCTCTGTGACCCGTCGATAGCACTCCTGTTTCGCGTGGTCATCAGGGAGGCAGCAGGCCATCCAAAGCCAAGCGGAAGTATTATTGGGATCTTGTCGTAATATCCAACTAAGCGCCGCTTTACCGACTTCTAACTGACCGCGATTGACGGCGGCCACGGCAAGTTCTAGAGCGTCTTCGATTGTTTGATGACCTTTGTAGAGCGATCCAGTTGCCATAGGTTCTCCCCTGCACAGTTTCAAGGATTCGAGCATTACTATCAACATCATCCTAGCATGTTTCTAATCTGGTAAACGTTACATCCAACTTACAGTATCCATGGACGAGATCCGCGGGAACCTTTGACTTGTCAACATTGCCAGGTAGACTCATTGTCGTAGGAACTATAGGTAGACTTCGTGTGTGGAGGACGGTTCATGCGCTTCTTGCTTTATCTGTATCTCGTGATGCGGCTTCTCTTGGGCGCCCCGCTCGACACCCTGATCGATCGAGAGCATGGGCTCCCAAATTGGTACGACCCTGGTTTGCAGCGTGAGGCGCTGGAAGCCTGGTTGGATCTTCAGGAGGCTGGCAAGGTGGAGGGTTTGAAGATTATTGATTTTTCGGATTATCGATCCTATGCGTATCAGAACCGAATTTTCGCCCGGGAAACAGTTAAATATGGAGAGAGTGCGCTGAATTCAACCGCACTACCTGGCCACAGTGAACATCAATTAGGGACTGCGTTCGATGTGGCTTGGCCGGGTGTTTCCTTAGGCGTTCGTGATCCTCGTAATGAACGCCTTTACGCGTGGCTGGAGTCCAACGCGCACAAATACGGATTCATCATCAGTTTTCCCTTCAAGCAAGATGCCTTGTGGCCTTTCAACAACCGCTGGATGCCCTTGGTCACCGAATATATCTATGAGCCTTGGCATATCCGCTATCTTGGCAAAGACTTAGCCGGGCGTATTTTTGATGCTGGCTACCTCGATCCGAGTAGTCCCATCTTGCCGCAAGATTTTCTTACCCCATGGCCGTGATTACCCGAGAGGGGTGTGATAGCGACCCCAAACCGCGTGACAGCAGCATCGCGCCCCAATTATCAGCGCCCTATACCGGGAGTGTTTGATTTATCACGCCCTCGAGCTCGTGTTTCGAGGCTTGCGGACGGCCTTGCACAATCTAAAGTCGGCGAGACATACATCAAGTTCCATTGTCGCATTGTGGGAAATCTACATCGCGCTGTTCACACTTTGATATACTGCAGTTGAGCGTGCGTGGAGTTAGCGATGCGAAACTCATTCAGATTGCTCACCATACGCGGCATCGACATCCGGATTCACGTTCTCCACTACGTTATCTCAATATATAAGGTTTTATGAGATGCTCA
>CAYLOP010000250.1:0-2734 GCA_964385305.1 uncultured Anaerolineaceae bacterium | reverse complement strand
TGGACCTTAGGGCAAGCAGGTCATGGCGTTTGAAGCGCCCTCGACGTACAATTCTGGATATGAAGCCACGGCGCACCTGGGTCCTTGTCTGCAGCTTGAGCCTGCTGACAAGCGCCCTCACGCTCGTTCCCTATTTGCTCGCGCGACGGTTCGCGCAGCCCGCCACATTTAATGGCTTTCTCATCAACCCCCTCGATGGGTTCTCCTACCTCGCCAAAATGCGTCAGGGCGCGGCCGGCGCCTGGACGTTTACGCTGCCCTACGCCCCCGATCCGGGACCGGGCGTGGTCTTGTACGTCTATTACCTCGCCCTGGGTCACCTCGCCGCCGGGCTGAACCTGCCCCTGATCACCGTGTTCCATGCCGCACGCGCGCTCAACGCCGTGGGCATGTTCCTCCTGGCCTACGCCTTCTATCGCCGTATTTTGAATGACGAGCGCATGGCCTGGCATGCCTATCTCCTGACGCTCGTGGGCTCGGGGCTGGGCTGGCTCGCCGCTGGGGCAGGCTTCGAGACGAGCGACCTATCGATCCCGGAATCGATCCCGTTCCTGGCGGCTTACACCAACGCCCATTTCCCGCTCATCGCGGCAGCCATCCTTGGCGTCATGCTGGCGGTGTTGGGGTGGGGTAAACTGGCGCTTCGCACCGCGATCGCCGTCCTGTGCGGCATTTGTATCGCAGCCGTGCTCCCGTTCTCGATCCTCACGCCCGCCATCGCGCTCGCGGTGTGGATCGGCTGGGAGACCATCCTGGCAAGGCCGGTGGCACTGCTGGATGTGTGGCGGGCGCAGCGGGCGCGGTTCCTCCCATTCATCGGATTCCTGCTCGGCGCGGCGCTGTGGTTGGTCTACGATCTGTGGGTGGTGCGCGTCCATCCCGTGATTGCTGCGTGGACTGCGCAAAATCGCACGCCCTCTCCCGGGCCGGTGAGCTACATCCTGGGATACGGGCTGATCCTGGGGATGGCGATCGTGGGCGCGGTGCGGGGGAAATCCCACCGTACGCCCTCAGGACGGCTGCTCCTGGCCTGGGCGGTGAGCAACGCGCTCCTGCTGTACGCGCCCATCAACCTGCAGCGCAGGCTCAGTTTGGGGTTGTTCTTCCCGATCGCAGGCCTGGCAGCGATCGGATTGGCTCACATCGCGCGGGCGCCCTCCAGGGCGCGAACGGTAGCGATCGCGCTCATCGTGCTGTCGATCCCCTCCAACCTGGTGGTCATCGGCGCGGGTTTGGCTGGCGTTGCGGGGGGCGAACCGATGGTGACCTATGCCGCGGGCGAATTGGGCGCCTACGCGTGGCTTGCCGAGAACGCGGAGCCCGGTGCGCTGGTGCTGAGCGCCCTCGAGACGGGCAATCGCGTACCCGCTTTCGCCGACGTGCGCGTCGTCTATGGGCACCCTTTCGAGACCCCCAACGCACAGGAGCAAGGTGATTGGGTGGAGTCGCTTTTTGCATGGCAGGCGGATGAGGAGGGTGCAATCCGCTTGTTGCGGGGGGCCGGCGTGAAGTATGTGCTCTATGGCCCCTTCGAACGGGAGATTGGCGAACCCGCATGGCTGCGTGCGTTGACGGTCGTATATGACGGCGGGGAGGCCGACATCTTCGAGGTGCATGGTCCGTGATAAGTCGACTCCGGCGACCTTGGCTGATACCCTTACTCTTCCTTCTCATGACCGCATGTGTGCTTCTGCCGGTCATGCTCGACCCGCTCGGCTTCGCATTCTGGCGAAACGCACCTTACTCCGATCTCTTGATCTCCCATTGGCCCAATGCCTTTTACCTGCGCCGCTCGCTGCAGACATGGCATCAAATCCCGCTCTGGAATTCGCAGATACTCTCTGGAGCGCCATTTGCCGCAGACCCGCTGTCGGGATTATGGTATGCGCCTTACTGGCTGTCTGCTTTGATCCCGATCAGCCTGGCGTTCAACTTGCTCTTCTGGATCCATCTCGCCTGGGCCGGGATAGGCATGTGGCTGTTGATGCGTGAGGAGGGTGTGGGTCCGGCAGGGGCGTTCGCGGCCGGGGTGGCCTTCTGCGGAACGCCAAAGCTGATCGCTCATCTTGGGCTGGGGCATCTGGGGATCGTGTGCGCCGCGAGCTGGTGGCCATGGCTGTTGTGGTTGACGGTTCGCACCGTCAAGCGCGTGGTGGAGGCCGATCGCAGCTGGCTGCGCTGGAGCGCGCTTGCAGGGGCATGCCTGGGGATCATCTTCCTGGCGGACCCACGCATGAGTGTGCCGGCCGCAATTCTGGCTGGGGCCTATGGCATTTATGCTGGAGCGACCCATCGAGCGGATGAGAGCGCAGAGACGGATAAAAGGCGATGGGGCAGGCTGATGCTGGCCGGCGCGCTGGGTGTTACGCTTGCCGTGATGATCGCATCGGCTCAAGCGCTCCCCCTATGGGAGTTCCTGCAGCTCTCCACGCGTGAATCGCTTGCCATCAGCGAGCAAGCGACGCTCTCCATGCCGCCGTCACGATTGCTGGATGTGCTGCTCATCCTCCCGGATCAACCGGAATGGATCGCTTATCTCGGGGTGGGCGTGATCCTACTGGGGGTCATGGGCATCGTAGGGCGCACGCGGGGTGCGGCTTTCTGGGGGGCGGTTGTCCTGAGCGGGTGGGTTCTGGCTTTAGGGGACTATACGTTTTTCTACACACTCTTTACGCGCGTTATCCCGGCTGCTGACTTCTTGCGTGTCCCGCCGAGAATGCTGTTCTACGCTTCA
>CAYLOP010000249.1:0-2824 GCA_964385305.1 uncultured Anaerolineaceae bacterium | reverse complement strand
GGCAAACCGCTAGATAAGGGCATCGGGGGATTCAACTGGTGGCAAAGGTTTTTGCGCTGGCTAAGAGATTATTTCGGATAGCATCAACGTTCGATATTATATAGAAAAAAGTGGGGCAGGCTGTGGGTGTTCCCCTACGAGCCTGCCCCTTGCGGTATGAAAGTGCGTCAGTCCTGACAGATATCCAATGTGAAGTGCATCAACATGCTGTTACTGCTGTCCGAAACCCATAAGCCGCATGCTGGGTCGAAGGCGAGGCCGATGGGGATACCCAGATCGGTTGTAGCGTCTTCCGCTGCACCCCAGCCTGTCAGAAATCCCCCTTCAGGGTCGAAGCAAAGAACGCGTGGAGCTTCCGGGTCACTCACGCAGACGTCGCCGCTTGGCGCCACTGCGACATAGGGTTTATTGTCTAGGGATTGCCCATACCAACCCGCAATCAGCCAACTCTTGCTGACCTCGAAGCGATTTGGCTCGATCTCTTCAAAGACCTGAATGCGCTGATTCCATGTATCTACGACATAGATCCGATCCTGCTCGTCGATAGCGATGCCTACTGGTTCATCCATGTTGCCTAGAATCAACCCAAAACCACCGAAGGCGGTTAGTGGGTTTCCATCCGAGTCGAAAACTACAATACGTTTGTTGCCCGTGTCGCTGACGTACAATCGACCCTGGGAATCGATGGCCAGGGAACGCGGCCCATAGAAAGCAGTCAAGCTCTCAGCCTGTCCGAAGGTACCAAACATGTTCAGGAACTGGCCATCTGCGGTGAAATGCTGGATGCGATGGTTCCACGTGTCAGCCACGTACACATCCCCGTTCGGTCCGACTGTGATGCCCCAAGGTTCATTGAAGGTTCCACCGGGTGCGTCACCCTCATCGATCGAGGCGAATTGTCCCCAGATATGTAGCACTTCGCCTTCTGGGCTGAGGTGCTGGATGCGGTGGTTCATCGAATCGGCGACGTAAAGCGTGTCGTCGGGGGCATATGCCAATCCGCGCGGGTTTGCAAATTCACCTGGGGCAGAGCCTGCCGGGCCGAGGGTTTGATCCGGTCTTAGGCGTACCATCTTGTCAAGATAGGGATCCTCGTACTCTTCCAAGGTGAATTCTGGCTGGATCTCACCATAATCCCATATCAAAGCAGCGACATCCTTGCGGATATATAGTTTCATGCGATTGGAGGGGCTCCAGTTTTGGAGGGAATAGTCCATCCCTTTGTATTGGCTATAAGCTGTGAAATCACGATTGAACCAAACATCCCAGGCGGCCTCTCGCGCTTCTCGATCCGTGAAAAATGGTAAGGTCTTCTTGATAAAGCGGCCTACATATTCGAAAGCGCCCATGGGTGGGAGATCAGTCTGACCTGCAGCGCGCAGTTCGGCGTTCCTTTCCGCTTCGATGCTGGATTTATTCCATTGGAAATAATCCTGATTTGGCCACCAAATTCGAGTGTACTCAAAGGTGTAGTAAAGTTCACTGAGTAGAGGATCGACTTTCCCATAATTAACATCTCCGGCGACCACAACCGGATAGTTTAGGAGTTCTCTGCTTGGGCTAGAGCCGTAGAAGAGGACTTGGTGATAATCCCGCAAATACCACCAATATGGGTAGGTCGTCTCATTATCGTAGGCGATCCTCAGATCTTTACCACCTGTCGTTCGGATTGAAAGATCCTCGATCTGCTCCAGTGCGATTTTTGGACCAGGCGCCATATGCGCGTAGACGAGAAACTCAGTCGCTAAGTCGTAGTTTACAAATGCAGCCCGGAAGGCCGAGCGAGCGGTAACTAGGACAAGTACACCGACGAACAGCAAGGCGGCGAGTTTTGCGATAGTCTTGAAGAACCAATCCTTGGCTAAGGTTGCTAGCCCGAGCGCTGACACAACCGCAACGACGAACGCGGCAATAAAATTCATCGTGTCGCTGAGCTGGTCGATCTCCTTACCCTGAAAGGGTGGAGAGGTGCTTAGAAGCAGGCCAAACGTACGCAGTGTGGCGAGCAGGAGTACGAAGAGTATGAGGCCAACCAACCAGCCATGTCTCTCACGCATTTTCCCCCAAGGCATGGAATCAACAAAGTGTCCGAGTGCCCATCCAGCAAGCAGGATGAGTGGTTGTGTGATATGCACAGTTATCCAAGGCATACGCTCGCCTGCAAATGAGTATGCCAAAAGCGTGCTGATCGCCCAGTACATAAAGAATGCCAATGCCGGGAAGGCTTCGGTGGGATCCTGTGAGCTGTGGGCTTCACGCTCTTCTGGTTGGATTTCGATGGATGGCGACTTTCCGAGCGCCAGGATGAATGCCAGCACAGCTCCGAGCGCCGGAAGAAATTCGTAGATGGGGATTTGAACGAGAGCATAGTAGAAGTGAGGTTGGCTACCACGCCCAACACCGTGTTGGACTAGCCAATATCCCAACGATCCAACCAGGCCAGTCGCAATCCCCTGGCCGTTCGTGAAAATGGTTGTGAACAAGATCAGGAAGGGGATGTAGAAGATGGCTGCCACCACGACCCATCGACGCCAATTCCAAGTTAATCCAAGCGCCGCGCTCAATACAATCAGGACGATCACGACTGTCAGGGTGCGAGTGTAGGCAATCGGATCCTGGTAGGCGAGCGGATCCCAGCCAAGAATGGTTGCTGGTAGCGAGGCGAGTTGCGGCAAGGTCATGGTGAAGAGAACGATGATCAAATCGAGTGCGGGAAAGTCCGTCCTCAATCGCCGGCCGTACGCAAGTAGAAGCGGAACAGCTACTAGAACGAGCCCGATCAGCGTGATAACGAGAGGCACGCCGAATGTAGCCGATGTGCTCG
>CAYLOP010000248.1:0-2837 GCA_964385305.1 uncultured Anaerolineaceae bacterium | reverse complement strand
TTATGGAAGCCTCTTCTTCGTGGCACAAAACGTATCGGCTTTCCTGCTGTCCTCGGTTTGCGCTTTCCGGATGAGGTGATGCAATCTGTTCAAGATGAGTTAGAGGGGCAGATCTTCGAGATCCCAACCCTCCCGCCTTCCGTGCCCGGCCTTCGTCTGGAGCGCATTCTTCGACAACGCATCTTGGCTGCTGGCGCAAACATCATCGAAGGATCTAAAGTGATCGGGCGCATTGAGGCCCGAAGGAAAAAGCCAATTGTCCGTGGTGTGGTCATCGATACAGCAGGCGGTCCGCGCCCAATCGACGCTGATGTTGTTATTTTGGCAACGGGAGGCTTGCTCCATGGCGGATTAGTTGCCGACTCAAATGGACGTGTGCGCGAATCAGTTTTTAATCTTCCAGTATGTTTTGATCCAGTACGTGAGAAATGGACTTCGGCTTCGCCCTTTCATCCGCAAGACTATGCAGCATTCGGCGTTGCAGTCAATGCGGACATGCACCCTCTCGATGCAGAAGGCCGTACGCTTTTTACAAATCTCTACGCGGCAGGAGGCCTCCTTGCGGGTGCCGATCGAACAATGGAAGCCTCCCGTCAGGGAATCGACCTCGCAACTTCCTATCGCGCCGTCGAGGTCGCACTGGCATGATGTTTCCAGAGATGACTACGGACCGCTGCCTTAAATGTAACATCTGTACTGCAGCGTGCCCTGTCGCCTCCGCTTCCGATATCTTCCTCGGCCCGAAAGCTGTCGGCCCCCAATCCAACCGTTTCCACCACCCCAATCTTCCCCTGCCCGACGATACAGTCACATGGTGTTCGGGCTGTGGGACATGTTCACAAGTTTGTCCGCACGGTGTTCTTGTCGCAGAACTCAACATCCAAACGAAAGCGCGCTTCGCTGCACAAACACATATTCCCCTAAGAGATCAACTGATTTCCCGCCCTGATCTTTTAGGTCAAATGGGGACGCGTTTTCCAAAAATGATTAATCCCTTACTAATGCTCCGATTGACCCGCCTGGGGTTGGAGAAGACTCTTGGAATTCATCAATCCTCTCCCTTGCCGGCGTTTGCCAGCCAAACACTGCGTAAAAGACTGCAATCCCATTGCGTAGAAACACCTCCGATCAAGGGTCGATCAACGTCCAACGTTGTTGCTTATTTTCATGGTTGTAGCTGCAATTACTATGAGCCAGACCTCGGCGAATTAGCAGTACGGTTCCTGGAAATGATTGGTTTCGACGTCGTGTTGCCCCCTCAGGTGTGCTGCGGTCTTCCCCTGCAATCCAATGGCATCTTTCCAGCGGCGCGCAATCATGCTCTTACAAACATCCGCTACTTACACCCCTTCGCACAGAACGGTATCCCAATTGTGGGCACATCCACATCTTGCACGCTCGCGCTCAAACATGATTACCATGTGATTCTCGGTATTACCAGTGAAGAAGCCATGGCTGTCGCTCAAAACACTTTTGATTTCTTTGAGTTTGTTACTACATTCGCTAAGGATCAAATTAGTGCATTGACGTTCAACGACCTCTCAGCAAGAGCCCTTTACCACCCACCCTGCCAGCTAATGAGTCACGGCATCGGAACGCCAGCACTGCAGGTCTTGCGCCGTATTCCGGAACTGGATATCGTTCTTTCTGAATCTGCATGCTGTGGTGTTGCGGGCACATACGGTATGAAAAGTGAAAAATATCATTTAGCAAAAGAGGTCGGCGAATCCCTCTTCACACAAGCTCGAACGACCAAAGTCGATTTCGTGATCTGCGACTCGGAGACTTGTCGCTGGTGGATCACACGTCACACCGGTCTCCCTGCATATCACCCACTTGAAGTCATTGCTTTAGCAAAGGATGGACTTTGAACCACGAAATAACACTTCTTCGCCATGGATTATCATTCGCCAATCGTGAGGGAATCATTCAAGGACAACTCGACTCCCCGCTCGCGGAAGAGGGATGTCAACAAGTAGAGGCACTTGTTGCGTATTGGCTCGCAATCGGGATCAGCTTCGATCAAATCATCACAAGCCCCTTACGCCGGGCTCGTGAAACCGCAGAGATCATCGCGGTTTCTTTCGATATGACAGCTGAGGTTGACGATCGTTGGATGGAGCGCGATATGGGCGCTGCAGAAGGCGCATCTTCCGAGGATGCTCATGCCTGGTATAAAAACCGTGAACCGCCAACATCGTACGAGCCGATCTTCGAAAGTGGCGAGAGTGAAATCGATCTCTTTCTGCGAGCAGCGGAGGCACTCCAGTCGCTTCTTAAAAAGCCCCCCGGCTCGTATCTCGTTATCTCACATGGTGCGTTTCTAAATACTGTCTTTAGAGCCATCCTCGGACTTGCCCCAAATGGAGGCCGGATCAGGAATCCAAGGATCATGTTCTCTAACACAGGTTTTGCGTCGCTTGATTACGACCACGTTCACACACGTTGGACGATAAGGCAACTGAACGCAACGCCTCATCTTCCCCACATCAAGGTCGATTCGTGACACCCTCTGAATATCCGGACATCATCCTTCACAATGCCAAGGTCTACACCCTGTCCTCTCATGAACCCATCGTCGACGCTCTGGCGATTTCTCAAGGCAAGCTCGTTGCTGCTGGCTCAGATGTTGAGGTTCTTTGCCTTGCCAATAGGCTCACAAAAATCTACAACCTCGATGGAAGGACCGTGCTCCCTGGACTCACCGATGCACACATTCACATCGAGAAATACGCCCAACTGATCCAACAGGTCGATTGCGCGGTGCAAAGCCTCGAGGTTTGTTTGGATCGTGTTCGAGAACGTGCCCGCATATCAGAACCTGGTGAATGGATTCT
>CAYLOP010000247.1:0-2843 GCA_964385305.1 uncultured Anaerolineaceae bacterium | reverse complement strand
ACGTAATTCCATACCTCTACTATGCTCTATCATTTATCCCCTCAAGTATCTTACTGGAGTTACCCCGCTTTGGTGGACAGGTTTGGACTAACAGTCTAGGCTGCAAGGGCGTACTCCTTCTCGTACCTCATGGGTGATACCTGGCTGATCGAGGAATGTCGCCGAATAGGATTGTACCAACCCTCGATGAACTCGAATACCGCTCTGCTTGCTTCTGCGCGAGTTTGGAACTTGCGTCGATCAAGCAGCTCGCACTCCAAGGTGGCGAAGAAGCTCTCTGCGAGCGCATTGTCGTAACAATCGCCAGCCGATCCCATCGAAGGGCGAATGCCGACTTCACGGCACCGTTTTCCAAAGGCAAACGATGTGTATTGGCCTCCTTGATCCGAGTGATGAATAACGCCCTCTGGTCGTCTCTGATCAATCGCCATTCCAAGCGCATCCAGCACCAACTCAGACCGGAGATGATTAGCCATCGACCAGCCCACAATGCGTCGGCTCCATGCGTCCATCACAACCGCCAGGTACAGGAAGCCGCTCCAGGTGTGAATGTACGTGATATCAGCCACCCAAAGCTGATCAGGTCCCTCCGCCTTGAAGTCGCGCTGTACCAGATCTGGCGCTGGCTCAGCGCTAGGCTCACGCCTGGTCGTCCAGGTCGTTTTTCGTCGAGTAACGCCCTGTAAGCCCGCCTGGCGCATCAGGCGAGCCACCCGCTTCTGACCCACATTCACGCCTTCTTCCTGAAGATCGAGAAGAATGCGTGGTGCGCCATAGGTGCCATCGGAAATCCGGTGGTAATGACGGATCTTCTCGATCAGGAATGCATCTTCCTGAGATCTCTTGGAAGGCGGCCGTTTCAGCCACGCGTAATACCCGCTGGTGGAGACCTCCAGCATGCGGCAAATCATGGAAACGGGATAGCTTGCCTGGTTAGCTTTCACGAACTCGAATCCTTGGGTGGAAGCGTGTCGGTCTCCTGTGCGAACCAGGCCGCGGCTTTTGCCAAGATCTCGCGCTCAAGCCGAAGGCGCTTGTTTTCCCGACGCAGTCTGGCGAGTTCTTTTCGCTCATCAGTGGTGAGCCCATCAGATCGCCGACCTTCATCCAGATCGGCTTGTTTTACCCAGCTGGCTATCGTGACCGCAGTTGGTTCGAATTCCTTGGCAAGCTCATACGGGCTACGACCGGACCGCACCAACTCAACCATCTTGCGTCGATACTCTTCAGGATAAGGTGGACGTGTTCTCGGCATGGTGAACTCCTTTCACATAGCATAAAGGTGTCCACGTAACCGGGTCAACTCCAGAAATGCTGAGTGCTGATCTGCTGAAAGCTGAAAAGCTGACTTGCTGACAGTTACTTCAGGAGCCTCCTGATGCGTGATTTCCGAGATCTCAAGGTCTGGCATAAAGCCCATGAATTGACACTTCAGATTTACAAGTCAACTGAGGGATTTCCTCAGAATGAAATCTACGGATTGACAAGCCAACTCAGACGCGCAGCCGTATCCATTCCAGCTAATATAGCTGAAGGATGTGGGCGTAGTGGAGAAACAGAACTCGGCAGATTTCTTAAGATCGCCATGGGGTCCGCAAGCGAGGTTGAATACCATCTTCTGCTCGGCCGCGACCTTGGATATTTAAGTGCAGAGGACTACGGTCAAATAACGGGTGGGGTTACAGAAGTCAAAAAGATGCTCGCCACTCTCATCAAGAAAATCCGCTCCGATAGGTTGTAAAGCTATCAGCCGTTAGCACTCAGCCATCAGCTATCGGCTGAAGGCTGAAACGCTGAACTGCTGACCGCTGAAATGCTGACGTGCTGAAATGCTAATGCCTCTGTTACAATAGTGCGCGGTTAACCCAAACAAGGTATATAAGGGAGACTTATGAACGTCGTCATTGTGGGCACAGGCTATGTTGGACTGACAACGGGCGTCGCCCTGGCTTATCTGGGCAACGAGGTCTACTGCATCGATATCGATGAGGCGAAAGTCCGGAATTTACGGGAAGGCCGCATCCCTATCTATGAACCGGGCCTCCAGGAACTGCTCCTGGGGAGCCGCTCGAACCTGCACTTCGAGAGTTCGTACGATGAGGCGCACATCGACCAGGCCGACGTGGTGTTCATTGCCGTCGGCACACCCTCCAACGAGGATGGCAGCCCCAACCTGAAATACGTGCAAGCTGCGGCGCAGGCTATCGGCGAGCGCCTGGGCGACGGTTTCACGGTCGTCGTCAACAAATCGACCGTGCCGATCGGCAGCGGAAGCTGGGTCGAGGCCATCGTGCGCGAAGCCTACGAGCAAGCCAAGGGCCATAAACCGCAGGAGTCATTCAGCGTGGCGTCCAACCCTGAGTTCCTGCGAGAGGGGTCTGCGATCGGCGACACGCTCTACCCCGACCGCATCGTGATCGGCGCCGATTCGCAGCAGGCCATCGTCGCCCTCACCGAGCTCTATCGGCCGATCCTCAACCAGGACTTCCCGGCGCCGGAGATGCTGCCCCGTCCAGAGGGCCTGGGCGCGGTGCCGGTGGTGACCACGGATCTGGCCTCGGCGGAGTTGATCAAGTACGCAGCCAACGCCTTCCTCTCGCTCAAAATCAGCTACATCAACGAGATCGGCCATCTGGCCGTGAAGGTCGGCGCGGACGTCAAGCAGATCGCGCGCGGCATCGGCCTCGACACGCGCATCGGCGCGCGCTTCCTGAACGCCGGTCTGGGGTGGGGTGGGAGCTGCTTCCCGAAAGACACCGCCGCCCTGCTCGACACGGCTGAGCAGTACGGACTGGTGATGGAGATCGTGCAGGCGGCGCGCCAGGTCAACCGCCGGCAGCGGA
>CAYLOP010000246.1:0-2866 GCA_964385305.1 uncultured Anaerolineaceae bacterium | reverse complement strand
TCCTGCGTCAGGAGAAGAATTCATGAATTTCGATCCATGGACACACAAGCTGAAAACGACTTGGTTCCAACTCATGATGTGGACTGACCGAGTTACTGGAAGACTTTCAAAAAACCCTGTTCCCGAACTCATCACACTCTCAATCATCGCCGGATTGTACTTTCTCAATGCAATTCGTTTCCCGCTTCCAGTGGGGTATGCGGGTTTCTTTACACTCATGACGGAACAGCTGTCTCAAAACGGATTTGTCCTGCCCGTTCAAGTCCCATTTTATGGTCCGGGCGGTGTCCCCTTTGCTTATCCCCCTCTAGGGTTGTATGTTGCGGCAATGTTGACAGGGTTGTTAAGGATACCAATTTTCACATACCTGCGCTGGGCACCGCCCTTGATCAGCATGTTAGCCTTCGGCGCTGCCTACTTCCTCTTCCGTGAAATCTTTGCAAACCGAATAAAAGCGCTGCTCGGTATGCTTGTAACTTCCTCAGTGGGGATCATCTATACAAGTCATGCCACCGCAGCCGGTATGGTGCGTGCGTTGGCGCTTTTGTTTTCCATGGGTTGCCTGCTTGTCAGCTTCAGGATATTCCGCGGAAAATCATCCAGCCACAAGATGATCGTTCTTTCTGCGACACTTTTTGGCATGACATTTCTGACCCATCTAAGCTACGCGGTTTTCACCCTTCTAAGCCTGCTGGTATTTGCTATTACTTCTCCAAGGGAAAGGTTGTTACCGAATTGTGTTCGTCTTGTGCTAATCGGGTTAGGTGGTCTCGCCGTAGCTACTCCATGGTACATGACCGTAATAACCCGATATGGTGCCCAAGTATTTATGTATGCGGGGTCATCGCATGGATCTTTCGGCATCCTTCATCAGGCTTCAAGTAATTTCCTATCTATACCTGTTTTGCTTACAAAATGGTTCTACAACTTCGGACGTACCTGGAAGCCCTTTAACCTCGCTGGCGCGAGCTTGCTGGGCTTCTGCTATGCCATTTTAAGGAGAAGGTGGCTCCTGCCCATCTGGATGATTTCGGTAGCCCTTTTCTTAGGGGAAGCAGATCGTTTCGAAGCAATGTTAGCAAGTATGCTGGTTGCTGATCTTATCTTTGACATTGCATCGATGGAAGAGCTGAGCGTAAAACCGCGTTTTATCCCCAGACCTATCCTATCAGCGATTTTCACCTTCCTCTTTCTTGGCGTATTTCTCGCACAAGGCCTTAAGGATATTCGATCCAAAATTCCCGCTTTATCACCACAAGCTCTCGAGGTGTCCACTTGGGTTCAAGACAATTCCAAAGATGATGCGAGTTACCTCTTGCTGTCAGGATCTCATGATCTTTCCGAGTGGTTTCCCTATCTGACCCATCGGACCCCGGATATCGCTTATTGGGGATCGGAGTGGACCGGGAGCTATCTGTTGGAGCAATCCTATTTCCAAAGCCTCAGTGACTGCGTGGAGGAGGGATCCTCCTCTTGTATATATCGTCTCATCGACATCGCTGACATTGATCCTGACCTTTTAATCTTGCCTGATAGTGTCCCGTGGAATCAGGAGGAACTTGCTCCACAGCCCAATTGGACGCTTGTTTATGACCATGCCGGCTTCATTGTATATTCCAAAAATTCTGAATAAGCTTTTTCTAAACCAACACCTTGCAAACTTCTAAACCCTACGAGGCTCAATAGAATGAATGATGCCTAGATTATTTTTACAAATGCTTGAACACATCTGCAGGCGACGGCAGGACAGTTATAGATGCGCTATATTTCATGCGTCAAACTAAATTGAGAATGCAGGGGGAGTTGTCTTCTGCCACGTCTCCGCAGGCTTATACAAAATCGAAGTTGGATAGCTACTTCACCTATGGAAACGCCCTGTCGTATGCCCAACTTTTCCGCAACAATAAAGCTTTAAGAATCCATACGAGAAGACAGCGCGTATCAATAGAATTCCGCCGCAGGAATCTGAACGAACATCACTCCTGCTCAACTTCATCGCGGATCATCCAATCGAAAAGGATACCCTTCTCGAAGGGTGGTTCCCCAAGATTCGAGGTTTGCTTTACGGGATACGCCATGTCATCGATATCGATAGGTTCAAGCCGTCTCGTCAAACGATCCGAGCGCACCTGCAGAAAAATAACATCCGTACTTTCGACAGTCCTAAACAAAGTAGTCGGTGCGATGGTCGTATTCGCATCAAGCTTGAGGGTAAGTCCCTCTTGGACAAGATTGTTTTGCCAACCGGGGATGAGGCGATACAGGCGCGGCGGTTCTTCCCATTCAGCAGGGAAATCATAAATGAATTCCAAAACTCGCGGCAGATTCCAGATATTTGCCCCAATTTGCAGCGTATCCTTAAAGGCCTGAGGCTCCACCATGATCACAGTCCCATCGTCGACATCCGGGATCAACGGGATGGCTTCTGTCCAAAACGCCTGCTGGTATTGCCAAGCATCGCTGTAATCCTTCTGGACAATGAACCCGAATCCCATCAGCAGAGCGAAAGAAATCGCCAGGATGATACTCCCTATCATTCTCATTCGGTACGCAGCTGAGATCATAAGGATAAGCAGGAACACGCTACCCATCATGATCGCAGCGCCAATAACCGCGGCGAAATGAACTCTGGAGTCTCTTCCGCTAATTGCATACGCGCGAACAGTCAATGTTAGGGGGTAAGCCAAAAAAAGCAGAACAAGGCCTGTAATGAAGGCTTTGGCTACGCTATTCATAGAATCAGGAATCATTATAGAACCAGGGACTCCTTTCATGATCGCAATCAAAGATCGTAAGCCCTGGCGCTTGACACCTGAAAAGAAGCTTCGGATCTCATCCAACCCATCAAGGGGAAGGGCTCCGAATA
>CAYLOP010000245.1:0-2958 GCA_964385305.1 uncultured Anaerolineaceae bacterium | reverse complement strand
GAAGCTCATCTTATCCAAGAAGGGTTGTAAAGGTTCCCTTACGTATTCGCTGCAGCCGACCCCGTGGGTAGCGCAATTTGGTAGAGAAGGTTCTGGAATGGGAATATTGAAATGCAAACCAAGTGGATTGCGGGGCGGCTGAGCTCAAAACCGTTAGGCGCAGATAGGAGAGACCCTAATCCGTGCTTCTATTCGCCAACAGCCACCCGAACTCCACCCCGTACGAGCGGGGCAGAGAATAGCAAATGCCAATAATCAACATCGATACACTTATAACACTACTGATTGCCTTTGTTCTTCTGTACCTCGTGAAGAAGCTCTTCGATCACTCAGCCAAGATATCCGGGATCGATACTTTCCGTCGCTTTCCCAGTCCGTTCTCCGCGTTAATATCCCTATTGCTCTTCGTCGCTCTTGTCGCTGCGTTCATGGTGATCCCCGCGTACTTCAGCCATGTTTTCCCGGACTGTTGGCTCTTGCGGAATGTGCAATCTTTGTCCCTCCTTGAACTTCTGCTCATTCTTACCGGGTCAATTGCCCTTGCTTGGTTCATCGCCAGGTTTCATCCGGACTTCTGGATGTACAGTGGATTCGGAACGAAGATGTACCTTACAGATTCCGATGATTCCCGTTCTAGAATCGGCACAAAATGGCTGGTGGCGCTACTGGTTCCTGTCTTGCCAATCCGAAGCTATGAGGTTGTTGGAGTACAGCAAATCTCCTGGGAACATACCGAATACGCAACCGAGGCACTTGAATCAATCCGATGGGATCACGTGATGGATACTGTCTACCGTAGATGGTGGATCTATGGTTTGGTCGCACTCGGGATAATCGCGGATATCGCTTTCTCCGTGTTTGGCTGTTTATGAGGGGAAGGTCTCTGCGCCTAACCCCTCGATCGAGCGAACCCGGCAAGCTCGGCGCGATAGTATGAAGGTGTCTTGGCCGGACCGCTCCCCGCACATAACGCGGGACACCCTTCGCTTCACTCCGGGTGCAGGCAGGCAGCTCGAGGCCGTTAGGCTGCCAAGGCAGTTGGCCCGTTTGTACCTTCGGGTAGGGCAGCCAGCATGATAGAGTAATCTGAAGACCTATGAAAGAAATATTGCCACCTTTCGTTAAGGGGATGGACCTCTGTGAGCGATTCTACACTGAGGCCGTCCGTCCGCTGCTAGACGACCAATTCCGGGAGCTCCGACACTCAGCCGCGAGAATCGGCCGTGGTTCGGATGTCCTTGGCTTCGATACGGAACAATCGAGGGATCACGACTGGGGCCCGAAGGTGATGATCTTTGTGGATGAAGAAGATTTCGATGGAGTGCACAAGGCCATCTCCGAGCTAATGGGGGACAAACTGCCATTTGCTATCGCGGGCTATCCAACACATTTCGCCAATCCGCACGTGAATGGTGGTGTCCTGCAGCTGACGGATCAGAGACCAATCAGCCATGGCGTTTCGGTCCATACAATCCGTGGTTTCTTCGAGCAATACCTCGGCATTGATCCTGAAAGTGCGATTGAAGAGAAGCAATGGCTCACCATATCACAGCAATGTCTCGCAACGGTGGCCAGAGGAAGGGTGTTTCACGAGGGGCTCGGACGACTGAACAAGATTCGCAGTAAGCTTGAGTGGTATCCGAAGGACCTGTGGATGTACCTCCTTGCATGCCAGTGGGTGAGACTGGATCAGGACGAACCTTTTATGGCGCGATGCGGAGACGTTGGAGATGAACTTGGCTCTCGAATCGTTGCAAGCCGACAGATCGTGGAACTGATGCGGCTCTGCTTTCTGATGGAGAAGCGCTACTGGCCGTACAATAAGTGGTTTGGATCTGCGTTTTTGCAGTTGGAATGCTCCGCGGTGCTGTCGCCGATTCTTAATGCTGTGCTTAGCTCTTCAACCTGGCGAGAACGCGAGCGCCACCTAAATCAAGCCTACATTTACGTAGCGGAAATGCACAACAAGCTTGAGATCACTGAACCCGTCGATACGAGCGTATCTCAATTCTACAACCGCCCGTACTCTGTGATCCACGCGGAACGATTTGCGATGGCTCTTATGGATAAAGTCGACTCCACGTTTCTCAAATCAATTACGAGGATGGTGGGCTCAGTGGACCAGTTTGCCGATTCTACGGACATCTTTTGCTGGAATGAGGCGCTGAGGAGTTTTGGTAGTGTATATGATCTTGGGAAATGACGGTTCCACTGGTGGCAGCCTAACAATTCGTTCAAGCGGACGCCGGAAGCGGCGGCAAATCCATTTTTCGATACGAGCCGGCGCCGCTCAGCTCAAAGCCGTTATCCGGTTTCAAATTGACTGTGTTCTTTGAGCTATGTACACCAAATTCAATTAAAAGGGAGGGCTTATCATATGAAAGTGGTTGAAGTAAATCACTTGTACAAATCCTACGCCGACGTGACCGCGGTGAATAATTTGACCTTTTCCGTTGATCCTGGGGAGATCCTGGGGCTTATTGGGCCTAATGGTGCCGGCAAAAGCACCACCATAAAAATAATCTTAGATTTCATGAAACCAGATTCTGGTGTCGTGAAAATCTTCGGTCAGCAGATGAATGAAGCCTTAAAGGATCAAATCGGCTACCTACCTGAAGAGAGGGGATTGTATAAGAGATTAACAGCCATTGATCTAATCCTTTATCTCGCCTCCTTGAAAGGCATGGATAAAGCCACGGCCGAAAAGAAAGCGAATGTATTGCTCGAGCAAACCGGCATGCTCGAAAGCAAAAAGAAGAAAAACGAGGAAATGAGTAAGGGTATGGGACAGCTTATCCAGTTTATCGTCACCGTCATTCACGATCCCGAGTTGATCATTCTGGATGAGCCCTTCGCCGGCCTGGATCCCGTAAGAACAGAGACTGTTCAGAACATCATAAGCAATTTAAGGGATGAAGGGAAAGCCATTATTTTGAGCACGCATCAAATGAATAAAGT
>CAYLOP010000244.1:0-3021 GCA_964385305.1 uncultured Anaerolineaceae bacterium | reverse complement strand
GGGGAAACGATGAAGATCCTCGAAGAAATGTGGATGGATGGGTTTGAAAACCCAAATCACCCTATTACAGGATCTGGTTCTTCAATGTGCTTGGCTATTCCTAATTGGACAGGGGCATTCGAGTCGCCTTTCCTAGCTTCATGAGCGGTGCAGTTTGGGTGCAGTTAATGCACTAACCCATGGTAAATATTGAAAGCCTGGGCAATCAGCCCCCGATTTCATGCGGGTTTGTAGAAACTATACAACTATCTGTAGGCCATGGACGCTATGTAAGACCGTGTAGAATCACTTACACAGAAGAGGTCGCAGGCCGTTCGCCCCGGCGGGCTGCGACCTTGGGGTGCCGGCCCGAACGGGGTTCGAGTCCTGTTCCGCCCACTTTATCCCCCTTTTCCAAGCCAATCAATTATGTCCAGTTGTCGTTGAACCGCAATCTGAAAGGGAAAAATATTATCTTAGTTTAGGTTCCCGGATGTCCCAAATTCTCTGAGGACGTACAGTGTACGTCCTCAGAACACACGGAACAGTCTCATTATCTTTTACACATTACAGATTGACAATCTGGCGGATTTCCGCTTGGCGCCCACAGAAGCTCACCGGATCACGTATCGGGTTGCCGAAGGTGAAGGGATTGGAGCTCATTTTCCCTCCAATTCGAAGATGCCAAGAGGGGTTGCCGCAAGCACATGGGTTGGATCTACTGGGTCCACGACGATGGAGTACACCACCATCGCGCCCAACAAGCCAGCGTTGATCTCGCCCCAGCTCTCCCCACCATTGAAGGAGACATATGCGCCGCCATCTGTTCCCGCGTAGATCGTATCAGGGTCCACAGGATCTATAGCAACCGTATTTACGAATAGATTACCCAGACCCTCGTCGCTTGCTTGCCAACTCAAGCAACCATCCTCACTAATTGAAACTCCCTCGCCGCGCGTTGCCAGGAAAAGCCGATCGCTATCTTGTGGATCAATCGCCATTCGCGATCCGTAATGAGCGAGCCCGCCCGGATTGGCGCAGAATCTCCACGTCTCTCCACCATCGAATGAACGGTAAACATTGATATAGTCGATGACATATACTCGCTGTCCATTAGTAGGGTCGATGACAATTCTATTTCCAGAGCCTCTTTCAGGGATGCTGGTGGTCTGCCAAGAATTTCCACCGTCGGAAGAAATGTAAATGCATCTTTCCTCGTCCTCGCCACACTGACCGACACTGTACATAACGCCAGATTGGACCGGATTTATCTCGACATCCTCCATGAAACCTCCTGGCGACCCATGCCTCTGCCAAGTTTCGCCATTGTCTTGTGAACGAACAATGTCTTCCCTTGCTGCACGATACAATGTTCCGTTAGAAGCATCAATCGCCAATCCCTTTCTCTCATCCTCGATTAGTTTCCAACTGCGACCAGCATCAGAGGATTGGTAGAGCCATCCATTGGTCATTTCTACATATAGGATCGAATTATTGGTTGGGTCGATTCGCATCTCTAGGTAGCCTGCGCCAAGCCCGCTATTGCGCTCGAGCCACGAGGAACCGTCGTCTATTGACAGATAGAGGCCCTTGCCACCAACAAACAGGGTCCCTGGTGTGTGGGGCGAAACTAGCATTGAGCTTGGCTCGCCCCACTCACGCGCGGTGAGTTCCTTCCAGCGCTGACCGCCGTCCGCAGTTCTCAGAAGATTAAGGTCATTCACGCAGTAAGCTACTGTGGCTTCGTCAGGGCTAAACGCGAAAGCTGAACAATGCTGCTGCAATAGGCGGTCCCAGGTAGCGCCTCCATCAGAAGACCCGTACAACCCATCTGGCCATGTGGACACAAAGAGGAAGCTTCCCTCTTGACTGTCAATATGCAGCGACCCGAAATCGATCCACTTAACCGTTTGTAGTCCCGTGAGGGTCCAAGTATGCCCACCATCTTGCGAAATATATACCTTTGCATCACATGGCCCCTCATCTCCGGTATAACTAGCTGCATAGAGGGTTCGGTCATCTGAAGGATGAAGGACCAAGGATGTTAGCGTGACGTCAGGACGACAGTGAGGGGCCTCACCTGGCATCCATGATCCGGCACCGTCCAGCGACTCATAGATCCCTGGTCCGTTTGTGTAGTATAGATGTTGGTCGTCCTGGGGATCTAGGCGAACGATGCTCGTCCAATCCCAACCAGGCAGGTCTATCCCCTTGTTGGATTTGTGCCACGTTCCGCCGCTATCTGTAGTCTTATAGACCCCCGCGTCGAGAGTGCCGGTGTAGAGCACCCGTGGATCCAGAGTGTCAATCACCAGTGTGTCAATCGAGGCGCGACCCAAACCGCTATTTGCCGGTTTCCAGGAGACGCCACCGTCGATGGATTTGTAAATCCCTGCGTTCTCCGTACCAACATATAGAACTTCTGGATCATCGGGGTCGATTACAATCGCTGTGATTGTGTCGCGTGCAAATGCCTGACCTGAGGAGAGCCTCGTCCAGGCGAGAGGGATGGGCGTGGGAGAGCTGACAATTTTGGGGGTGGGCGATTCGATCTCTAAGACAGGAGCTCTCAGGCTCGCAATTGTTATTTCAGTGGATGTGTCTTCTTGCACGTTAAACAGCTTGGGGATGCCAATCGTTGCCGCTAATGCAACTACAATGACCGCTGCAGCAATTCCAATGAGCGATGGTTTCCCTTTTTTGGGTTTAGAGGGTTGATCAACGGATCTGTCATAATCAACATCCGCCGCACTTTCAGCCGTTTCTAAGTATGAGGAAACGCTTTTTACCAGGCTATCAAGATGTTTCTCCCATGAGGGCACAAATGCATCCAGCCAATGTCTGGAGGAAAGATGTAGAAGCATGGCTCCACTGGGATCCAGTTTTTCTATCCGGAACGGCAGAATAACCACTTCTCTCAAGATTGCCAGATTCAGCTCATCCAGCACCCGCTGAGACCGGTTTGCGCTGCTGGAGAAGATCAGCAAAAAAACCGAGCTTACTTTGATGGCTTTCGCGATCTCTTCTCCCCAATCTGCCCCG
>CAYLOP010000243.1:0-3022 GCA_964385305.1 uncultured Anaerolineaceae bacterium | reverse complement strand
TACTTTCCCCTTATTAAATAGACTCTGTTCTTTGGACTGGATCACTTCTATCATGACGCCTCCAAGTGTCTGGGTTTGATAAGGATGTTCGGTTTATCATTCGCGTGAAAAGTGCTACAACGCCAAGGACCCTGACGATAACGATAGAGGATTTGCACTCCCTTAACCACGCTCAAATTGCAGGGCAATTCTTCCCCTTCCACAACTCATTATAATTTGTATATGCCCGTTATGACTTACACGCCCGCCACCGTTGATCCCCGGACGACTCGGTTGACAACGGGCGCACGAGCCTTTGAAGTAGCACAACGCATTTATCAAGGTCAACCTTCCCATGCTAAGAACTTAGCCCTTCCGTTTTATGGTCATCCATCTTAGAATACATGCATTAAAGAATTTGAACACGGAGGTCCAAGAATGCAGCTAGATCATCTTTCGTTATTTCAATCCCTGGTTCAAACGAGCTTGACATCCTTCCTGCGCGGGCAGGAAGCCTACCTCGATCCGGGTTCGGGAAGTTACTTGCTTCAGCTACTTATTGCCGGCTTTTTAGGTGGCTTATTCGCACTTCGGGCTTCTTGGGGTCGTATAAAATCATACTTCCAGAAGCGATCCTCCCATGAGGAGGAGGAACCCCCCACCGATGACGAATAGTCAACGTCATACCGCTTCCTTCCGAGACCCAAGCGGGTTTCTTTTCAAAAGGCAGGGCACCCTATATCGCCAAATAAACAAGAGCTATCGTGAAAACTACGATCGCCTCATGCAATCCGGATTGTATGAGGCTTTGGTTAAATCGGAACTCCTCATCCCCCATGAGGAAGTCGATATTCCACCCGCTGATCCGGACATCGCATTCCACACCATCCGCCCTAAAAAAGTTGTGTTCATCTCATATCCGTATGAGTGGTGTTTTAGCCAGTTGAAAGATGCTGCACTCACCACCTTAGCCATCCAGAAGTTAGCGCTTGAACATGACATGTCCTTGAAGGACTGCAGCGCGTATAACATCCAATTCCACGGCGGAAAGCCCGTGCTTATCGATACCCTCTCCTTCGAGATCTACGATGAGGGTGAACCTTGGGTGGCATATCGACAATTCTGCCAACACTTCCTGGCACCGCTTGCGCTTATGGCCTTCCGAGACGTTCGCCTTAGCCAGCTCATGCGTGTCTACATTGATGGCATACCACTCGATCTTGCCAGCCGATTGCTTCCAACCAGGACGAAGCTCAACTTAGCCTTGCTCACCCATATCCACGTCCACGCGTCCACCCAACAACGGTATGCTGACAAGACCATCGACAAGAAAACGATCAAACGCCAGATGAGCCGAATGGCATTTCTCGGCCTTATCGACAATCTCGAATCGGGGGTTCGCACGCTTGATTGGAAACTCGCCGATACAGAATGGGGCGATTACTACGAGGAGGAAATCAATTACACGCCCGCAGGTATCGAGCATAAGAAAGAACTTGTCCGCCAATTCCTCGCGCACATTCAGCCTGCAAACGTCTGGGACATCGGCGGCAACACAGGCCTATTCAGCCGTCTTGCCAGCGAGCAGGGGATTCCCACTCTCTCGTTCGATATCGACCCAGCCGCCGTGGAACAAAATTATCGCAATTGCCGAATAAATGGTGAAACCAACCTGCTTCCTCTGCTTCTCGATCTCACCAATCCGAGCCCCGACCTGGGTTGGGGTAATCAAGAACGTAGATCACTATTTGAACGAGGGCCGGCTCACACCGTTATGGCATTGGCCTTGGTTCACCACATGGCGATCTCGAATAATGTCCCCCTCGACTGGTTGGCGAGGCTTTTCCAGCAAATGGGGCAATGGCTCATCGTCGAATTTATCCCAAAGAGCGACTCGCAGGTGCAACGCCTGCTCGCCACCCGTGAGGATATTTTCCCGCACTATACGCAGGGTGGATTTGAGCAAGCATTTGGTAAATTCTTCAACATCCACACTTCATCCCAAATCAAGGATTCGGAACGCCTCCTGTATCTTATGGAGCGTCTCTAGGATATATGAGGCTACTTCGACCAATCTTTCATCCTTTTCTATTTTCAGCATACGCTGTCCTCTCACTCTGGGCATTCAACATCCACGAAATTCAGCCCTCCGAGACTATTCGCCCTCTGCTCGTGTGCATCTTTCTCGCGTTTGCTCTTTTACTCCTCAGCTATTGGCATCTGCGTGACTGGGATCGGGCTGCGCTGCTTGCCTCTTTGCTGCTTATCCTTTTCTTCTCCTATGGACACGTCTACTATTCGATAAAAAATCTCACCCTAGGCAACTTTCTGGCAGGCCGGCATCGATACTTGGCAAGCACATGGATCATTCTTGCACTTGGGTGCTATTTTTGGATACGGTGGAGACTTACCAATCCCAAACGCCTCACAAATGTGGTCAATATCATCGCACTCCTGACGATCATCCAGCCACTCTTTGGTGTCGTTTCCGATGCGATCAAAGACGAACCTTCAACCCCTCACGAGCTGAATGACCAATTCCATATCGAATACTCACGAACGGATGAAGATCGAGAGCGCCTCCCAGACGTCTATTTCATTGTGATGGATGCTTATGCACGGGAAGACGTGCTGTGGGACCTTTACGCGTATGATAACGCACCTTTTCTCAACTATCTTAGAGACAATGGCTTCTTTGTCGCCAATAACAGCATTAGCAACTACGCGCAAACCGAATTATCGCTTACCGCTATCCTGAACCTTAATTACATTGAAGATGTTCTTGGCCCGTTAGACCCGACCGAAACGGATCGACGCCCTTTCAAATCCGCCATACATCATAGTCTCATACGTCAATTGTTCGAAGAGATGGGTTACCTGACTGTGGCGTTCGACTCCGGATTTAGTTGGACGACGATAAGAGATGCCGATCTTTTCCTGGAACCCAGCCCACCGGCATTAACAGCGCTTGAAACCTTCAAGGCCGTCAACCCTTTTGAGGGTATGCTGATACAAACCTCCGCTGGTGTATTGGTGAGAGATG
>CAYLOP010000242.1:0-3040 GCA_964385305.1 uncultured Anaerolineaceae bacterium | reverse complement strand
CACAATGCCAAGGTCTACACCCTGTCCTCTCATGAACCCATCGTTGACGCGCTGGCGATTTCTCAAGGCAAGATCGTTGCTGCTGGTTCAGATGTTGAGGTGCTTTGCCTTGCCAATAGGCAAACAAAAATCTACAACCTCGATGGAAGGACCGTTCTCCCTGGATTCACCGATGCTCACATTCACATCGAGAAATACGCCCAACTGATCCAACAGGTCGATTGCGAGGTGGAAAGCCTCGAGGCTTGTTGGGATCGTGTTCGAGAACGTGCCCGCATAGCAGAACCTGGTGAATGGATTCTGGGTCATGGTTGGAACCAGAATGTTTGGGATCGCTATGGCAATGCGACAGATCTCGATTTCCTATCTCCCCACAATCCTGTCTACCTCACGGCAAAATCGCTCCATGCTGGATGGGCAAACACAGCCGCGCTCGACCTCGCACATATTTCTGCGAACACGGCAGATCCCCCCGGAGGCAAGATCCAGCGTGACGAGTATGGCGCTCCTACGGGGATCCTCTTCGAAAATGCCATGGAACTGATCTCAAGCTGTATCCCCGACCCCACCCAAAGCCAGCTTGAGGCCATGATTCTTGACGCACAGAAAGACTTGTGGGCTATCGGCATCACCAGCATTCATGACTTTGATAGTTGGCTTTGTTATCTTGCCCTCCAATCTCTCCATGGTCGCGGCGAGCTCGGTCTGCGGGTGTGCAAGAATATTCGATACGAAGATCTTGAATTCGCTACCAACGCAAATCTTTGTACGGGCAGTGGCGACCCATGGGTCAAGATTGGCAATGTAAAAGTCTTCACCGACGGCGCACTTGGAACGCAAACCGCTGCGCTGCTTGATCCTTATGAAGGTCTTACAGGCAATCGCGGAATTCTCATCATGGACAGCGAAGAGTTGCTCGCCATTGGAATTCGCGCCGCACACCATGGAATGGGTATGGCAATCCACGCTCTAGGGGATCGGGCAAACCGCGAAACGCTGGATGCCATTGAAAACCTTCGACATTATGAACGCGAACATCAGTTACAGCATCAAAGGCATCGGATGGAACATTTACAACTACTCCATCCCGATGATCTCTTGCGTCCATCTCAGCTTTCTGTTATCGCATCCATGCAACCCATCCACGCCATCTCCGATATGACCATGGCAGAGCGTTATTGGGGAAAGCGAAACCGGTTCGCCTTTGCCTGGAGAAGCCAACTCGACGCGGGTGCAACGCTCGCCTTCGGCTCTGATGCACCCGTAGAGACACCCAATCCGTTTGTTGGTTTATACGCTGCTGTGACCCGCCAGCGATTAGATTGTTCCCCCGGAGCGGAAGGATGGTATCCAGAAGAACGGCTCACCCTTCAGGAAGCTCTTCTGGCATACACGCGAGGCCCAGCTTATGCGGCCGGCATGGAAGGCAAGCTTGGAGTCCTTCAACGCGGTTCACTCGCAGATTTAGTTGTCTTATCCGTTGATCCTTACCAGGTGGAAACGATCTCACTTGCTGAAGTTCTTCCTGTTGGCACGATGGTTGGTGGTTTGTGGCGTTTTCGAACCTTCTAATTACGTTTCTCTCCCCACCTTATAGCGGCTTTCCCCTAGCCTAGCTTTCGTACGTCTCCTACGCGCTTGGTTGCGCCTATCGTGTCGAGATGCTCCATAAGCGCTAGCGCGTATTTTCGTGAAGTGCCGAATTGATCTCGCACTTGAGCTACGCTTATCGTCTCTTCTTCACGGAGCTTTTCTCTAATCACGTTCACCATTTCATTATAGATTTCCTTCTCCAAGACAACATCCGGCGAAATCTGAACCAGGCGTTCACTTTCAAGTAGATAGGTTAAAAGCTCCATGCCAACTTCAGCCACACATTCCTTATAGGAAGGTGGCGAATACGGTGAGGCGCAAAACTTTTCCATTAGATCTTGGATTTGGGCTCGTTGTGACTCTTGTAACTCGATACGATACTCGGTCAAACGAATCTGAGTACCCACTTCAACGATTGCACCTTCTCTAACCAATGTCTCGATCGCCGCGCCAAAGGTTTTTCCTTCAAGCTTTACTCGGCTCTTTAATTCTTCCCTCGGCATGCCTATTCGTAGAGGGTTCTTTTTGTGATAGGACTTTAGATGGCGCTCAATTTGTCCACACAGGTTATGCCAGATCGATCTTTCCGCAATAATTGTTCCCGCCTTCGGTGTTAGATCTCCCTCCCCGAGCACAACGATCCCGCCACTTTCGATGACCTCCTTTATAGCCTCTTTGGACTCTTTATCATTAAGTCTGGTAAGCTCCACCGCGTGGCGCAATTGAACAGGCCCCGACGAAAGCAAGACTTGTGACAACAATTCTCCAGGCGTCCCTTCAAGCAATTGACTCAGGCGCTTCAGGACGTCACCATCTTTTCTTCGATATTTTCGCTTCGGATGCGAATCTGCCACCCTACCCCCTCCCAGGGTCGCCCCGGGAGAAGGACGCCGCAATATGAAATGATCATGCCGCGCAGCCACGATTGGCTTATCTAAAACAAGCTGGAGCCAGCCCTCCTCCCCTGGTTTCAAGATATCTGCGCCGAGTAACCGTACGCGCGCCGAGCACTGCGCAGAACCTAAATAAACCTTTACTCGAGCGTCATGCTTTATCGGGCTCACGGAATCCTCTAAGACCCGAAAATGAACATCGATCAACCGTGTCGCCTGGTAGGTATGTGGCAAGAGAACGACATCACCTCGCTGAATTTCCCTTACTTCGATTCCCGACAGATTCACGGCCACACGGCTTCCCGGCACCGCTTGTTGAAGATTTTCCTTATGCGTTTGCAGACCACGCACTCTTCCTCGCAAACCTTTTGGCAGCACCTCCACATCCTCCCCAACTTCAAACTGGCCATCCACCAATGTCCCCGTTACAACCGTCCCAAATCCGGAAATTGTAAACGCCCGGTCAACAGGAAGCCGCGGTCTCCCGATATTCGGTCTCGTAGGGGTCTCTTTCAGAGATGCCTGGATCTCTTTGATCAAGTGCTCAAGTCCAA
>CAYLOP010000241.1:0-3071 GCA_964385305.1 uncultured Anaerolineaceae bacterium | reverse complement strand
CACCCAAGGATTCAGCACAACGTTATCGATGCGCTGACTCAGCATCGTGGTCTCGTGCGGTTTTACCAGCGTCTCACCCACCACGCGGCTCACGAAGACGTAGCGCCGATCTGCCATGGCGACCTCTGTGCCCATCGGAGAGACGTCTTTAAGCTGAGCGATGCTTAGGTCCGCAGCCTCGAGGACCGCTGCCCCTCCATCCAATCCTTTCACCCTCGCGATGAGATCGGTTTCACCCTCTAGAAGTTTAATCGCCAACCAGCGCGGTTCGAACCCAGCGGCTATGCTGGGGTGGGCTCTAATTGCATTTTCCAGCTTCCCAAGTTCAGCCTCGATCTCGTTTCCGTATTCAATCTCAAAGCGTGCGGCCTTTGTCGTTGCTATCATGGATGTTCAACCCCAATAACACGCTCCCCCATCCTCTCGCCCGCAAGTCGAGCGAGTTCACTTTTGAGATCATCCATACCCTCCTCTCGAATGGCTGCAATACGGACGACCGGGGCACCTCCGAACCTGGCGGAAAGCGTTTCCACATCAATCTCGTACCCCAGGGCATCCGCCCTATCGCTCATGTTCAGGGCTAGGATGAGGTTAGCCTGCAATTCCAGGATTTGCACAACCAGGTATAAATTCCGCTCAAGATTGGACGCATCTACGACCACTATGACAACATCGGGCTTGCCTTGAAGGATGTAATCACGTGCGATGACTTCCTCAGCCGAGTACGCCGTAAGACTGTACGTGCCGGGCAAGTCCACAACTTCAAACGTTAGACCATTGTAATTAAAATGGCCATGCTTGCGTTCAACGGTCTTGCCGGGCCAATTACCAACATGCTGATGCGAACCCGTAAGCGCGTTAAATAAGGTGGTTTTTCCTGCATTTGGGTTTCCTGCCAACGCGACTTTAACCGACTGCATAGCTACGACTCCACTCGAAAATGATCTTGACCTTGTGTAGGGGAGAATCAGCGCGGTGGCGGAACGTCAGTTCAGCGCTTCCAGATATAAACCCTCACCACCGCCAACGACGGCGACCTCTTCGCCCTCTCCCGCGTCGGTGCCACCTTGGGCGACCTACGCGTGGTGCTTCTCCTAAAACGCGAACACGAAGATGTCTTGCCGTTCGATGATCGATCGCCAACTGTGTGCCGCGGACGAGGATAATCATAGGTTGACCGGGCACCGATTTGAGAACCGTGATACATGTCTCTGGATTGAGCCCGAGCTCAGCCAAACGCAAGACCGATCGGCCGTTGGTTTCAAATTCCACCAACTGAACGGTCTGTCCTGCTGGGACCATACTCAGGCGTATAATCGGTGCCTTCTTCACAAATAAACCTCCACCAATGCTTCCTTCATTCCTCAACTCGTTCAACCAGGATAAAAGCCGCAGCTTTCCAGCCTATGATATGCTCATAACCTTCGACGCATATTGTCATAGGTCCTTCAAGCGGCTCGATCTTCTCCACGGTCAAGGGTTTACCAGGCACAATCCCATGCTCTGCCAGGTAGCTGCATAATGTCTCATTTTCGCCCTCGGGGAAGATTCGCAGTATCACGCTCTTATCGCCCTCCTCGAGATCGGTGAGTGGAATGCCTTTCATTTCTATCATCTCACCTTCCGCTGAGGGGATCGGATTTCCGTGAGGACACGTCTCAGGATTTCCGAGGTAATTAGCGAGCGCATCGGCAACTTCTGGAAGTGTGCCGTGCTCCAAACGACAAGCGAACCTGTTTGCCGACTCCCACGGGATCCCGAGTTCATCGACGAGAAATCGCTCCCACAAGCGTTGGCGTCGAATCACGCGATGGGCTTTTTGGATCCCTAAGGTTGTCAGACGCACGCCCTTGTAGGGCGTGTGCTTCAGCAATTGCTGTTCCTGAAGCCTGTGAATCATCTCACTGGCAGAGACGGTTGAGATGCCAAGCTTGTCGGCAATACTCGTTACGGGAACTTGATCGCGCTCGTATGCCAACTCGGCAATGGCTTTCAAATACATCTCTACGCTTTCGGCAATCCGCTCATGCTGAGTCACAGGTGTTCTCCTTCAACCTGTTCAAAGTCTCTGGTATGGCGATGGACATCAACCCCATATATATTAGGATACCCTAAATATATAATGTTAGGGTATCCTAACATTAGTACTACTATACAACACTTTCAGGTGACAAGTGTCACAGATCACGCTTGCTTTTCATCCTCCAGATGAGGCTTTGACGCCGCTTTGTCCCCACGTAAAAAGGGCGACTTACCAGCCGCCCTTCTCATGCAAACCGTATCTTGTATACGGACGTGTGCTTACCTGTAAGCCCGGAAGCGCCTCAGTCCATCAGACGCACACGCGGTGCTTTTTTACCGCGCTTGCGCACGGTAAGCCGTCCCATACCCCACCGTTCAATCACTGATGGCAAGATCAGCAGCGCGATCAGCAAGGCCAGCACAGCCAGGAAGACGCCCCAACTCGCAGGCTTCTCGACCTCAGGGACCAATCCACCTGGGTTGTATGCTGTATCCCCTCCGGCAGCTTCAGCCTCCCGCAGGAAGATTTTGAGTTGCCTCGTCAGGCCATCGCGCAGTGTGCTTGGAGAGGTATAGGTAAGCACGTATTCGCTCTGCAACACCCGAGCAAATCGCTGATAGAGCGTCGTCAATCGATCTTCGTCGTTGACATACGCATACTCCCCACCTGACTCCGATGCGATTTCCTGAAGCGCGGGGATGTCCAACCCAGCCGTGGTCGCATCCCTTTGCTCCGGATCCCCTAGCCCGACCGTCGAGATCGTCGTGCCCCGAGGCCCGATCTGCTGGATGACATCCTCCAAGCTGAAAGCACTCATGTTGTCCATACCGTCCGTGAGGGCGATGATGGCAGTACGCCCAGACTCTTCAGCGAGAATATCTTCCGCCTCGGAGAGCGCATCATACATCGCCGTATCCTCCCCGGCCCTTAAATGATCGATGGCCTCGATCAATGCGGACGAGTCTGTCGTGATGGGCTGAACATAGGTGACAGCCGTGTTGAAGGTCAACAACCCCACCCGATCTCCGGGTCGCATTTGTTCAACGTA
>CAYLOP010000240.1:0-3080 GCA_964385305.1 uncultured Anaerolineaceae bacterium | reverse complement strand
GATCCGCGGGCAAGTCGTCCTGGTGGACGGCGGCTACACCCTCCCGGTGCACGGCATCCGCCTGGGTCCGTCGTCGGATCGATAAGCGCCCTGCGCGTATGGACGTCGTAAATCCCGTCTAAATTGATACCGACACCACATCGCGGTCGATGTGCGATAGGAATTCCTTACGCGTGATGTCATTGGTCTTGAAGGTTCCGCACATAGCGCTCGTCACCATGCGAGACTGGGCCTTCTTTACACCCCGGATCTTCGAGCACAGATGCAACCCTTCGACCACCACGGCCACGCCCTGTGGGTGGATCGCTTTCTCCAGGAAATCGGCGATCTGGCGTGTCATGCGCTCCTGCACCTGCAGGCGCCTGGCGAAAAGGTCAACGACCCGCGGGATCTTGGATAGCCCAATCACCACACCATCCGGGATGTAAGCGACGTGCGCCCTTCCCATGAAGGGCAGCAGGTGATGTTCGCACATACTATAGAATTCGATGTCGCGCACGATCACCATCTCGTCGTAATCTACGTTAAAGAGCGCCTCATTAATCATGGCTTGGGGATCGACGCGGTATCCGGCAAGGAGTTCATCATACATGCGCGCCACACGTTCCGGCGTACGTTCCAGCCCCTCCCGGCAGGCATCCTCTCCGAAAGCGGTTAGCAACTGGCGAACCGCCTCCTCGATCTCCGGTTTTACCACACCAACACCACTCAGAAGTTCAGCAGCAGCTTCGATATCGTGCATCCTATCCTCCCTCTGTTATGAAAGTTAATATCAACATAGTACCATTAAGTATTGGCACATGGATGCGGCGACAAAGTCGATCCTTACGATGTTGAAGTAAACTGGGAATAGCTTCGGAGCAATGGTGGTGGGGATGCCTGGATGATCTCCCAACATATATCCACCATCTCTGTGCCCTTCCTTGCTCCACATGGGAGACGATCGAGCGATGCGTTCTCTGCTTGGTGATATCCTTATAGGGAAAACCTTTAAGAACGGGCGGAAAGGGGAAAGCGATGAGAGAAGATCGTATCGAGATCAAGGATCTCCTGGTGCGGGGCGTGATCGGTGTCAACAAGCGCGAGCGAGATGTGCTCCAAGATATCTTGATCAACATCAAACTCTTTGGGGATTTAAAGCCTGCAGGTGTGAGCGATGACATTGACGATGCCATCAACTACCGCACAATCACCAAGAAGATCATCACACATGTCGAGAACAGCGAGCGCTTCACCGTCGAAGCATTAGCGGCGGATATCGCCCGCATCTGTCTACAAGATCCTGGGGTGCGCCGGGCGCGTGTGCGTGTCGAGAAACCCGGCGCGCTGCGCTTCGCCCGCTCCGTTGGCGTTGAAATCGAAAGAAGCGCGGAAGATTTCGCCTGAATCCTCCGATGAGCCTCACGCTGAGTAGATCGACGATATGGACTCATACCGGGTTACAATGTCCACACCAACCAAGTAAGACTCAAGACCACCTGCTGCGAGGAGCTTCCATATGCCAGCTAGCTTCGATTTTGACCGTGTGATCGATCGATGTAACACCGCCAGCGTGAAATGGCGTAAGTGTGAGGAGGACGGTGCGATCCCCATGGGCGTGGCAGACATGGATTTCCCCTCGCCACCCGCTGTCCTACGCGCCCTCCAAGAACGCGTCGCGCACGGTGTCTTCGGGTATACGCTTCCATCCCCAGCACTCATCGAAATCATCGGCGAGAGGTTGCAGTCCCAGTATGGATGGGAGATCGACGCGGATTGGCTTGTGTGGCTGCCTGGCGTTGTGTCCGGATTGAACGCCGTAAGCCGCATGGCTGGCGACTCCGGCGATGAGGTGCTCACCGCCATACCGGTCTATCCTCCCTTCCTCACGGCGCCTGGCAATGTCGGACGTCAATGCGTGACCACACCTTTGCTGCAAGAGAATGATTCCTGGACCTTTGATTTTGATGGGCTTGAAGCCGCTGTCACACAACGTACGCGCCTCTTCATGCTCTGCAACCCGCATAACCCGGTGGGACGCGTCTACACACGCCAGGAACTCGAACGAGCCGCTGAATTATGCGAGAAACATGACCTGATCCTGTGCTCGGATGAGATTCACTGCGATCTGCTCCTGGATGAGGACAAACGCCATATTCCCACCGCCACCCTCAGCCCAGCGACAGCCGAACGCACCGTTACCTTCATGTCCACCAGCAAAACCTTCAACCTGGCTGGGATCGGCTTCGCCTTCGGGATTATCCCTAACCCCGACCTGCGAGCTGCATTTCTTAAAGCCACCCAGGGTCTCGTCCCGCACGTTAACGCCCTCGGCTACACCGCCGCCCTGGCTGCCTATCAGGAAGGTGAACCCTGGCTGGGTGCGCTGCTCGCCTACCTGCGGGCAAACGCCGATCTTGTTGAGGAATCGATCGCTGCCACCCCAGGTCTTTCGGTCAGCCACGTCGAAGCGACCTACCTTGCCTGGGTCGATACGAGAGGTGCAGGGATCGAAGACCCAGCACATTTCTTTGCGGAGGCTGGTGTGGACCTTTGGGATGGTGCCGAATTCGGCGGACCGGGCTTCGTACGTTTAAACTTCGGTTGCCCACGCAGCCGCCTGGAAGAGGGGCTGAAGCGTATCCGGGCTGCGATGCAGGTTTTATCGGGATAAGGACGGAGGTGGTTTGAGTGGCCAAGCTGGCTTTCATTTCACTGGGGTCAAACATCGATCCGGAAGATAATCTGCTGCAGGCGGTGCGCCGCCTGCGAGAATTAGGCGATCTGCTTGCAGTGTCTGAGGTGTATCAGAACCCCGCCGTCGGACCGGTGCCGCAGGACGACTTCCTTAACTTCGCCATCCTGATAGAAACCGGACTGAGTGCTTCAACGATCCGGGAGCGATTGCGAGAATTCGAAGCCGACCTAGGCCGGGAGCGTGTGGAACACCTGGAAGGTTACCCACCTGAAGCCGCGAAGTACGCCCCGCGTACGATCGATCTCGACCTGTGTTTGCTCGGCGACCTGATCCTCGACACGCCGCCTGTGACCCTTCCCGACCCCGATCTGCTCACCCAGCCCCACCTAGCCATCCCGCTGGC
>CAYLOP010000239.1:0-3131 GCA_964385305.1 uncultured Anaerolineaceae bacterium | reverse complement strand
CACCATTTTAATTGTATCGGCACGTTGGCGGACGAATTCCGCTGCTTCATCAACCTCCGCTTCATAGGCTGCTTCGGATTCGCGCACAATATCAGGGAATTCTCCACGGCGAATGCGTTCATTGAGAGCATCAATGGTATGTACATGGTGCGAAACAGCCCAATCCAGGATCTTCCAGGTATGAGACCAGGGTACGTTCTCGGATGGCCTAGAGGCTTGCTCGCCGTCCTCACGCCGTTCCCGTTCACGTTCTTCGCGATAAAGGATGTAGGCTTTTGCGACCTTCGCATGCCCGTTTTCGATGAGAACCTTTTCAACCACATCCTGGATCTCTTCGATATGCGGCTTATGGCCAGGAGGTGTAGTCTCTTCAAGCATTTGGATGACTTGGGTTGTAAGCCACTCGGCGCGAGCGCGATCTCTCCCGCCGACAGCCACTGCAGCGCGGTAGATCGCATTCGTGATCCGATCGGGATTAAAGGGTACAACAGCTCCATTTCGTTTGATGACTTCTGTAATACCCATCCAGACCTCCGTCTAACTTCTATATCAATTGGTTCGGGCGCTAACCATGGTGTGTTTGACCTGGTTAAATAATAACGCATCTTCGAATGAGCAAGGAGATATCAAAAACGATTAATTAAATAAGCCTGAAAGATTGTGCGTTGCCTATGTAAAGGATCAAGTAGATTTGAGACAGGTAGGCTGCTATAGGAAGACATAGGCCATCGACCAGTCTCTCAAATCGGTTCGAGGTGAGCTTCCACCCAGGCGTCATAATGAGATGCGAACTCCTTCGTCCTGGGGCCGGGTGTTCCCTTCCCAATAGTTATCCCGTCGATGCTCACGATGGGAAGAACGCCGCGACCACTACTGGTGAGAAAAGCTTCATCCAACGAAGGTATCTCTGCAAGATGGAGCCTGCGAAGCTCAACAGGAAGAACATCCGGAGCTACATGGAGAAGAATCCGCCGTGAAACGCCTTCCAAAATGCCTGTTCTGGCTGTATACATTACACCATGCCTGATCCCATAGAAATTGCTGCTAAATCCTTCGGTAAGCTCGTCATTCTCCGTTCTGATGATCCCTTCGTAAATGCCCTTGGGAAGCATCTTCATGGCAGTTGCGCGACGATCCACCCATGTTGTGCTTTTTGAGCGCGGCCGAAAACGTTCAATAAGGAGCGTCGCTGTATGTACACCATGCCTGCGCATCTCCTCGGTAACCAAATGAAGGGGCTCCAAGCCCAGGATGACCTGGTCTGGTGTACTGCGCGGTATGGTCAAGCGGATGCGAGCCTCCGGGTAGTCTGCCCGCTTAATTAAGGTTCTAAGCGAAGCTCGTATGGCACTTCGATCGAAGTGTGCGGAGATACCCTCAATGCTGGCTGACTCCTCAAGGCGATCGAAGTGTGCGTCGAGCAGGACGGCCTTCTCGCCATGGTAGGTTCGCGTTACCGTGTATACACCCTCTGGCTCCTTGAGTGAAGCTTGTTCGAGCGAATCAACACAATAAGGGGTTTCGACCAGATCGCCGGAGGGGGTAAGAATTGCGAGGGGAATGGGCATCCGATAACCTTGCCTTTGGAAATATATGATAGGCTAACGATAACATATTTTTATCCTGTGGGCGGTATTTCATGCCTAAGAATGGCCTGGCTTTACCGCACAAGTTGGATCTTCAGATTTTTTCGTGCATACTAAGGAGAGCTTCAAGAGCGGGCGTTTACACCGCAAGATGGCGTGTGGTTATGACGGCATAATGGTTAACAAGATCGACGATTGTATGGAGTGGGGATATGAGGGAGTTGGGAGAGGGTAAGGTTTCGAGGGGAAGGCGATTCTGGTTAAGTGCTTCAACACAGTCGTTTCTCGATGAAGCAAAGCGCATGCGAGGGTTTTCCTTGGGGGATTTTGTACACGGTTATGTATACGCTCGGTGGCCGTACCTTTATATCGGTATTGGCACCGGGGAGCACTGGTTGGCGAGGGTTTGTAAGCCGATACTTGGCCTGTTCAACCGTCTTTTCCCCCCTCGAGCAAAAACAGAGGATGAGATAACCTTCGCAGATACCTATCATGGCAAAGTCGTCACAACCGGTGCAGCCCGCCAACTTGTTTTGGTTCAGGAGGAGATCAGGCTGCATGAGCTCGAAAAGATCATCCCATATCGTATCGCACGAGACATCATCCTTCAAAACCCGGATCATATTGTGGTGCTGGAGTGTCCTTGCCGCGCCTCTCGCCCCAACCCCTGTAAGCCTCTCGATGTATGTTTGATTATCGGTGAACCTTTTGCCAGCTTTGTGTTAGAACATCACCCTCGCCGCTCCCGTCCAATCAGCCAAGCGGAGGCTGCTCAAATTCTTGAGGAAGAGCACGCCAGGGGGCATGTTCACCATGCTTTCTTCAAGCAGGCCATGCTGGGGCGTTTCTATGCCATTTGCAACTGTTGTTCTTGCTGTTGCGGCGCAATGCAGGCTTGGCGAAATGGCACACCGATGTTGGCATCCTCGGGATATGTGAGTCGCGTAGATGCCGCGCTGTGCATCGCCTGTGGGGGCTGCGTTGAGGCGTGTCCCTTTGGTGCCCTGGAAATGGGGGAAGAAAGCGTTTTGGTTTCCCAAGGGCTCTGCATGGGCTGTGGCGTTTGTGTCTCGAGCTGTGAACAAGGTGCGCTTTCTCTCCTTCGTGATGCGAGCAAGGGAGAGCCACTCGAACTCTTTGAGCTTCTTGATTCGTAGGGATTAACTTCAACGACGCACGATCCGTACGCCACAACCAACCTCAGATGCGATGGTTTCTCCACGTACGTGGGGGATACGGGGTGTCCCAGGATTGAGATTGTCAGCTAAATGCCAGTTGCGTGACAGTACATCGACGTAGTCGGGGTGATAATGCTACCGTTTGAGGCAGTCGAGTTATCGCATGGCACAGACAAAGTGAGAAGGTGCTTTAATCTTCTCGAATACCGATGGGGAAATCCATCTGTGCGGGAATCGCACGACCTTCCCTAACGAACCACGGTGAACTCGACGATGTAAAAAAATTGGGCGGTCTCGATAGAGTTTTCATGTCGCATTGGAGTGCACCGGAGCGCGAAAAATTCGACGAGCAGTTAGCTACACTGTG
>CAYLOP010000238.1:0-3135 GCA_964385305.1 uncultured Anaerolineaceae bacterium | reverse complement strand
ATCGTCGATGCCCACCCTTCGGTACACCTCACGCCAGTATGAGTCGAGTGGTTCTTCGGTAGACAAACCCACGTTGCGAATGTGGACCGGGCGGAATGCTGCATCGATAGAGGGGGAGAGAGCGAGGAGATCGGGTGGGTTGACAATCAGGCACTGGGGACTCAGCCAGACGAGCGAGCGAAACTCGTGTTCGGCCATCTCCTCTGCGAGCGCGCAGGTATGTACTTTGTAAGTGAAGTAGTAGCGGCTGAATGCTTCTTCAATCGTTATTGGAAAGACATGAACATCGTCCAGATCCCTGTAGAGGGTTGAGACACGTTCGCGATTCGGCAAGAATACCCAGATGGGGCAGGTGTGCAAGTTTCCCCCAAATGTGCGCAGACTCCTGATGAGGAAGCGAGCGTGCATCTCAGCCTCGGAGGAAGTGACGAGGATGAAAAAGCAAGTTTGATCGTTGGGAGAGGGTGGCTTTTGCATCGTGCGCGGTCCGTTTCCTTCGAGAGATCGAATATCTCGAGCCTAGGGCTTCAGAAATGATGCAGATAGCATTGTTGAGGATAGCCTCCAATGTTTTCTGCGTCAAACCCCATACGATCAGTGGTCTTGTCGCTCTGGTAGTGCGACGTATCTTTTACGGTTTCCAAACCTCCCAGACCTTACCCACCAGCGCTGGTCCGGGCGTGAGCGTGACATCCCCGGGCTGCCAGCCTGAGGGGGTGACCTCGCCCGTCTTTGCTACATGTTGGAAGGCTTTTAGCTGCCGAAGCAGTTCCTGCGGATTGCGTCCCACTTCGGGTGTGAGCACCTCCATCGCCCGGATGACAAAATCCGGGTCGATGATGAAGCGGCCGCGGATATCGACGCCGGCGGCATCGTTGTAGACGCCATACACTTTTCCGATACTGCCTCCACCGTCGGATAGCATCGGAAACGGGACCCCTCCCTCCAGCATCTTGGAGAGCTCTTCTTCCTGCCAGATCTTATGGACGAAGCGGCTATCCGTACTCATCGATAAAACTTCAGCATCTAATGCTTTGAATTCATCATACAGGGCGGCGACCGCCGCCAATTCGGTCGGTCAAACGAAAGTGAAATCACCCGGATAAAAGCACAGGATGATCCATTTCCCCCGGTAGTCCGAGAGCTTGACGGGTTTGAACCCTTCGCCTTGCACAAAAGCATTGGCCTCAAAGTCGATGGCTTCCGAACCAACTCGTGCAACCATTTTTGGCCTCCCTACATCATGTTGTGTTGTACCTTCTGTTGGGATTTCTTCTTGCGGAAGCATGGGACCTTTGACAGGTTTCACGCATCCATCTTTCATCTCTGTCATGATGACCTCCCTGTTGTTCCTTGAGGATGAAATGGGTTCCCCCCGACGTGAAGGTTGTATTTATTCTATAACGGAGTGTGGGCGATTTCAATTCCATGTTTGGCAGCGTGGCGATGATCGCTTCGGTGCCTTCCAAATTTATGACCCGAACTCGTTGGAATAACCGCTCCGGATTTCACTGGGGAAGGGTGCCCCCTGTCTCCTTTGCTTTGTGATATTTTCAGCTTGGGGGATTGTGCATGTTGCGTTGCCATTCAGGAATGTTAAAGGCTTGACATTCGGCAACAAATGATATATACTTTCAAAGAACTTTGAAATACAAAGTACTTTCAATATGCAAGTATGCACTTGGGAGGTTCATCATGTCGCAGGAAATAGGTTTGAAAGAAGCGGAACGCAAGGCTTTCACCTCCGCATTTGGTGATGGTCTTTTGGACATCTTCATCGGCTGCTATGTGCTGGGGTTCATCATCGTGCTATTCCTCAGTGAAAGCCTGGGGGATTTCTGGAGTTCGGCCATCTTAGTGCCGATCTGGGCGATCCTGTATCTCGTTCTTTGGCTGATCAGGCGGTCTGTGATCAGGCCGCGCATTGGCGTCGTGAAGTTCGGCGCTGAACGGATAGCACGGCTCAAGAAATTCAACCTGATCATGCTTGTCGCTCTGACTGTTGCACTCCTGCTCGGCGTGCTCTCGGCCGTGGAATTCGAGCGCGTGCCGGGATGGGTCCATTCCGCTCGATTCGGGTTGGTCTTTCTCATCGGATTCAGTCTCGCGGGCTACTTCTTGAATATAAATCGCCTCTACCTCTATGGGGTGTTGATCGCGCTTGCACCGCCTGTAGGTGAATGGCTCTACGCAACCCGGGGTGCGTCTCATCATGGTATTCCGATCACCTTTGGGTTCACGGGAAGTGTCATGATCCTGACCGGCATAGTGTTCTTTATTCGCCTCCTGCGGGTTCATCCCCTGCCGCCGGAACTGTCGACATTCGAAGAGCTGCAACGATGACGGAGCAACAGACCGATCCGGGGCCTCTTCATCCGCTGGTGGACATCGACCAGGTCATCCATGCGCCGGCCCGGTTGATGGTGCTGACGTACCTCTATGTGGTCGAGAGCGCGGACTTCACCTACCTGAAGCGGCTGACGGATCTGACCTGGGGCAACCTGTCGACCCATTTGAGTAAACTGGAGGAGGCGCGGTACGTTGTCATCGATAAAGAATTCAAAGATAAGAAACCGCATACCATGATCCGCCTCACCGATCAGGGCAGGGCGGCGTTCAAGGCGTATAAGGAGCGAATGCAGCAAATGCTGGATGACCTTCCCGATTAGAGGACGCGCCGCGGGAGGGGCAATGGTATAGATTAATCGATTGCGAACTTCAGAACTGCTACCGCAGAGCCGGGTTCAGAACCAACGCCTGACCCGGCTTTGATAGTCGAGGTAGGCCTCGCCGAACTTCTCATGCATACTCCTCTCCTCGATCGGTATGAGAACGAAGTTCGCCAGCAGGAAAACGATTGCGGGGAAGGCAAACGCGCTCAGCGAACCGAGCAGGATGGCAAGACCGATGAGCCAGAGCAGCATGCCGAGGTAGATTGGATTGCGGCTGTACCGAAACGGTCCGGACGTGACCAGGCTTGAGGAGCTATGCTCACTCCCCTCCAAACTGAAACTCGTGCCGGCACCACGGAACAGATTCGCAGCCTGCGACTGGATGGCCAGACCGAACACCATCACGAGGATGCCCAGGCATCCATAGGGCTTGGGGACGATGGTGGTTACCGGGAATAGGAAG
>CAYLOP010000237.1:0-3153 GCA_964385305.1 uncultured Anaerolineaceae bacterium | reverse complement strand
GCGGCTGCATGGGTCGCCGTCGTGCCAAAGAGCGGATATGCGATCCCGATGTCCGGTCCTGGCCACGCGGGGTCAAAGAAATCGTCCAGGGAATCGATCGTTTTCGGCTGGGGAACCCGATCTAAATTGACGATGAAAACCCGTGCCCTCGCCGTATACGCCGCCCAATAGCCCTCCGGATCCCTGTAAGCGATCGGGATCTCCTCAGCTTGCGGTGAGACGTAGGATGCCAAAACGCCGTTCTCTTTCAGCACCATGGTTTGAATGATTTCATTGTTCCAGAACACATCCGCTTTCGGCAGATCCTTCTCTGCGATCAACCGATTGACCAGACCCGTCGTCTTGGTCGCCTCCACGTCATACACCGCTCGAACCGTGATCCCCGTCTCCTGTTTAAATGCTTGCAGGATAGGCTCAGCGAAGGGTTGATCGACGGCGGTGTAAACGACCACGACATTCTCTCCCCCGCCCTCATTAGCGCAACCCGCAAGACCCAACATGAACACTACAAATACGAACACCCAAACGATGATCTTCATCTCACGTTTGCGCAGGTCAAAACACATCTGTTTTTCCACGCTACAAAAGGCTTGCGAATCTACCACATTAGAAGCATAGTCCTTGCTTGTCCAGCAATTTCTCAAATTGTCCACTGCTCGTTCTGCCCACGCCCGCAGCTGCAATCTTCCGATTAAACTGAAAAGCACGGTGTACCTCTTATGCTGTACCGACAATCAAGCGTAATCTGAATATGGGTGTGATACGCAAGATGTTTGGCACTTAACGGAAAAACGGATTCGAGGGACCGAGACGAAGATCGACCTTCCATGGACATATCGTTAATTTCAATACCCTATTGGACCAAACCTGGGCACAATTTTACAACGTTTCCAGCACTCGTAGCCTGGGTTGAGCTCAGTGGTAAAAATCCTTGATTTCTTCGACCGGCAGGGTGATCAAACCCTCCTCTGCATCTCCGATTTGGCTGATGCGTTCTGGACTATCCCCCACAAGGTATGCCGTGTACGCCGCAACGAGTGCGTCGAGCGGTTCCTGCTCGTACAAATCCGCCAGCGGTAGATGACCGGATAGGAGATGGTGGCGAGTGATCTCCTCCAGGGCATGCAGAGGATTTGGGATATCCATCCCTTCCAAATAAAGCACCAACTGACGCTGCATACGACCCTCTAATGTTCGCTTAAGGAAGGGTCGAACACCGAGCATGGCGGTGAAAGCCGCATGCGGCTGTACCTCCAGCATGGTACGCGGGGAGAGTTCCTCTTCGAGGATAAATTGTTGATAACCCAAATCCACAAGACGCCGGAAAAGCTTGAAACCATTTTGCATCCAACGCCGCGCAGCTTGTTCTTTATCGGGGGTGTTGTACAGACGGATGTTACTGCGACGTAGTTCGAACTCGCATACCCGCCACTTCCCCCATGTTTCCCTGCCCGGGCGGAGATTGTATTTTCGCCGAATCTCCGGGTTCAACATCAGTCCCCGGTTTGGCGCCTGTGGCGCGTTCACGGCGACTACCGCCTTCTCGTGGCCTGCCACAAAGGCCAACACACGCTCCAAATCCCCATGATCGAGTGCGAGGATGTGTAAATCCGCGTCCAGAGCGGCATAATGCATGGGACGCACCCCTGCGCTTGGACTTATGCCCACGTAGACCGCATCTGCAAACAGCATCTCATCCTCCTCTTCTTCCATACCCGGAGTTGGCACCTTGCGCCCGACGGCTTTTCACGCTCGCTGCAAAGTCTGCCCACAGCCCCTCGTCGGTGAGATAGGGAGAAAGCCATGGGCGCTCGGCAACCTCTCGCAGCGCGACGCGCACCGATCGCCCGGTGTAAATGCGATATGCCACGTATGCCCAACGGGTCCTGTGGCGTCCCAGGCTGCAGTGCAGCAGGGCACTCCGCCTACCCAGGGTACTTTCGTGAAGAAACCGGGCCGCAACCAGGCACACATCCAGGTCTACGTGCTCTTCGTCGACGACATCCAGCCACAGGAAGGATTCCGCCGGCGGGCCTTCGAAGCGGGAAGGACGCTCAGGCGCAAGATGAAGCACGCCGCTCACACCAGTCTGGTCGCAGAACGAAGCCCAGTTGCCTGGAATATGTTCCCCGCCTGCAGCGAAGATCCGGTCATGGACCCAGGTCACGCGTCCTCTCCAAAACCACTCGTCGTGCGTGTCGCATCGCCTTCTGCCTTCACACACTGTGCAGTATACATCGCACTTTTGACGACGGCGAGTGCGCCAGATATACTTCGTATATCGTGGGGGGAAACAGGTGAGGAGGTTCTCATGGCCAAGCATACAAATGGGGATCGAGGCGCATCGTTCAAACTCACGTACGCCACCATGTTCGATCCGCCCGAGGAACTACACACAAAATATGAGGATGCTCTGGCAAAGGTTAGAGCTGAAATGGGACAAGACCAACCCATGTTCACTGGGGATGATGACGTGCTTGCGAGCCCCAAGTTCGAGGATCGCTCGCCGATCAACACAGATTGGCTTTTAGGCACCTTCCAGGAGGGCAGCGCTGAGCACGCCCAGCATGCTTTGGCCGCTGCGCGCAAAGCCGCCCCCCAATGGTCCAACACACCCTGGCGTGAGCGTGTGCGCCTTATGCGTAAAGCTGCAGAGGAGATCGAGAAACGCCTCTTTGAGATCGCAGCCGTGGTCTCGCTCGAGGTCGGCAAGAATCGCATGGAGGCGCTCGGCGACGTCGCCGAAGCGATCGACTTGATCCGCTACGCCTGCGATCAGATGGAAGCCAACAGCGGCTACGAAGTGCAAATGGGCGTGGATCCCCTCAAAGGATACCAGGCATCGAACCAGTCCGTCCTGCGCCCCTACGGCGTGTGGGTGGTCATCAGTCCCTTCAACTTTCCCTTTGTCCTGACAGCCGGACCGGTGGGCGCAGCCCTTGTCGCTGGCAACACCGTCGTGATGAAACCCGCCACGGACACGCCCTGGAGCTCACGCCTGCTGGCGGAGTGCATCCGGGATGCCGGCCTCCCCGACGGCGCCATCAACTATGTCACAGGTCCTGGGCACACGCTCGGACAAGGGCTAATTGATAGTACCGAGGTGGACGGCATCACCTTCACCGGTTCTTACGATGTCGGCATGAACATCTA
>CAYLOP010000236.1:0-3328 GCA_964385305.1 uncultured Anaerolineaceae bacterium | reverse complement strand
ACTTTGAGACCCCGCAAGCACTCGATCTACAGTTGATTAATCAACATCTTAAACGCCTTTGTGAGGGGGAAAGGATATTCATCCCTTTCTATGATTTCAAGACCAGCACTCGAAACCTTGATCAGACCCCTTTTGAAATTCAGGATGGTGAGATCCTGCTCATTGATAGCTTGCATGGCCTCTTCCCCGACATGAGCGCCGGGATCCCAGAAGAGGTCAAGTTCAAGCTTTATCTTGAGCCGCTGCTCCAGATGAAAGGTCCTGATGATCGCTACATTCGCTGGACCGATCTACGCTTGATCCGCCGAATGCTGCGAGACTCCGTGCACCGCGCCTACAACCCCCGTCAAACATTGGAACATTGGCACTACGTTCGATCTAGCGAATTGCGACATATCATCCCCTACCTCAGCACTGCGGACCACATCATCAATAGCAGCATGCCCTATGAACTTTCGCTCTATCGACCTCGTTTGCTTCCGAATTTTATAGAATGGGCTGACCAGTACCACGACGAGCCACTTCGACAAGACGCCTACATACGCGCTTCGCGTGTCCGCAAGGTCTTGGAAGCTGTCGACGCGGTAGAGGATGATTCGCCCGTGCCCACAGACTCCGTGTTGCGAGAGTTTATTGGTGGAAGCAGCCTGGAATACTGACATATACGGAATCAATAGATTAGATAGGCAATCCCAGGGATAACGCCTAAACGACCTACAAGCTCGTGTCGCTTATCCAGCCGGTTTTGGGCCTGTAAAACCTTGCCCCCTTGCCCACGCATCGATTGCATTCGCCCACTCCCCCAGTGACACTTCAGGTGGACCCGGTGGCGGGGCAGGTGGTGGACCAGGCTCCCCCCATTCATGGGAAGCGATCGCCTGGAAAAACCCTGGTCGTGGCAGCTTATCAGAACTCCCCGCTTTCCCAAGCATGTAATTCCACGACCACCACCATACACCTCGGCAGCCAAGCGCCCTTGCCTTTGCGTTGGCAGCGTGCATTTGAGGCACAGTTGTTTCCCAATAGTTGTGTGTACCTCCAACCTGGTAGCTCTGCCCAAACGCTGAGAGAATGGGGATCGATTTTTCCGGCGGCCAATCGTAGAGCCCGAGATACTCTTCGACACTCTCCTCCAGCAATCGAGCACCGCCAGCCTCATCAAAACGTCCGATCCAATATGTTTGCTGCATATTCAAATCGCAAAACCCCTCTCGCAGAAACACCTCAAAGGGCACATCATGATAACTTGGCTTCCACCATGAACTAATGCCGATTGGGAGATCTGGCAACCGTTCACGAAGCTGCGTCATGAGGAGTTCTGCTTTCCTCCGCCTGGCCGAACTCGTACTTGCACTCCCCTCCCAATGGCTCTCGATGTCGAGGATCACACCATCCAACCCCAAAGATACCGCATGATCGCCGCAGATCTTGCCTTCATCCTTGTTGCCGAAGAAGTACCACCATCCCCAGACCTGTAAACCCTCACGGTGTGCTTCTTCGATCAATCCCTCCAATCCCTGCCACGGATAAATTCCATTACCGAATTTAGGGCACACCTTCGCCAAACCAAGTGCCTTGGCCTCACGAATGAGAACATCCGGTAGACCGTCATAGAGTTCCCAAGCGTACCAGACCGCCACACCCTTCCCCCACAAGCCACCACCATTTTTACTCACCGTAATCGCCTCCAACCGTTCGCATCTCGCTTAGAAAACCACCTTCAAGCACTCCAGTACAGTGTCAATGGGACTGTAGATCGTGACGTCATTTGAGCCGGCAAAGAGTAAACCTACAGCGAGGAGCGCGTCGCTCGCGACCAGTAAGGAGCCAGAATCACCGCCCTGCGACATCGAGCCCGTGAGGATTTGATCCTCAAAGCGAGCACTTCGATTCGAGCCATAGCTCACATTCACAGTGGCATCGAGAACCGTGACTTCTCCCGTGGTCAACCCTGTCGTTCTCCCTGATTTTCGAACAGACATCCCCAAAGTCGCATCCGTAACGCCGCTGACAACGCCAATCCCCAGGATTTCATCCATAATCACATCATCATCCACCGGAAGCGCGACGGCGGCATCGACCAAATTCGTCGCTTGGCGATCATACTGGTGCGCTTGCAGCCTGTGCCTCGAGCCGACGACTCGCGCCAAAGCATTCCCACACTTCACTACGAAAGTCGCAAACGGACAATCGGCTGGTTCCGTCGCGAATTCGATTGGGTAGAAGCGTTCCAACCTCGCGATCATATCAGCCTCGACGGTTCCACCATCGGCTGTTCCCGGCTGTAGGATCGGATCACCTGGTGTGGCGTCATTACTATTGGCAAGGACATGGTTATTCGAAAGGATCAGGCGTGCACCTGTTTCCTCATCGCGCACAACGGCGCCCAAGGTGCCAGCAGTGACTTTGTAATGCCCCAGACTCACCCCGCCGGGAGCCGGTCGCCAGCGATCTGTGGGAGCCTGAAAAGCCCTCAATTCGCCCACCTGAATGACGTCGGTCATGATGCCGTCGACCTCTTGTGGGATCAAGCCACTTGCCTCTAGACCCGCCTCGGGGATCTTCTCCTGTACAAGGACAACAATACAGAGTTCATCTGTCCTTTGTCCTCTCCGGACTTTATATCCAGTCCCGACGCCTACAACATTGGGTATAGCGATGAGGGTTTCCTTGTAGAATTCTTTTGCCTGAAGAACCTCTGTTGGTTGTGCCATCCCAGCCCTCCTTTGGATGCCTCATATTTTCACATAGTCTATCTGTGCCGCGTAAGCCACTACACGAGTGGTTTTCACCTATTAGTTCAATATCGTCTTTCATTGGCTGACGGAGCCTATGTTGCTGCGGTTTCTTCGTCTTGAAGTGCGTGAAGATGCTGTGTATTTGCGTAGTTAAGCATTCGCGGTGTTATCGGCATTGTAGAGCAATTTTGTCCGAATGGCAATCCCCTAGCTTGTGCCTTCAAAATGCTCTACAAATTATTACGCGAACGCACTTCTATCCGCTGAAAGCCCAAAGTGACTTTTACACAAACGCTACTTCATCACTGCAAAATTCAAGCGCTTTGTGTGAGGATCAACCTGCTTTAATGTTCATTCTGAAAGCAGTCGGCCTGTCTTATCGATGGATGTTATCCCCTTTTAGGGACGATGCGAACGGTGCCGGGCTCACCTAATTTCCCCTCGATCTCAACTTTGACATGTAGAAAAGCCTGGAGCACAGTCACGTTTGTTAGTAGATGTTGTGTCACCCTTGCAGTGCGGAATTCAGAAATCCCATCTGTAATGGATAGCGGGAGAAGAAGTTGATCTGCCAGGTATTCATCCACCGC
>CAYLOP010000235.1:2796-3333 GCA_964385305.1 uncultured Anaerolineaceae bacterium | reverse complement strand
CCAGGCTTCAGTCTGAGGGTCAAGATTGCTCTCTTGATAGCCAGGTACGCCTGGTCCTTGAGGGAGGCCGGGGCTGCGATCTTTTCCAATCCAAGCGTGTCGCTAGGGGCGGTGGGGGGACTAGGGTACATTTGTCACCTGCCTGGTCCTGATGCATAGAGAAGTATGATATATCGTATACGAGACACTATGTCTAATATACCGCGCTTTCAGTCCGCTGTCAAGTCGATTGGTGGCCCTGGGGCACAGTTTTAAGGTACTGGGGGTCGGAAGTGGCTCACGCAGGAAAAGGCTAGTCGGCTCGAACGAGCATCTGGCGCGTGGGGGAAACGCTGTCGATTGAGCATGCGTCGACGAGGATCGGTGGTGTCCCGAAGAATCTGAGGATCTCTAGAGTGAGACTGAGGGCTTCAGGGGCCGTCCTAAAGCGTGGTCACTACTCGAGGGGGGTCTTGTCGAACGCGGTTCCCGGCGAGTATCTCTCGGATTCTAAGCGATCAGTTGAGACCGCCTCTAGGTGCCTCAGAACGGCTGTAG
>CAYLOP010000235.1:0-2786 GCA_964385305.1 uncultured Anaerolineaceae bacterium | reverse complement strand
CCCCCCCCCCCCCCCCCCCCCCCCCCCCCCCCCCCCCCGCCCCCCCCCCCCCCCGCCCCCCCAGACATCAAGGTCGCCAGGGGGTCGTTGGAGCGACACGAGGAAACGGCACCTGTGGGGACCAGGACCGTGGAAACAAAGGGGGACAGGTCCGGTACAGTTCACACTATTGCTCTTCAGTAACCTGATGGCGGTTCAGCATAGCAACCTGCAAGGACGTGGGAGCGGCCTGCCGTCCTCTCGTAGGAGAAGGGATCGGGGGCGGATTACTACAATGAGCTACAGTTGTGATCTGGGCTGTCCGATCCCTTCAATCCAATGCCTTGGCATCGGCCAAGTACCCTCTCTTGGCTCGGTCACTGGGATGTCTATTGCCAGCATCCAGGCAACCCATAGACAGCGCAGGAAATCCTTGGCTACCTTGCGTCTAGCCCTGTTGTCAATGTGTCCCTTGGACAATTCGTCGCCATCTTTTTCTTGGTAGTATTGCTTGTAGTGGTCGTACAGCTGTCGACCGAATGTGCCTTTGTGCTGCACGAACGAGGTAGCCGCTTTCCAAGCCGTCGTCCGAAGCATCGGGTTCCAGTTGGCGTGCTCGCCCCTTCTCCTGAGCCTAGCTTGCCCATCCCTAACGTCAAGGCCGCAGTACGACCACAACGCAGACACCGTATTGAACTTCGTCGGCGACCCCATCTCTGACAAGAGAGAGGCAGCCAACAGTGGTCCTATGCCTTTCACATGCTTCAGCCATGCGTTGTAGAAGAGGTTGGCTTTCAGCATGGCCGTGATGCGCCTCTGGAGATGTTCTTCGTATTCTCTGGCATCGTCTAATGCTTGCTTGGCAACTGGAACGGGGATACCTAAGCGCTCATAAGCACCCACTCTATTGCCCGCTGCTTTGCGTTGGGCTTGGGCCTCATAGAACAGCCTTGTGAGCAGCTTGAGGTCTGTCATCTCGGCAGTGATGCCGTGCACTTCATCATGACAGAGCTTGCAGGTGGCAACCAGATTCGACGGTTCATTGTTGCTGTGGTTGCCGTCGACATGGTGGATGTCCGTAGCTCTTCTCAGGCACCCTATGCGTGAACACTGCACACCCTCGTCGCTCTTGATGAGCGCCTTCAGCTGTGGCTTCTGCAGTGTGTTGTCTGCCTTCCAGTCCAACTCCGCCGGGCCTCCCTTCAATATGATCGATATGGGGCGGGCGGCGAAATCTGCACTTGAGCTAAATCTGTACTTTGGGCTCACCCGCCCCACACCTCACTCTCGGGGGATGGGCGGCCAAAGTATACAGTGGCTTCAATGTTACCTATGGGCTGGCTCATCCCCAATCCACTCCTTGGGTCGTAACCTGACCGTATGGCCGCCTCCACTGTCCAACTCATCGGCTCTGCGTGGTTCACAGGCCGCGTCGAGAGTGATGGGTCCAGTTGGTGAGACTGGCGGCCCCTACTACTTGTAGTGCTTCGACTGTGCTGGGAAGCCGAATCTTCGGCCAGCGCGGTCAATTCGTCGATAGATTGGCGAGGCGCCAGCAATGTAGCGTCCCGCGATGAGCACCCCGGCAGCCGCCAAGCACCACCCGGCAAGCAGCAGGAGGTTGCCTCGCCAGCGAGGTATCACTGCCAGGATTGTGAACAGGAAGAACGCAACGGTGGCAAGCGTTCGCACTAGACGGTACCAGTAGAGCAGCCACATAGAGAGGGTTGCAGGCCCTCCTCGGTGGTCTAGCTTGTGGCGGATGAGATGCAAGTCGTCTTCGATTCCGCGTGCTACAAAGACAAACATCACGCCCCAAGCCGATAGTGCGAGACCAGACAAGTCGCCTGGGGGCACCGAGGCGCCTGTTGCTATGGCGCACACCAGGACGGGAAGCAGAAGCCAGAACGTAACCAGTCCCGCCGAAGGTTCCCTCGAACTCAACGCTATCCATGCGAACGGCGGTCTGCGCCGGTCCAGCTTGAGCCAGGGCTGCGCCATCTTGAATGTCAGCGTCGAAGCAATGGTAAGCGCCAGTACCAGAACGTATATGCCGACATTGGCCTGCAAGGCGGGGATACTGAGCTCAACAATCGGCAGCTTTATTTCACTGAAGCCCTCCAGAGACGACAGGAGCAGAGACAACCCTGCCAAGATGGACGCCCAGTAGTGAAAACGGCGAGCCGCGCGCAACAGCGCGTCCAGGCGTTCCTGTTCTCCTTTGGACAGTTCGCCGCGCGTAGGTTCTTGGACTTCCATTTCTGTCAAGACCGGACGCTCAGCTCAACCGGGTTGAGCCGCAAACCGCAGAGAAAACGACGCGATTCCCACACGGGCGGTGCAGAGGAATGCTTTGACTGTCAAGATTCTAGCACTCACCGCGGCCGCCTGGCAAGTGTTTATCCCATCATGCCGGAAGACCCAAATGCCGGCAGGTGCTGCACGCACCGAGTCCTTTCCGGAAGGTCTGAAACGACGCACCGGGGCGCAGAAAGCCCACGCTTGACGGCACAGCGTCGCTCAGACCCAATTCATCTTATCCAGAGCGGTGGCCATGTGCTGAACGCTGGCTGCGTGAACGTAGCGTTGCGTGGTCTTGATGCCAGAATGGCCCATGAGCCTCATCAGTGCGAATGGACCGCCGCCTCTTCTGACCGCCTTTGTGGCGAAGGAAGGCTGGGAGCACGAGGATCCGCAGCCGTTTGGTGGCGCGAAAAAGCCCCGATGCAGCTCCATCGGGGCTCGTTCTCAGTGCCGGCGACCGGACTTGAACCAGTGACCTAGGGCTTATGAGTCCCCTGCTCTAC
>CAYLOP010000234.1:0-3358 GCA_964385305.1 uncultured Anaerolineaceae bacterium | reverse complement strand
CTTGAGATCGGCTGCGGGACAGGCGCCCGGGCGATGACCATGGCGCGGCGGGGGGCACGTGTTACAGCAATCGATATCTCCACGGAGATGCTCTCCGAAGCGGAGGTGCGGGTTCGGGAGGGTGGGCTCGACAACCAAATCGATCTTCTCCTGATGGATGCCTCCGAGATAGACTTGCGCTTCGAACCAGCCTCATTCGATTTGATCGTGAGCAGCCTGGCATTCAGTGAGATGACACCGCAGGCGCAAGCGTATGTCCTGCATGCATGTGCAGGTTTGCTTTTACCGGAGGGCTGGATAGCCATTGTGGATGAAACCAGGCCGGAGGGTTTCCTAGCTCGCACTGCCGTGAGCATCGTTCGTGCTCCATTGCGAGTGTTGACATGGTTGCTCACGCGCGCCACCACACAACCTTTGTATGATTTTCAAGAAATGCTCCGCCGTGCGGGATTCAGAGGAAAAGTTGTGGGAAGCCGCTTGGGCGGTAGCCTGAAGCTGTTCGTCGCAGATCCACTAGAAAGCGCTCTTACGAGCGGTCTTCCGGTCACCATTCGTGGGAAACTGACGCACCGCACAACATGGCGCACGCTGCTGACCGATGTGTGGGCTACCTTCCTTCGGATCTTGCCGCCGTACCCCAGGTTCGTTCCGGGCCTCTATGTAGTCGGTCAGCCTACCGCCGACTCCCCTGTGCTGGTGACAGGAAACTTTGATCTCACGGTTCGGCGTCTTGTTCGAGCGATCGACGGCCTGCAGGACGCGTGGGTGCTGATCGTGAATACCGCTGGGATTAATGTATGGTGCGCGGCAGGGGGTGGTTTTTTCACGGCTGAAAGAATCATTGGCGCACTGCGTATTAGCGGTCTGGAAGCGTTTGTTCAACACCGCGTCCTGACGCTTCCCCAACTATGCGCCAACGGTGTTGACGGAGGTCGTATCAGGAGCACAACCGGGTGGGATGTGCGCTGGGGGCCTGTTCGTGCAGATGATATCCCTGCGTACATTCAAGCCGGAGGGGAGAAGACGGATGCGATGCGAACCGTGGATTTCCCGTTGCGTGACCGCTTGGAGATGATGGCGGCGACGCTGGGTTTCTATGGTTTGGTGATCCTGTTGCCGATCGCGGTCTTCTGGCGCGCTTTGTTCATGCCGGTACTCTTGAGTCTGCTGGGTCTATCGACATTATACGCGATCGTCCATCCATGGCTCCCAGGTCGGGACGGCCTTCAGAAGAGTGTGTCATTGGCGGTGTTGGCGCTGGGCGGATTAATGGCCTACACACTCCTTTGGGATCCTGTACCGGTGTTGAGCTTGTTTCAGCGGTCTCTTGGGCTCGTCGCATTGTCTGTCTTCACGGCTGCAGAATTACAGGGGATGTCTCCGATGATGCGGGGTGAGCAGGCGAACTGGGGTTTGGAGGCTGTCATCGGTGTGGTCTTAGGTATGATCTATTGGTTGATCCCGCTCGTCATGGGGTGGAGGTGAGAAGATGAACAGTGGACCGACGTTGAAGTCCCTCATCCAAGAACACTGGCATCTCGCCCGCAGATTGCGACATATGGCTATCTATTTCCATCCTGAGCGGTGCCAAGGGGTATGGGAATGCTATGAGGTCTGCCCGGTTGGTTGCTGGCAACCCGATTACGGCCGAGGTGTGGTCACGTTTGTCCATGCTGATCAATGTATCGCCTGCGGAGCGTGCGTGTTGCAATGCCCCGAAGATGCGATTGAATTGAGGTGAAAGATGCCGGAAAAGATTGCCGATCCACAACCCCCTCGAGGGCTCATGCGCTACCTGGCGCGCGCGCCGATCTTTTTATACCGTGCTGGTCTGGGTTGGATGTTCGGCGGGCGCTTTCTGATGCTCACCCATACGGGACGGGTGAGCGGCCTGCCCCGCCAGGTTGTCCTAGAAGTGGTGAGGGAAGATCGCCAAAGGGGCGCGTACATCGTGGCGTCGGGGTGGGGCGAGCGATCCGACTGGTATAAGAATATCTTAAAGAACCCGTACGTGACGGTACAGGTACGGCGAACGCGATTCAACGCGCGAGTGCGACGTCTAACGCCGGAGGAAGCCGGGGAGGAGATGTTGGATTACACCCGCCGTCATCCTGCAGCGCTGCAGCAACTTGCCCGCCTGATGGGTTATCGGCTGGGTCGATCGGAGGGGGAAGTCCGAGCGTTCGGTCGTTTGATCCCGATGTTCATGCTGCAACCCGTCGATCCGAATACCCCCTGAGAGACCGCAAATCATTCGCTGGGAACTGTAGAACCGGATCAGCCAGGATCGAGCGCACGTTTGGCATGACTCGATCGTATCATGCACCATGAATTATGAGACATGGAGGCTGAGATGCTGGCAGTTGTAATGAGTGGTGCGGGAAACTTTGGCGCATTGCAGGTGGGAGCGCTTGAGACGCTGCTTGAAATGGGTGTACGACCTGATCTGGTCGTGGGCACTTCCGCAGGTGCGATCAACGCTGTCTATTTTGCATGCGATCCCACCCTGGAGGGCGTTCGCAACCTCGGTAAAGCGTGGCGGCCAGTTGGCGTGCGAGAGGTGGGCATTCCGGCGCTGCTCGCCGGTGTACGACGTCTCATCACGAGAAAAGATAGCTTGATCGACAGTCTGGCTTTGGCGGAGTTTCTTGCAGACCGTTTGCCGACGGGCGTAGAAACTTTCGGGCAGTTGGCCGAGATGAATAACGTTCGCGCCTACGCAGTGGCGGTTTGCATGGAAACGGAAACGTTGGCTGTTTTTGGTGACCATGACGACGACCGGTTGCTGGATGGATTGATGGCCAGCGCAGCCATCCCGCCCTATTTCCCACCCTGGAAAGTTGGTGATCGGCTTTACCTGGATGGAGGGGTCTATTCCAAGCTGCCTATCCGTGTGGCCATCGAGCGTGGAGCGCGCCAAGTGATCGCCATTGATGTTCGATATGCGATGGGGACCCGTGATCAAGCCCATGGCATGCTTGGTATCGGTAGCTATGCGGTTTCACTTATGGTGGAGCATCAAGCCGCAAAAGAAATCGAGAGTGCGAGAGTGACAGGGGCATCGATCCACCATCTTTGTCTAGAGGCGCCTTCGGACGTGGACTTTTGGGATTTTAGTCAAGCCGAACGGCTGGTTGAGTCAGGGCGGGAGATGGCGCAACGCGCTTTGGAAGTAGAGCCGTTGAAAATTGAACCGTTTTGGAGATTATGGCTGAGGGGTTTATTCCCCGGTCTTAAGGATCGCGTATCTCGGTAGCAAAGGACAAAATTGTCAGGTTAGATAAGGCAGTCACACAGGCTTCTCCCCAAGAAGATGCAGGAATGCGGAGCCAAACCCAGTACTTAGACGCGCTTGCAT
>CAYLOP010000233.1:0-3394 GCA_964385305.1 uncultured Anaerolineaceae bacterium | reverse complement strand
ATGGACTGAAGAGGATGAGCGCATCGGGGTGGCGCATTTCACCTACCTCAAGCAGGCTACTTCGAGTGGAATCGTGCTGTTGGCTGGGAGATCCATGGACGGCGCAGGCCCAGCCATTGTGATCCTCGAAGCAGCATCCGAAGACGAAGCCCGCCGCTTTATGGAAAACGACCCCTTCGTGTCGGGCGGTCTGATGCGCGCCACGCTGCATCCCTTCCGCGCCTCGCTTATGCGGGGGTAATCCAGGCCTTCCGATTTTACGGCGCTCCCGCGCGGCGTCTTTATGGGCCGTTTTGAGGGCGAGGACTATCTCGGCACGGATTTCCAACCACCGCCGCTTTACCTCACAACTTCAGCTGAGGCAAGTTCATTCCGCGGCTATATGACCTCACATGGGCCACACACCGAACCACTCCTAGAGAGAACCTTATAAAGCACTTCCGAAGTCTCACGGACTTCGGAAGTTGGATTTGTTTCTATTCGCATTGTACCTCAGCGCCTTTGCGCTGAGGTCACTTCGGTCTACGCTTCAGGCTCGCTCTCGTCATCTGGACTTAGTTCTGGTTCAACCTCTGTAGGATCAGGCTCCTGCCCCAGACCGAGATCAAGTTCTTCCTCCATCGTGATCTTACCGCGCAGGAAAGCGCCCTCCTCTGTGGAGAAGGAGGTGGTGACCACGTCTCCCCACACACGCCCTGTGCGTGTGATTTCCACACGCTGTGCGGTGATGTTTCCTTTCACGGAGCCCGAGATGAGCACAGTTACGGCGCGTATGTGATCGCACGTCACCCGACCGCTTTCGCCGATCACCACCAAGCCCCGCATGGCGATGTCACCATCGAAGGCGCCTTCGATACGCATCCCTCCTGTGCCACTGATCGACCCTCGCCAAGCGATCCCAGGTCCAAGCACGGAGTTAACGCGATCAGAGACACTTCCCTGCAGGACAGGTTGCTCAGCACCTCTACGACGCATTTCCCCTCCAAAGTCGGCGTTCGGGGAGGATACTCCCCTCAAGGGAGTGTGTCAATGGACGAGCTTGAGGCGCCCGCCAGAAGCGAGGCAATTCACTTATGTTTCTGCCAGATCTACCGCTGATGGTAACCATCCTGCGCTCACCGCCGCCATCACGGCTCCCACAATTGCCCGCGTAACAACCTCGGCGGCGTATGCGCCTACGATATTCACATCGACCGCCTTCCCACCCGTCGACAGGGCAAACAGCGTGTCGCCATCGAGCATGGTGTGTGCCGGTCGAATAGCGCGCGCCAGACCGTCCTGCGCCATCTGTGCGACCTTATTGGCGTCCTCCTTGGTGAGCTCAGCGTTGGTCGCCACAACACCGATCACGGTGTTCCCCTTGGAAGCGAAACGTAACAGCGTCTTCCCTGCCATACTCTTCATCACCTTCATCCCATCCGCGAAAGGGCCTTCGCCTCCCAGCTTGATGGGGCCCACCTTCGTCGGCCGTGTGCCGGCCAGGATCTCGCCCGTCCCTGGATCGACTACATCCCCAAGCGAATTGACAGCCACGATTGCCCCCACGACAGCCCCGCCGCCCAATTCCTCGCTTGCCGTACCAATGCCGGATTTCATCCGTCCTGCCGGTCCCAGCATGCCACCTAGTGTGGCGCCCATGCCCGCTCCAGCGTTGCCAACTGCCGTTCTCTCTCCCGAAGCGTTCTCACATGCCCGGTAGCCCATATCCGCATCCGGTCGCACATCCGCCCTCCCTACGGCCAGGTCGAAGAGGATCGCCGCAGGCACAATAGGCACCTTTGCGACCTGGACATCAAAGCCGATGCCGCGTTCCTCCAGGTAGCGCATGACGCCCGAGGCAGCGTCTAGACCGTAGGCAGAACCGCCTGCGAGCAACACCGCGTGCACCTTTTGTACAAGGTGCATCGGTCGCAGCAGGTCAGTCTCACGTGTCCCCGGTGCCCCGCCACACTGGTCCACGCCGCAAATCGCACCTCCCTCACAAAGCACGACCGTGCACCCGGTCAACGCCTCAGGGTCGTCCGCGTGCCCAACACGGATGCCGGGCACGTTGGTTATCGAGTCCTTTGATTCCATGCCTCACCCCATTTCGATCCCCAAACAATGGGCGTACACACTATTGGGGGCCTTGCAGATCAAAGCTGCATGCCCCTCAGCCCAGCTTATATCCGAATTTTCGCAGCAATGCCATACGCTCTTCGACGTCCGCCTCGGTCTCCACACCCTTCGACTTGAACCCATCGATCACGCCGAGCACCCCGCGTCCTTGGTCGGTCTCCGCGATGATGACCTCTACAGGGTTTGCTGTGGCGCAGAAGATATGGCACACCTCGGGTACTGCTTTGATCGCATTGAGTATGTTGATCGGAAAGACATTACCAAGAAAAATCACAAAGACGTGCCCTGCCGAAAGTGCCAGGGCGTTCTTCTTCGCCAGCGCCGTCAACTCCGCTGAAGTCCCGCTCGCACGCACAAGTGTTGGACCAGAGGATTCACAAAATGCCAAGCCGAATTCGATCCCAGGCACGGCACCGATCAATGCCTCATGGATATCTTCCACGGTCTTAATGAAATGCGACTGACCAAGAATCATGTTGACCGGCTCGGGTTTCTCGATTTTGACGGTAAGCAACTCCATCTCAGGCACCTCCTGCGGCTTTGTGTGGAACGAAAAGATCGTCAAACCGCACCCCACCAACCATGGGCGGTGTGTCGCGATCCGCCTCCATTGTAGCGCAGACATATGGATGATGCCTCATGCCTTTTATATTTGAGGGGATGAAGAGGGGCGAGAGAGCGTTGGAGCAATTCCTGTGCTTGCCGTAAGTTATGGAGAGGGCAGGGCCGGTTGTTATGGGTTCAGCTAAGCCCCCCCACCCTCACCCTCTCCATCCAACATAGACTTCAAAACCTCCAGGACACGTGGGCTGGAGGGTATAACCACCCTAATCCATAGGAAGATTATGATAGCGAACGATGCCTTCCTGCGGTTTCCAAGTTGTCTCCCAACTCACAACCTCGAAGAACGTCGTTCCCGGTTTGAGCGGGAGCGGCTCACCTGCCGCCGTCAGAGAGAATACCGCCAGTTGATCGAGGATGGATGTTTTCCAAACCTCCAGTACATCGAATTACGGACACCCGCAGAGACGAGGCACTTCATCGACAGGATCAGTGAGGCGAGCATCTAATATTAATAGCATCGCAGTTCGGGTGATACCATAATGGTCTTGGCGTTTCATTGCCCTAATGTGAGCTATTTGCGTCTGATAAGGAATATGGCCTGGAGAGAGGTTTAGTTTACGGATTTGCGCGTTTATCACAACAATCCGAGAGCCGGTTTGCCTCGATGGCGCCGATCAAGCGAATCGCTGGCAGCCGACTCTCGTTTATATTG
>CAYLOP010000232.1:0-3419 GCA_964385305.1 uncultured Anaerolineaceae bacterium | reverse complement strand
GCTTTCAACGCACTATCCACTGTAGCGACGCCCCGGTGGGGCGTCCCTGCATCACCTTCCTCAATCACGAGGATCCCATGGAAGTGGTTCGGCATGATGGTCCATGCATCTAAATGAACGTTAGGTCGGATATCCTCTGTTCGCTTCCATTCCTCAGCAACGATTAATCCTGGTGGAGAAAGGACCATCTCCCCTTCTATAATCTCCCCGAAGAAAGGTAGGTGTTTTTTCGTGCAGATCGTGACAAAGTACCATGCTGGTGATGTGTAGTCCCATCCGGGTAGACGGATGGTTTTTACCCAACGTTTGCGACGCGGTCGTTTCATGCATTCCCCCTGGGCGCCCCACCCCCGCTAAATTCATACGGGGCGAACGGCGGGGCGCGGCTACTTGTTGATTTCCATTTTAGCGCCCCAGCCCCGCTAAATACATACGGGGCGAACGGCGGGGCGCGGCTACGGGTTGATTTCCCCATCTGCGGGGCGCGGCTACGGGTTGATTTCCCCATCTGGCGCCCCGCCAGGACGTAGTTACAGGGTGGCCCCTACACCGGCGCCAGCGTCCCGGCGAAGATCTGCCACGCCAGGGCGGTCTTGGCGGTCAGGCTCAGGATGATGTAGATCCGTTCGCCAAATAGGTAGTTCTTCCAGGCGCCTACCTTCTTGTACTGCAGCACCATGTTCACCGCGAAGATGTTGAAGAACACAAAGATTGTCGGGACGATGGCGTACACAAACGCCGGCGGTTTGGCATCAGAGGAGGAGAGCGATCCGTAGAAGTACAGGAAGATCACAATCCAGGGGAAGATCCCCGCGATGCACCCGTAGATGAAGGCCGTCCAATTCGTCCTCTCCGTCGTTTGATTGTGAAGCTCCATCATGATGCCGAAGAAATTCATCATGGCATTGATGCCGAAAATCAAGAGCAGGCCACCGAGGTCCCAAAAACCCACCAGCATGCCGATCAGGACGATCATCAACGAGGAACTGAGCGCATACTCGTAAAAACGGAGCGGGTTCATGCCGCGCTTCAGGTTCCTGACATACCATCCGTAGCCGATCGTCGATAGGTAGAAGTGTGCCACCGCAGATAACAGCAGGAAAACACCGACGGCAGGGCCGAATCGCAGCTCGTAGAGCAGCTTGGGTTCCGGCACCAAGGACTGTGTCTCGACATTGAATTTGAGAAAGTTCGTGAAAATCGGATAGGTCTTGTCATTGCTGAGGACAATCATGAGAATGCCCTGTACGAGGTGCAGGACACCCATCACCGCGTTGAATCGTCGTAATCCCCGGAACGTTCTTTCTTCGGTCATCATTTTTTTCTCCTTTTTACTTTGGCGAATTTGAAATCATTAAGATCTATCATTCCCGGTCATTCCAGTTCCATCTTCACATCTCAAATCGCTTGCATGCTCCTTGTTATACAAGAAAACGATATGCATAGAGCCTCACCATCCAGTATATGTTGGAGCGCTCACTGCAGATCTGGCCAAACTCGCCCCGGATCAGCAAGGACCTTGTATGTGGCGGAAGGGAGAACATAGGCCTGCGGGATGCGTCGACGATGGCGGATTAACCAGCCCAGCCGCTCAGCCTTTCGACCAGTGACCTTTACTAAGCCTGAATCACCAAGACGTAGAACCTCTATCGGCTCGTCGGCCATGCTTATATCTTTCGATCGTACAGATGAGGGAATGTTCTTTGGTTTGCCACTCGTGTGGCAAAGGTGGATCGATTTCAACCCCTCTAGCTTAGTAGACATTCTAACACCAAATTATCGATTATGAACCCAAATCCCTCAGTTCTCGACCCTCTGCCCTTACACCGGTTTCAACAAATCTATCGAGACACCGGGTACGACCTCTATACGGCTTGACTCATGCCAAGTTTTAATGTATTGTGATCCCAGACCGACTGGTCAGTCTATGGATATGGGCACCATCGAGAAAGCTAAGGACGATAAAAAAGAGGCACGCCGCAACCAGATCCTGGAAGCGGCCACGAAAGTCTTCGCCCGTAGGGGGTTCAACCGCGCCCGCATGGACGATATCGTCGAGGAATCAGGGCTGAGCAAAGGCGCGCTGTACTGGTATTTCAAGAGCAAGGACGACATCATCACCGCCATCCTAGACCGCATGGTCGGTCGCGAAGCCACGGAATTGCGCGGCATGCTCGACGATGAACGTCCCGTGCGCGAGAAGCTTTCCGATTTCCTCCAGTCAACCATCGCAGATATCACCCGCATGCGGCCCTTGATGCCCATTCTGATCGAGTTCTGGGGCCTTCAGTTACGGCGTAAGACGATCCGGCAAGTGATCGGAAAGTATTACCAGGAATATTTTGAAACCCTGACGCCCATCATCCAACAGGGCGTCGATCGCGGCGAGTTTCGACCCGTGAGCGCCAAGGCGGCCTCGGTAGCGCTGGGCGCCATTATGGAAGGCACGATCCTGTTGTGGGCGACCACACCCGAGTTCGTGGATCTGGAAGAAGATATCCTGGAAGGGTTCAACCTGGTTCTTGACGGATTGGAATATAGCAAGCCCGGACCCAGCCGGGAGGCGGATTAACCACACATCGATCGAGCCAGCCACCATGCTCGATCCACAAGGAGGTATTGTCATGGACATTCTCATCCTCATCGTCGCCATGATCGTCGTGGGTTTACTGATAGGCGCGCTGGCGGGCGCCATATGGAAGGAGAACCGGCCAATCGGGGTGCAGGGCGACTACATCGTCTCCGTGATCACCGCGGTGGCTGTCGGTCTACTCGACTGGTTCGTCATCCCCGCCATGGGCTTCAGCGACCTCATGAAATACCTGGGCGTAGCCATGGAGCCAGCGCTCGGCGCCCTGCTCGTGCTGTGGATCATTAGAAAGGCGAGGAAGTAGTCGGTCAAACGATGGAACCCGGACCCTCGATCATCGAGACTCGTGGCCTGACACGGGTGTTTAAAGAGACTCGAGCAGTCGATGCTCTGGATCTCACCGTCCCGCGCGGTGAGCTCTTCGGGCTTGTGGGGCCGGATGGCGCGGGGAAGACGACGACCCTGCGCCTGCTGGCGGGGCTGCTCGACATCAGCGAGGGTTCCGCTACCGTGGCTGGATTCGACTTGGCGCGCCAGGCCGAATCGATCAAGTCCCATATCGGCTACATGGCCCAGGAGTTTAGCTTGTATGGCGAACTCTCGGTGGTCGAGAATCTACGCTTCTTCTCCGAACTCTTCGATGTCCCTCCTTCCGATCTCGGTGATCGTACTGAACGGTTGCTGAAATTCGCCGGCCTAACGGAATTTCGAGAACGCCGGGGCATGCATCTCTCGGGAGGAATGCAAAAAAAGCTGGCCTTGGCCTGCACACTAATTCACGAACCCGAAATCCTGCTGCTCGATGAACCCACGACCGGTGTCGATCCAG
>CAYLOP010000231.1:0-3420 GCA_964385305.1 uncultured Anaerolineaceae bacterium | reverse complement strand
AGCGCGCTCGGCGCGCCAACTTCGCTAACCTCACTCAGGTGGACGACCTCAAGCCCCGCCTCCTCAAAAAGCGCGCGCAGCGTCTGCGGCGTGAAGGTCCGGTAGGTAGCGGGGTGTTCGGCGAAGCTTTCGCGCAGGTCATCCGGCGCGTCCGGGTCGACGGTGGATTCGTTGGCGCAGAGCCTGCCGCCGGGACGCAGCACGCGCACCATCTCGCCCATGGCGTTCTGCAGGTTGACGGGCAGCGGTGTGAGAACGGATTCCAGGATGACGACATCGAAATCCCCATTGCCGTATGGCAGATCGGTCACATCGCTGGTGCGGAAGTGAACCTTGCCACCCAGCCCTAGCCCTTGGGCCCGCGCCTCTGCCTTGGCGATCATGACCTCCGATAGGTCGATGCCGTGGACGCTGGCGCCGTAGCGCGCGGCGATACGGCAGGCGGTTGCGCCGCTGCCGCAGCCGGCGTCGAGAACGCGGGTGAGGCGATCGAGCTGGCACAGCGCCAGCAAGTCGTGCGTGGCGCTTTCGCCGCCAAGGTGCATACCGGGCAGGACGTCGCTGAGTAGGCCGACGAAGTCGTACCACTCACGCGTGCTGACCGGTTTTTTATGAAACTCGCTCTCACCGCTCATATTGGAATCTCTCCTCTGGTTGGTCTGTTGATGGAAGTGCGGAACGTTCGTTCCATCGTATGTACAGCATCATGATAGCAAATCTACGTCTGCATCACAAACCTCGCATTGGGACGAGCGAGCAATGGGCAGGGATGGCGATAGGATACCTTTCGACTCACCAGGAGAGGGGCGGCAATCCATAGATGGCATCTTACAATATGAGGTCAGCCTGTCAGCACGGAGCGATCCTATTGGACGATGGCAAGCTGATCTAAGGGATCGCATGATGCCGACATGGCCCGCCACACGCGGTAAAATAGGATAAAGAAGGTAGGAATATTGAGCTGTTGGCAAGGGGATCGGGGTGCACGACCCACGAGAGATTTCATTAAGGGGTAAAATATGAGCCTGTGGTGGTCTTCTCGTGCCACGATTTTGGTACCCTATGCGCTGTTCATGGAGCGGCGCATCTCGGCGTTTCCGGATGGTTTACCCGATTTCCGCGCCTTTACTTCATATGATGAGCATTTGAAGTATGTCCCTGCTGAAGAATCGATGAGCGTGCATGCACATGCCATGACCGGGATGGGACCCTGCTCGTATAAGGAAGATTGTTTGAGAGAGCTAGGAAAATTTGCACTGAGCGGTTCTGACCGAGGGAAGTATGCTGAAAACAGAACCAAGAAGGAGGTAAGGCATGGCCAAAGGGCGCATCGTCGTTGATGAGACGCTCTGCAAGGGGTGCGAATTGTGCACAACTGTATGCCCCAAGAATCTAATCCACATGGCGATGGATCGCTTTACACCGAAGGGTTACCATCCTGCGGAATTGGTGGATCCCGAAGGGGAATGCACCGGTTGTGCGATCTGCGCCGTGATATGCCCAGATGCCGCGATCACTGTTTATCGCCTCGTCCCGGAAGATAAAGTCAAGTCGCCACTGGCGTAGAAGGGAAGTTGACGTGGCCAAAGAATTGCTGAAAGGAAACGTCGCCTTCGCGGAGGCGGCGATTCGGGCAGGGTGTGAAGCCTATTTTGGCTACCCCATCACGCCTCAGACGGAAGCGCTGGAACACATGTCCAAGCGCATGCCAGAGCTGGGGCGTACGTTTTTACAGGCGGAGAGCGAGGTGGCGGCGATCAACATGGTTTACGGCGCCGCGTGCGCGGGCGTGCGGGTGATGAGCTCATCTTCCAGCCCGGGCGTAAGCTTGATGATGGAAGGGCTCTCCTATATCGCAGGTTCCGAGGTGCCGGTCGTGTTGGTGGACATCATGCGCGGCGGGCCAGGCCTTGGCAACATCTCGCCCTCCCAAGGCGATTACAACCAGATCGTGAAGGGCGGGGGGCACGGAGATTACCACCCGATCGTCCTGGCGCCGGCTTCCATCCAGGAATTGATCGATCTCACCGTGGAAGCCTTCGATCTTGCTGAGAAGTACCGCTGCATCGTCGTCGTTCTGGCAGACGGAAGCATGGGTCAGATGATGGAGGCTGCAGAGTTGCCGCCCATGCGTGCGGTGCGAAAGTTCGAAGAGAGACCATCGTGGGCGCTCACGGGCGCTAAAGGCAGAGATCCAAACATCATCAGCTCGATCTACATCGATCCTGTCAAGGAAGAAGTTTTCAATTTCAAATTGATGGACAAGCAGGCTGAGGTCGTGGCCAACGAGAAGCGCCACCGCGACATGCTCCTCGAAGACGCGGAGATCGCGGTTGTGGCTTTCGGAACGTCCGGCCGGATCGCGCAATCGGCTGTGAAGGCTGCCCGGGAGGAAGGGATCAAGGTCGGGTTGATGCGGCCGATCAGCCTCTTCCCCTATCCTTACGAGCGGGTGGAAAAGCTCGCAGACGAGGTCAAGGCGATCCTCGTGGTGGAGATGAACGGCGGCCAGATGATTGAGGACGTGAAGCTGGCTGTGAAGGGCAAGATTCCCATCAGCTTCTACGGCAGGATGGGGGGCATCATACCGCTGCCCGATGAAGTCCTGGATGAAATCCACAAGATCCATGCGACGCTCGGCGAGAAGGCCTAGGAGGGGAGACCTCGAGATGACAGACAAAGAAATGGTCGAATCCCTGATTTACACCAAGCCCGAGAGCCTGGCGAAGATCGGTACGACGTACTGCCCGGGGTGCACGCATGGTGTGGCCCACCGGCTGATTGCGGAGGTGATCGATGAGATGGGCGTGCGCGAGAATACAATCGGCATCGCACCGGTAGGCTGTGCGGTCTTCGCATATGATTTCTTCAACATGGATTTCGCCGAAGCCGCACACGGCAGGGCGCCGGCGATGGCGACGGGCATGAAGCGTGTCAGCCCCGGCAAGCTGGTGTTCACCTACCAGGGAGACGGTGATCTGGCCTCCATCGGCGCGGCTGAGATCCTGCACGCTGCTGGAAGGGGTGAGAACATCACCGTGATCTTCATCAACAACGCCATTTACGGCATGACCGGCGGGCAGATGGCGCCCACGACGCTGCCAGGTCAAAAGACGACCTCGACGCCGTTAGGGCGCGATGTTGAGATGCACGGATTCCCGCTCAAAATGTGCGAGATTCTCTCCCAACTCGATGGCGCGGCGTACATTGTGCGTCGCAGCTTGCATGATGTACCAAACATCCGTAAAGCCAAGAAAGCCATTCGCCAGGCGTTCGAAGTTCAGAAGCAAGGCCTCGGTTTCTCGATGGTTGAATTGCTTTCCAGCTGCTCGACGAACTGGGGCATGACGCCGCTGGATGCGTTGAAGTGGATTGAGGAAAAGATGGTCCCCGTTTTCCCGCTTGGCGATTACAAAGTGA
>CAYLOP010000230.1:0-3526 GCA_964385305.1 uncultured Anaerolineaceae bacterium | reverse complement strand
TGCTCGTCAAGGGCATTAAGGCGCCGGTCGGCGATTTCCGCGATTGGGACGTCATCCGCACCTGGGCTGAGACCATCGCCGCTACGTTGCGTGTTGAGAGCCGATGACCCCGCGGTCATTGTCCAGCACAATTGACCAAGCGAGAGGAGCATAGCGATGCACCGGATATCACGATCGACCCGCATCTTCATCGTACTCATCGTCATTCTGGCGATCCTGAGCGCGCTGAACGTCTTCCTACCGCAAGGCGAATTCCCCTCCACGCTGCCTGAGCAGGAGCTTCCAGCTTCCAAACCCATCTTGGCGCTGGTTACGGCAGGCATCATATTCGTCGTCTACGGCGGCCTGGGCTACCTCGGCTTGCGGCTGTCACAGAAGGTCGGGTTCGCCGATCTTTGGGATGCGGATGTCTCCAACCATGAACGATTCGTCGTGCCTGCGTTGGCCGGCGCGTGCATGGGGGTCTTCTTCATTGCCGTCGACGTTCTCGCGAGGCGACTGTTGCCCCTCGATGTGCTGGCCCACCCGCCCTTCCCAACCTCGCTGGTCGCCTCCGCGGCCGCGGGGATCGGTGAGGAGGCCATCTTTCGTCTCTTCTTCGTCTCGTTCTGGGTTTGGCTGATCGGGTTTGTCGTCCTACGGGGCCGAGGGCAGCGGGTCGTCTTCTGGGTCGTTAGCGTGCTATCGGCGCTGGTCTTCGCGTTCGGTCACCTGCCAGCGGTAATGTTCATCCTGGGCGTGGGAACCATCCAAGAAGTCCCGTCGATCCTTCTGGCCGAGATCGTGCTGCTGAACGGCACGCTCTCGCTCTTCGCGGCGGATTACCTGCGGCGCTACGGCTTCCTGGCTGCAGTGGGGATCCACTTCTGGACGGATGTGGTGTGGCACGTGATCTGGGGGCTCATCTCTTAAAATAGGCGGATATATGCTGTCCACCGAAGATTTCCTCTGACTGAACAGCGCCCGTCTAATCGGGCGCTATTTCATTTGTGGTCCCTTCCTGCCGTTTCACATGTACCGCATGGAACGACACTTGGATCTCATCTTCACTTTCATGGTGGCCATGCAAGCGCCGTTTGGTCAGGAGCCTCGAATCTTTATCCAAGTTCCTGTATCATGTTGGGGTGATGGGAGCCAGAGCGCTTCACAACGGAATCGAAGCCCGATGCGGTGAGGCAACTCAGAGGCACCCTACAAAGGATCGTTCGCAGGAAATGCAATTGGAGTACGGTACATGAAAACCAATCCCACTTTGGATCAAGTCGCTGAGCTCTGTGCTAACGAGTACGACCTGACCGGTCACATCTCCCGCCTGCCTGGCGAGAACGAAAACTTCCAGATCGAAACGGAAGACGGCGTGCGCTACGTGCTCAAACTCACGGGCGAAGCGTTCTCGAACGAGATGCTCGAGTTAGAGCATCTTGCGATCGAGCATGTTCACGCCGCGGGCATCGACCTAGACATGCCGCGCCTCGTCACGACGCGGACAGGAACAACCGAGACAGTCTTTCGCATGGCAGACGGCACACGCTTACAGGCGCGCCTGTTCGAGTTCGTAACGGGTACGCCGTGGTGTGAAGCCAGCCGGGCAGGTCCGGAGCAGCTTCGCGATCTCGGACGCATGCTCGGAGCACTCGACCTGGCGCTTGCTGATTTCGAGCATCCAGCCGCCCACCGGTCGCATCGCTGGGATCTGGCCGCAGCCGCACAGCATCGCAGGAAGGTTGCGCTTGTAGACGATCCAGCGCAGCGTCGCATTGCGGAGTGGATGTTCCACTTCTACGCCGCCTGCGCCGTCCAACAACTTCAGGCCCTACCCTACTCCATCATCCACGGAGACGCCAACGACGAGAATGTGTTGGTACAAGACGGGCGTGTCTCAGGCCTGCTCGACTTTGGCGACTGCACCCACAACCCGACCGTTTGTGAGCTCGCCACCGCTCTCGCCTACGTCATGCTCGACCAGCCCGATCCCCTGCGCGCCGGCGCCAAGGTCGTCGCCGGCTATCATGCGCTCCGACCGCTCTCGGAAGATGAGTTCGCTGTCCTATACCCGCTGGTCTGCGGGCGGCTATGCATCACGATCACGGTCGCCGCAGAACGCCGTCAGATCGACCCCGCTCATCCGACCTGGTTCGTCACCGAGGCGCGCGCCTGGAAGCTGCTTGAACGGCTCTCCGCGATCGATCCAGTGGATGCGGGTGCACAGCTCGCTGCAGGTATCGATCTCGAACCCCCGCGCGAGCATGGCGCGCCGATCGATGTGCTGCTCGAGAAGCGAGGGCACCACATCAGCCGCACACTTTCAGTCGCCTACCATAAGCCGCTCAAGATGGTGCGCGGGGCGGGCCAGTACCTCTACGACGATCGTGGGCATCCCTTTCTCGACCTGGTCAACAACGTCTGCCACGTCGGGCACTGCCACCCGCGCGTGGTCGAGGCGGGTCAGCGCCAGATGGCGCGCCTCAACACCAATACGCGCTACCTTTACGATGGGCTCACGGAATACGCGGAGCGCCTGTGCGCTACCTTGCCCGAACCACTCAACACCTGTTTCTTCGTCAACTCGGGCAGCGAGGCGAACGAGCTTGCGCTGCGGTTGGCGATGCTCCACACCGGCCGGCGCGACATTCTGGTTTTGGACGGTGCTTATCATGGGAACACCGCCCGCATGATCGAGATCAGCCCTTACAAGTTCATGGGTCCGGGCGGCTCCGGTCAGCCGGCGCCGTGGGCACATGTCGTCCCCATGCCGGATGCCTATCGCGGTATGCATAAAGGGCACGGTCGCGAGACCGGCGTCGCGTATGGCGACGAGGTGGGGCGCGTTATCGCCGAGGCAAATTCCCCCATCGCGGGGTTCATCGTCGAGCCGATCCTTTCTTGCGGTGGCCAGATCATCCCGCCGGAAGGCTATCTCGAGACGGCTTTCACTCACGTCCGCGCAGCAGGCGGCGTGTGCATTGCCGACGAGGTGCAGATCGGCTTTGGGCGGGTCGGTACGCACTTCTGGGGCTTCGAATTGCAGGGCGTGGTTCCCGACATCGTCGTCATGGGCAAACCAATCGGCAACGGTCACCCGATGGCGGCAGTCGTGACCTCGCGTGAGATCGCTGAGTCCTTCGCTACCGGGATGGAGTACTTCTCCACCTTCGGTGGCAACCCGGTGTCTTGTGCGATCGGATTGGCGGTGCTCGATGTGATCCATGACGAGCGCCTGCAGGAGCATGCGCTCGCGATGGGCACCCGCCTGCGCGAGGGTTTACGCGGCCTCATAGCCGATCACTCCCTCATTGGTGAGGTGCGAGGCGCAGGTTTGTTCATCGGTGTGGAGCTGGTGCGGGACCGGGAGACTCTTGAGCCGGCTGCGCAGGAGGCAGACGAGCTGGTCAATCGCATGCAGGCGCGCGGCATGCTGCTCAGCACCGACGGCCCGCTGCACAATGTCATCAAGATCAAACCACCCATGGTTCTGACCGCCGATGATGTGGACATGGTCGTGCGCACGTTGGACGATGAGCTAGCG
>CAYLOP010000229.1:0-3557 GCA_964385305.1 uncultured Anaerolineaceae bacterium | reverse complement strand
GCTCAGGCCAAGCGAGTCGTCGTCCAGGCAGATGAAGGCTGCGTCAAGATCGAGTTCGCCCGGGGGTTGGTTGAAAAAAGTTGCTCCGTAGAACTCGGGCGATTTGACGTCCAGTGAGTTCGCCTTCAAATCACAATTTTTCTCGAGCTGTGGGTAACGGACCGTCAGCGCCTCACATTTCCAATCCGCCTCACGGTCAACAACCGTGACCCGCAATCTCCGATTGGTATTTGTATCCAGCGTCTGCCAGTTCCGGGCGGCATGGATGACCAGGTTCTCCCCCAGCTTTCCCAATCCGACAACAAGCACGTGCGGAGGTGATTCGGCCTTTTGTGCTCTCTCTGAGGCGTTTACGAACGCCTCCCACATCAACTTGGCACCGCGAAAATAGATGTTGAAAAGCTCGAGCCGGAGCGCATCAAACTCAGCGCTGGCGATCTCCTTCTCACGCAAGAGGTCGCAAAGCTGTGGGTCGACGATGTGTACGATGCACGTTAGGGGGGATTGCAACCTTGAGGCAACTACAGCCTGTGCCTGAACGGCGATCTCAGCGTTGACGCCGTCGTCATCACAAACCGCGATCAGGCATCGTGCGCGGTGGGTGGTGGCCTGCTCGAGGAGGGACCGATCGGTGGCATCGCCGGTCAGGACGATCGCGCCGCGCGCCTTACACAGTTCGATGAAATCGTTGGCTTCATCCAATTCGATGATGACCACGCGCTGCGTTGATTCCAAGAAACCCTTCGCGAGCAACAGACCTTTTCGGCTGAGCCCGCAGATCACGATGTGATCTCGGATGGTGCGTAGCGAGAACAACTGGGCTTGCTCGTGAAATAGGACAGCCAGGGCTTGGACGACAGTGATCGCAGCCAGTGCCGGGAGTACGAAACGTGCGATCTCGAGCTCCCAAGGGACAGCCCCCTCAACCGCGCCGGATTCGAGGGTCACAAGCTGCAGGAGAAGGTAAAAAAGATCCCTTACGGTACGCGAGTTCCCGACCGTTAGGCTATACCGGAGAAGCCCGATGTATCCGAGAGCGAGGGCGCCCACCCAAAGAGCACCGATAAGAATCCACGATCTGCTCTGCAGCACGCGGGCAAGAGTGTACAGGCTGGATGTCCACCCTCTACTCCTACCTGGATGAGGATCGCGCATCTCCGCTAGGTGTGGGTTTGAATTGTCAACCATGCTTCAACCTATGTGCAATTTCAGCTCCGTGCGGGAAAGCGTTCGATCCGCACGCTGCCATCGTGCTCGCTGGTTCCTGGAGGTGTGTGCTCAAATGCGTTGCCATTGCTGGCGAAAACCCAGGCGAGCGGGGTGCCGCGTTCCCGAGCCAGTTGGACGATTTCGCCCGTACCGCCAACACCGCGTGCGGCTCGCCCATTCCAAATGGCCAGCAAGACGTCGCAGTGTTCGACGAGATAGCGACCGGCGTTCAGATAGGCCTCGTTGCGATCGGCGCAGGGGGGTAAGGTGATAACCTCTTCCGCTTGTTTGAGAAGGACTTGGAATTCGCGCCGGGATTCCAGCCTGCTAAAATCTTCCATATAGTCTTCCACCGGGAGTGGGAGCAGCGCGACCAGTCGAACGGTGGGTCGTGGTAGCCATTGTTTTACAACCAGCCGATCGGCGCCCTCTGCGAGCGGTGAGAGCAAGGTCACCCGATCCGGAAGGTAGGCGGCTTGGATCTTGCTGAGGGCTTCATCCACACCGCATTTGATCCGCTCCAGATCCACCAGGCGTCGATGGCCGGTGACACCGACGATGAGTTCTTCCTTGTTTGGCTTGGGCATCATACTGTGACTCGCACGACCGACCTAAGACTTCACAATCGCGTACCCGGCTTTTGCCAGGATGCGTGGGATGCCGCGCACCAGCTCGCGATCCTTTTCCTTCTCAGTCTCTGGAAGCTGTTCCCAATCCACCAAGGCTTGGTGCAGCTTGGCAGCTTTGTCGGTCACAGCAGCGTGGGACCATCCGGCCTCAATCTTCTCCCTCATCCAGCGCTCGTGCTCCAATTTCGCCAACAACTCGAGATCGTCCCCAGGGAAGTCGAAAGGCGGTTCATTGCTGCGGGCAGGTACCATTACGTAGCCCGCCACGGTCAGTTTGTTGGGGATGTCCCGAACGTTGTTCCGATTGCTTTCTTTGATGTCCTCTGTAAGCTCTACGTAGGGGAGCAATTCGCGATGCGTTTTTTTCGTTTCATCGGTGTCGGAGCCGTATTGGTATCCACGGGCGGTCAAGCCCTCGCAGAAGACTTCGTGGGCGGCTTCGGCTAATTTCTCTAGAAGCTCTCCTTGAAGGTTCATCTGCTGCACAAGGGATAGGAACTCGAGACCTTCCACGTGCAGGTTCAGTTGATCCTCCGGCGGGAGGTTCGAGCGCTCGAAGGAATGCTGGCCGGCCAGCATGCTCATGGTGATGATGGTCTCGATCGAGCGTACGCCGTGCTTGTAACGCCGGGCTTCTAGAAAGGCGCGCAGGATGCCGCGGTCGATGTCCACGTGCCGGACGCCGCCATCCTCGTGGATGATCTGCGGCACGTTGAGTTCGAAGAGCACGCGCAGGATCAAGGCGCGGCGGATGATGTAGTATGGGTCGATCTCATCTGCGATCGGATTGGGGCCAAGGACGTTCAAGTAGCCTTTCAGGCGGCTGATGAAATCTGGAAGTTTCACCGCGCGCGCTTCACCCTCTTCGAGGTCGGCGCCGAACTCCTGCATGCGGTGGCTCGTACCACCGGCGAAGACGAAGATGGCGCGACCGATGGGGTGGGTGATCTGACCTTCCTGGAAGGCGCCATCCTGCATCGGTGCGAGGAAATAGCGCAGCCAGCCCAGCCGCTTATCGCCCAGGGATGTGTCGAACTCGTCCCAGAAGACGAGTGGCAATTTGCCTGCAAGGCCGACATCGCGCACCTGGTGGAGAGCATCCAGCAACTCATCGGAGTGACCGAACTGTGAGATGTTGAAGCTGAGCACCGCGATCTCTTCCGGACGGGCGTTCTTGGCGACCTGGGTTACGGCGAAGGATTTGCCAGAACCCGGCGGTCCGAAGACAGCGATTGTGAGCGGGCGCTTCTGTGGGAGTTCCGCATATTCGAAGATCAGGCTTTGCATGCTGTGGAGCGCCTCGATCTCACGCCGGTCCACCGTGACCAGGGCGCCGAATTTTCCGATCGGCACATCTTTCAGGGCGCTTTGATAACCATCCAGGACGATGCGCTGTGCAAGCTCGCTCAACGATCCTGTGTAGCGGTCTTCAAGGATCGTCCAGAAGCCCGGTGCGACGCGCGTGGTCCCTGCCTCTGGAACGGCCAGCAGGTATTGGACCGGATCTTGAATGGGCGCTGACGAGAGCGGCGTGGCGTTTTCAGCCAATGCTTGCGCCACCTTCTCCAATGGAAATTGAAGTTGGGCGTCCTCTGGGCTGGTGTCCGAGATACCGTAGCCCTCCAGGTGAAGGGTGCGCATAGCGTGAATTCCGCCTTGGATGCCCGCATGAAGATCGGGGGATGCCGCATCGAGCAACACCTGCCGGGCGATCGACGC
>CAYLOP010000228.1:0-3590 GCA_964385305.1 uncultured Anaerolineaceae bacterium | reverse complement strand
TGAGGACATCCAGAGGGGTCTCATACCCTGAGAAAGTTGGATTGTGATAGAGGTAGATCGGAAAGCCGGACGAAACCGCCCCGAGCATTCCTTCATAGAAAGCCAATATGCCGTCCTTGCCGTGGTGGTAATAGTAGGGACCAACCGCGGCTGCACCGTCACAGCCCACTTCCTCTGCGTGCCGGGTGAGCTCCACAGTGTCCCTGGTGTTGGTCGTGCCGGTGTGGGCGATGACCTTAACCCTTCCATCGGAAACCTTCACACATACCTCAGCGACTTTCTTTCTCTCATCTACATTCATCAAAGGTCCTGACCCATAGGACCCGCAAATGAACAAGCCGTTCACGCGTTCGCTTAGGAAGTCGACCAGTTGCTCCAACTTGGTCACATCAAGCTCCCCTTGCTGATCGAATGGGGTGATCATCGGGGGTACGACGCCTTGAAGTTTGAACATAGACCTAATCCTCCATCAAACAATCGTGTTGTGGTTTTGTTAGTTGGCGTATTTTTCCAACCCGAGTTCTTTGAGTTTTTCTTGTGTTGGCGTTCCTTTGGCGATATCCCAACCGCGCTCATCGTAGTAGTCGTCTAACATCTGCTCGGCATCTTCCTTCTCGATCACCTTGGTGTTGAAGTAGTCGTGGGTCTCGATCGTGCCCTCGGGTGAGTGCATGGGGTGGAACCATAATCCGGGGACTCTATCGTCCTTCCGGGTAAAGCCTTCCCTGACGTTGACCAGCTTGGCAAGGTTGCTGACCCTCTCCCCTCGCTTGATCATTTCGCCGGGCGTCAGGTCTTCTCCTGTGGAAGCGTTATAAAGCTTAGCCAGATCGGTACCGAAGATCAGCCCCTGGTAGGAGAAGATAGCGCAGAGCCCCAGGGAGTTCTTGACCCGCATCATGTCTTCCATGTGCTTTGTATAGCGGCCGACGTTGAACTTTCCTGAGTAGGCCGTCTCCGTGAAGATGCGATCGATGGTATTCTTCTCCAGTCCCCAGGCCTCAACTTGCTCCCTGATCTCTTCCAGGGTCTTGTTGCGGCTGTTCGTACGAGTGTGCGATCCGCCATGGTGGGGCCGTGGTCGGGTGAAGAAGGACATCATGAGCGGGTGCAAATTCGAAGGCCGAGCGTCGTAGATGAAGTCCATCCCCTTGCAGAATCCGGAATATCGATAGTTCTGAGGATCGAGGCCGAACTCATTCTTCAACCGGAACCAGCCGTCCGCCAAGATTCCGCCGAACCCCTCTCGCTTGGCCATCATGTTATAGAGTTGGTGATAGGTGTCGTAATCTCGGCGTAGCTCAATCCCGCCCGTGTCCTCTTTGGTCAGCTCCCCCGTCTCATACATCAGGGTGGCGAAGTCTATGATCCGGGTGGTGGTATAGAAGTCCAGGCCTGTATTCGCATTCGCATCCGCCACAAGATGGACCATCTTGCGGAAATCCTTCACTCCCAGGAGCATCCCTGATGTGGCGCTCTTGCTGAACGGCGATCCGTACCCGATTTCACCGTCGAACTCGCCCCCTTTGATTTTCCACTTTAGCCGGCAAGACAGGATACAGGAGTTGCAGGCGATCACTTCTTCCACGGTTTGCAGGCGGGTTTTTTCGCCATACAACTCGTCCCACTCCTCCTTGGACCAAATGCCAGGATACTGTGTGTGCTTGAACGTGTCCCACCCCGCAGCCAGACCCAGCTTGATCCAGTGTGGTCTCTTCGGCCATTGATAGACCCGTTCCCTAAGCTCCTGAGCGTAATCGAAGAATTCCTGCGGGCGGGCGACCTCGACGTCCCCGGTCCCGTTCACCGCAATCGCCTTCAGGTTTTTGGAGCCCATGATGGCGCCAATCCCCCCGCGTCCCAGCGAGTTGGCTTTATCCACTATAGTGAGGGAATTCCGAACCAGGTTTTCCCCGGCTGTTCCGATGACCATTGTGCCTGTCTCTGGTCCTTCCCTCCGAACGAGCTCATTGGTGACGTGCTGAATTCCTTTGCCCCACAAATCCTCAGCATCGACGAGTTGAATGCAGTCGTCCCGAATCCTCAGGTAAACCGGGGATGGTGCCTTGCCCGAGATGACCAGGTGCTGGCAGGCCGCCTGATTGAGGGCGATGCCAAAGAACCTGCCGCCACAGGTGCTGGCTCCCACATAGAAGCGCCCGTCTTCTGAGGCATAGGTCGGGAATTTGGTGATCACCGTGGTCTTGGGCGTGCCCGGCGTCAGCGTCCCTACAAAGAGGCCGGGGTTGATGATGATCAGGTTGTCTGGGGATAGTGGATCAACCCCGGCCGCAAGATGTTCTGCCGCCAGCTTCCAGCCAACCCCGCTCCCTCCGATAAGGGTTTGATCTATCTGCTCTGCAACCGGTTCTCTGGTCACCTTTCCTGAGCTTAAATCGACGTGCACCGTCCAATGGCTTGGTCGAGGCATAGGCAGCCCCTTTCAAGGCTTCGCAATCAGGCTTTTATCAGGATCTTGTATTCGCTGGGGTTGGTGTTACCAACCATTGCTTCATAAGGGCAAGCTTTCACACAGGCGGGATCTCCGCCGCATAGGTCACAACTCCGCGGGAGGATCGCCGGTGCCATATGCTCCGTTTCTACATCCCGCTCCATCACGATGACTGACTTGGAGGGATTGAAAACGCCGTGCCGGGCAAAGGAACAGGCAAGCTGGCAACTACGGCAGCCTCGGCAATTGCGCGGGAAAATCACGATGCTCTGTACACTCATCGCCAACCCTTCCTCACTGCGGTCTGTAGACGATTTCCAATCGGTTTCCCTCTGGATCGTCAAAGTAGCCGATGGTCCACCCGTTGCTGGTTTGGCGGACATTGAAGAGCGAAACGCCTTTCGACTGCAGGGACGAAGCCGCTTGATCGAAGTCTTCCACAATCAGCCCAATATGGCTGTAGCCTGGATCAGAAAGCTCCCTGGCTGGGCGTGCCGCGCCGGTTGGCAGAATCTCAATGACCAGGCCCTGATTTCCCCTCAGGAAGTAGATCGGTGGTCTTCCTTCCTTCTCCAGGGTGCGAATCACTTCGAAACCCAGCATCTCGATGTACCATTTGGCCAATTCCACCGGGTCGCCGGCGTACAGTCCTACATGTTCGGCGTACATCTCTCAGCCTTCCACTTCTGCGAAGGCGGTCACTGGCATCGCCTCGATACCATATAAGCGAAGAGGAATAGCATAGAAGCGGCGGATCTTCTTACCTAAAAGCAGCGCGAGGTTGAGATCCTCGATCACAAAGTTTTTTTGTTTCTTCTTCAGTAGGAAAGTCTTATGAATCGGGAACTGGACGGGCGAACCAGCCTTCCCCTCCGGGATGTTCTCAATCCCGATAGTGTCGATGCCAAAAGCACGGATGTCGAAGTTATCGACCAGATAGTTGGCGGCTTCCAGCGTGAAGCTTGGTTGATTGGCCACAAAGCGCTCCGGGTCTTGCTTGCGGATCTTTGAGTGACCGGTGTAGATCAACAAGACATCGGCCTCAGCCAGCTCCTTCTCTTGGACCTGAAGCTCCTCCACCGTAATCTTCTCAAACTCCCCCTTTGGGATTTCCACCAGCACGGGGCGTTCGAAGATG
>CAYLOP010000227.1:0-3630 GCA_964385305.1 uncultured Anaerolineaceae bacterium | reverse complement strand
CCGAGGACCTGTTCGATGGCGAATAGAGATCCCTAAAGTCCGCTGTTGACCGCAATGATTTAATTGCCGTGTACTTGCAGCTGTGAGCCTCTCACCAGTCGGTTTATGGCCGATCTACGGTTTGACTAATGTTGAGCAAGCCTGTGCTTCAGTTTTTACCCCACCATTCTCATTTGCATTAACCTTCTACGCGGGCTCTCCTTAGCGTTTACTTCGTTTCACGCTCACAAAGCGTGCCGAAGGACCAGGATGCTACTCGGCGGATCGTGGATGCGGCAGGTTTTTAGACTTTGAAGATCAATCATAATGCGCGAAAATCAAGCATATGGGAAGATCCGATGCCGCGACCTGGTAATCCAAGATGTGTGAATCTCTTGAAGGCGACCCTTTGACCGACTTCGTCATTGCGGCAGGACCGGCGGCGCGGGGTCGTTCCGCTGCGTCCCATTCTCCAGGGATATGAGTGTCAAGAGAGAGGAGCAGGAAGATGAGCATCTTTGATCGCCTCCTCGGTGGCGCAAAGAAAGCCAAGTCCGATAAAGCGAAGCAATTGATCGATCTCAAAGAAAGAATTTCTAGATTGCCCGAGCAATTCCCGGTATCGGTTCACGTCTCTGGGGGTGGGGTGGCTCAGGCTCAAGAGCAGATACCCATCATCTGCCGCAACATCGATGAAGCCGTCGCAGCCTTGAAAAAAGGCTTAGACCCTCATGGGAATCCCATTACTAAGCAGCAGATAGCCAATGGTCTTAAGAATCTTGTAAGGGCTACGCAGAAACCGGCGTTTGTTGGCTTGATGACCGCGGTGCTTGACAGCAACGGGATCCAACAGCTTGAGCGCTCGATGAACGAGCTTGAGCGGATCGCGGATGGAATTGGGTAGCAACTCCTACGCGTGAGTGAATAACGGCTTCGTGGTGGGGCTCATCATAGGCGTTGCCGACGGAATCGGTTTCAATGCCGCGTACCTAGTCGTGCTGATGTTGAGAACGCTATTCCCTGTTCTGGATTCTCAAAATCTTGGCTCTATCAACTGCATCGCTTTCTATGTCGCCCTAGGCCTCGGTTTTCTTACGGCACGGGTCACCAACAAGGCATGGATCAAACGAGGGATCCATGGTCTTGGATACCGTGGAGTGGGAATCGGTCGGGGGTTTCTGGGCATCATTGGGGTCGTCATCAGCGGGTTGCCTCTGTTCGCGTTTGTGTTTGGGCTCTAACCCAAGCTCGTGTTGCGACCACCTCGGGAGTGGCGCGAACTGCTGATGAACAAACTGGATTGAGAATATTGAAAGGCAGGCGAAAGTACGAGAGGGAGGCTGAACTCAAAATCGCTCTGCGGATTGCATTCATTGCATGTTACGACTGCAGATGTATGCGGGAAGCATAGATGCATGGACATCTCCCCCACCACGTACTCATCCTACCCTGTCTCAACCAAATGTGAATTTTGCCGATACTCGAAACCTGATTCCGGAGCCACGATGTTAGTACCCTGGGCGAAAGGAAAACACGGCAGCAAAACAAAGCATAACGATCCTTCAAGGTTATCGCGCTGCTCGAGCCTCTGTTAACCTGACCACGAGGACATCTTGCGTGGGCATACTTCAAACTATAGGAGTCAACCATGGAAAAGATTGGCATTCTATTCGATATCGATGAACTCGAGAGCGGGCTCTATGGTTATGCCGCTTATCAGATCTTCTTCAATGCCATCGACACAGAACAGATCGCCGGGTGTTCGCTCAGTGACGGGGACACAAGTGCGACCCTCGCAGGACGCGCGAATCAATATTGCATTGCTATTGAATCCTTCGACGCTGCAAAAATCGCCGACGTGAGAGAAGCCCTAAGCAAATCCAATGCAAAGGGCTTACTTCCTTTAGCGTCACGCTTCATCGAAGGACCGCTTGTCGATCTTGAGCCTCTTGTCCAAGCAGCTCATATCGATCTCTCAGGAGAACTCGTTGGCTGCCAGACGAGTTGGATTATAGCGGCGTGGCAGAAAAGCCATGAGAAAGAGTGAGGACGAGACTCAAGGAAGACTGCACTAACGACCAGAGCCCGACCGAGCTAAAGAGATCGGAATGAGATTCAGTGGATAAACCGCCGCCCTCGCGTTTTATACGGGTTTTTATCTCGTCAACCTTCCGTGACATGCAAGCTGAGAGAGATGAACTCACCAAATTTATTTTCCCACAACTGCGCAGGCTATGCGAGCAGAGGGGGGTGATTTGGGGGGAAGTCGACTTACGCTGGGGCATCACCGAGGAACAGACGGAAGAGGGCAAAGTGCTCCCGATCTGTCTGAACGAGATTTACCGCTGCCGACCATACTTCATAGGTCTGCTGGGGGAACGCTACGGCTGGGTACCCGATGAAATCCCGGGGGATTTGATCGAACGCGAACCGTGGTTAGCGGAACATCTCGATCGATCGGTCACCGAATTGGAGATCCTACATGGGGTGTTGAATAACCCCGAGATGGCGGAGCACGCCTTCTTCTATTTTCGCGATCCTGACACCATCGAGACCCTACCCAAAGAGCAGCGTGCGCAGTTTCGGGAAGAGCCGACGTTCGAAGAGATCGAGAAATACGGAGAAGAAGAGGCTACCCGACGCGCGGAAGCCCGCCGGGAGAAGCTCAACGCACTCAAGGACCGTATTTGCGACAGCGGTTTCTCGGTTCGTAAGAACTACCGCGACCCCAAGCAGCTCGGTGAGTGGGTGATGCAAGACCTGGCGGAGGTTATCGAACGCCTCTACCCGGAAGGCTCTCAACCCGCTCCGCTTGATCGTGAGGCTGCCGAGCATGAGAGCTTTGCCGCCAGCCGGACCAGGGTCTACGTTGGCAGGCAGGCCTACATCGACCGCCTGGATGCCCATGCGGGTGGCGATGGGCCTCCGCTGGTGGTGCTTGGCGAGCCAGGTATGGGCAAGTCAGCCTTGCTCGCCAATTGGGCAACGCACTACCGCCAGCGACGACCCGACGACTTCCTCCTGATGCACTTCATCGGTTCGACGACTTCCAGCGCGGATTGGATGGCGATGCTTCGGCGGGTGATCGGCGAGTTCATGAGGTACTTTGATCTCGAGAGCGACCTCCCCGACCAACCCGCCGCATTACGGGCGGCTTTCGCCAACTGGCTGCACATGGCCGCAGCGCGAGGTCGCGTGGTGCTCATTCTGGATGGGCTGAACCAGTTGGAGGATCGAGATCAGGCACCCGATCTGGTTTGGTTGCCAGCGGAGATTCCTTCCAACATCCGCCTGATCCTCTCTACCCTGCCAGGGCGTCCGCTGGATGAACTTAGTAAACGTGCCTGGCTGACCTTAATGGTTGAGGCACTTGAACCTGAGGAGCGCAAGCGCCTCATCGCGGAATACCTCGCCTTGCATACCAAGGAATTGAGCGAAGCGCGTGCTGGAGTCATCGCCAACGCGCCCCATACGGCTAACCCGCTATACTTGCGGTTGTTGCTGGAGGAGCTGCGCCTGTTCGGAGTCCATGAGCAATTGGATCAACGAATCGACCACTATCTGACAGCGAGGACAGTCCCCGCGCTGTACGAAAGGATCCTCGAACGCTATGAAGAGGACTACGAACGCGAGCACCCTCGGCTGGTGGGG
>CAYLOP010000226.1:0-3698 GCA_964385305.1 uncultured Anaerolineaceae bacterium | reverse complement strand
TACTTGTTCTGGATGAGTGCGTCCAGGCAGCTTTCCCGTGATGATCTCACCCAATTCGGCATGAATCCAATCTGTTCCGATCAGACCTTGCTTTATGGGTATGATCAAGTCACCCGCCTCAGCGAGTGCCGCCACGCGCGAATCGACAATAACAGTCGCTTTCAAGATGGTATCACAATCAATCTCTTGCATGTCAGGTGTGAACGAACCTACCGCATTGATGTGCACACCAGGCTTTAGGTCGCAGCCATCGAAAACAGGTGTTGAAGAAGTTGTCGCAGTGCAGATGATGTCGGCATCGCACACAGCTTGCTGCGGATCGTCAACGATCGTCAGTTGAGCTTGGACGGGGTCGCGACCGGACATTTCTTCAACGAATGATTTCGCGCCAATTTCATCCAAACTGTAAATCCATACCTGGTCGATGCTACGCACGGTGCATACCGCTTCGAGCTGGGTCCTGGCCTGGACACCGCTGCCAAATAGCCCAACCCTGGACGCGTCCGGGTTCGCGAGAAGGTCGGTTGCTGCACCGGAGGCTGCTCCTGTGCGGATCGCCGTAAGTGTTGCGCCTTCCAATATTGCGAGCGGTTGACCTGTAGCGGCGTCGAGTGCAATGACGAGAGCGTGGATCGTAGGCAGCCCATGCATACTGTTTTGAGGGAACACCGAGACGATCTTTAAAGCCATATCATTGGAACGGTGCAACCAGGCTGGCATAAAAAGCGTAATGCCGCCCTGATCCTCTACGGTTATTTGGGAGCGGAGCGGCACGGTTGCTTCTCCAGAGGAGAGTTGGGCGTAGGCCTCCTTCATCGCTTCGATTGCGATCGTCATTGGTAACGCCTTACGGACTTCTTCTGAAGATAAGGTACGTAATTCCATGAATCTCCTCACCCTCCATGATCATGGCAAAGGCAGCGATGCTTGGCTATATCACTTGGACGGTAATGATTCCAACCTCGTTGTATAGCAAAGGACGACGAATCACGCAATGCGATTCGTCGCCTATCACTGGTGGATTGAGATCGACGTGCGAAGATGTTGGCTTACTCCATCCCCAAATAGGCTTTCTGGACCATGGGATCGTTTCGAAGGCCTTCGGCAGTATCCTTTAGGACGATCTCGCCAGTCTGGAGAACATAGCCTCGCGATGCAACCTGGAGCGCCATATGCGCATTTTGCTCGACGAGCAGAATCGTCGTGCCTTCTTTATTGATCTCTTGGACCGTATCAAATACGCTCTCGACCAACACGGGAGCCAGCCCCATCGATGGTTCGTCCATAAGAAGCAATCTGGGGCGAGCCATTAAGGCGCGCGCTGTTGCAAGCATTTGCTGCTCGCCGCCGCTTAACGTACCGGCCACCTGACTTCGACGTTCTTCAAGTCGAGGAAACAGCGTGAACACTCGTTCCATATCTTGGGCAATGCCAGCTCGATCCGTACGACAGAAAGCGCCCATGTCTAGATTCTCGCCGACCGTGAGGCGTGCAAAGACACCTCGGCCTTCTGGGACCATGGCCACGCCTTTAAAAACAATATCGTGTGCGGGATAGGGTTCGAGGTCTTCATCCTCGAGGAAGATTTTCCCTTGGCGTGGTTTCAATAGACCACTGATGGCTTTCAATGTTGTGCTCTTCCCAGCGCCATTGGCGCCGATCAGCGTTACGATCTCACCTTCTTCAACGGTGAGCGAGATACCTTTCAAGGCATGGATATTGCCATAGAAGGCGTGGACATCTTGTATTTCAAGCATCGGCATGGGAGATGCTCCTGGTTGCTAAGATTGAGTGGAGGCGCCCAGACCTGTTGCGGCGCCTCGCCCAAGGTAGGCTTCGATCACACGTGGGTTGCGTTGAATTTCTTTGGGTGTGCCCTCGGCAATCTCCAATCCATAATCGAGAACCGTGACGCGCTCGGAGATTCCCATCACAACGCGCATGTCGTGCTCGATGAGCAGGATGGTGATCCCCAACTCATCCCGCAGACGCCGAATAAACATCATCATTTCTGCGGACTCATGCGGGTTCATTCCAGCGGTCGGTTCGTCGAGAAGAAGTAGTGTAGGCTGGCTTGCAAGTGCGCGTGCGATTTCAAGCCGACGCTGATCGCCGTACGGCAAATTCTTGGCCAGGAGATCGCCTTTACTCGCCAGTCCGACAAAATTCAGCATTTGGCGCGCATCATCAACGGCTTTTGCTTCTTCCTTAACAGTTTTACGCGTGTTAAAGACTGCGCCAAGCCAGCGTGATTTCAGCTGGGGCTCCATGCCAACAAGGATGTTTTCAATGGCGGTCATGTTGGCGAAGAGGCGGATATTCTGATAGGTGCGGGAGATGCCCGTACGTGCGATCTGGTCAGGCGTGCGACCGTTGAGGAGCTGATTTTTGAACTCGATCTCACCTTCATCGAATGAGTAGAAGCCCGTGATGCAGTTGAAGAAGGTCGTTTTCCCAGCACCGTTTGGGCCGATGATGCTGACAATCGAGTCTTTCGGGACATCGAAGTCGAACTTGCTCACGGCCGTCAGACCGCCAAAATTCTTGGTGACATTCCTTGCAGTTAGGATGGCAGTCGATTCCATCATCTTCATCAATCTCCTGACTCTGGCACAACGCTTACAACTTCATCGAATGCGTTCTCGTCTGGACGAAGTTCGCGTCGTCTCACCGGGGAAGGCCAGAAGCCCTCAGGTTTGGTGAGCATCATCACAATAAGCAACGCGCCATACATCAGTAAGCGGTATTCCGCAAACTCGCGCAGCAATTCTGGGAGGCCAACCAGGATGAGCGCCCCAACGACGACTCCAGGTAAGCTTCCCAAGCCGCCGACGATGATGAGGCATAAGACGTTGATGGAGATCATAAGGTTGAAGCTGTGCGGGAAGATGGAGGTTAGCTTGCTCGCAAAAATGGCGCCTGATAAACCCGAGAAAGCTGCACCGATAGCAAAGGCGAGCAGCTTGGTTTGAACCAGATTGATACCCATCGCCTCTGCCACATCCTCGTCCTCGCGCACGGCCATCCATTGGCGACCGAGACGCGCGCCGCTCAAGCGCCACGAAACAAAGGCGGCAAGTAAGCAGCCTGCCAGGATGACGAAGTACAACTGCCCAGGTTTGATGAGGGAGAAGCTGATATTCGTGAAAGGGATATCGATCGGAGGTTTTGGAATTTGGAGCATACCCTGGGCGCCACCAATAACGGGTTTCAGCAGGTCGGATAGCGCCAGGATGCGGATGATCTCACCAAAGCCGAGTGTGACAATCGCCAGATAATCTCCGCGCATTTTTAGGACAGGGACGCCAAGAAGTATTCCGGCAAGGACGGAGACAGCCACACAGAAGGGCAGTGCGGACCAGAAACTGAGACCGCTAATCCCTAGCTCGCTCTCGGAGGTGAGAACCGCCATGGTATAGGCGCCAATGGCAAAGAAAGCGACGTATCCCAGGTCGAGCAAGCCGGCAAAACCCACGACGATGTTCAATCCGAAGCCCATGAGGACGAAGATCCCCACGTTATTAATGACCTCGGATAAATACGTGCCCATGAGTAGAGGCAGTATCAGCAGGAAGGCGATTCCGAGCGCATACTTCCCCCACTGTAAATTCCTTTGCTGGGTGGGTGGGAGCGCAGTAATCTTGTCCCTTACGCGTCCGCCACGCACCTGCCAAAGGAAAGATCCGCCGGCAATGAGA
>CAYLOP010000225.1:3003-3761 GCA_964385305.1 uncultured Anaerolineaceae bacterium | reverse complement strand
AGGTTCGATACGAGGGTCAGCGCATCACAGATCTTGAACCGCTCCCCCGCCAACTTCTCTATTTCCTGGCTGATCGCGGGCAGGTGGAGCGTGATGTAATTTTGGAGACTTTCTGGCGCGATACGCTCGTTGGACGGCAGGTATCGAGTTTGTACACGGCGATACACAGCGTGCGCAGAGCAACGTGCGATGAGATCATCCAGATGGATGGTTCGATCTACAGCATCGATTCAAAGTATTTGACCAATTATGATGTCGGCAACTTTGAACGGGCCGCGCGCGTCGCCGAGCGCATGCTTCCCGGTGATCCACGTCGATTTTTCGCCCTGATCGAAGCCATTCATGCTTATGCCGGAAGCTTTTTGCCTGAGTTCGCTATGGATTGGGTCTTAGAGCGCCGGGAGTCGCTTGAGGGGCGATATCTCAACCTGCTTACGATACACGCTGGAGAATCGCTCGCGCGCGGACAACCCCTTAAGGCGTTTGAGAGTTTGCGTCAGGCGCTCAAGATCGCGCCGCTGCGTGATGATATCAATATGACCTATCTCGAGCTGTTGGGTGAACTGAATCGCAGAAGCGAGGTCATCGGTCACTACCAAAAATACATCCGTCTCCTGGCGGATGAGCTTGGGGTGGATCCTCCCGAGGCGATGCGCGAACTGTATACGCGCCTCATCAACTAAAAAAAAGCGATCTGAGCACCGCATCCACATTCTCCTCTAACGTTTTCAACCATTCGAAAATGTAGTCCCATCCTC
>CAYLOP010000225.1:0-2993 GCA_964385305.1 uncultured Anaerolineaceae bacterium | reverse complement strand
ATGCGCGAATTGTATACGCGCCTCATCACCTGAAATACTCGATCTGAGCTCTTCATCCATATTCCCATCTAACGCTTTCAACCATTCGAAAATTTAGTTCTATCCTCTACAACGCATCGTAGCCCTACGAGGCAACTCTCCTTTGTCGTGTTTCTATCTTCCAGCGCTAAGGAAATCTTGAGGGTGGCTATAGTAACCTTTTGTTGAGTGAGAACAAAACCCTCAGGAGGTTACCATGACCAGCGCTCGCAGCCCAATAGAAGGTGGTGGAACCGGTCACTAAGCTTGACTTGACTGCAACACCCAGAGTAGAACGATTTTCTCCCCTGGCAGCGATAGCGCTCGCTGCCTTTCTTTTTCAGACGCAGCAAATCCATCAAGGTGGGAGGTGAAGGATGTCGATGAAAGCGTTAAACAGATTGCTCGGTTGGTCAACGCTCGATCCGAAAATCAACCAGGCGTACAGCGAGGGTCGTATCGACGAAATTCTGGTCGAATACGATTTCTCGCCCGAAGAACGCCGGCAATTGCGCGAGGTTAAGACGGACAACTTCTACGAGTTCGCCTTGATCGCCTATCGTCTTGTAGGTGCAGCGGAAAGGGAGGTGAGCCGCCTCCAGATCCCGAGCCCGATGGAAGGGCTGCAGCCGGATCTGCATATATCGGAGGAGGAACAGGTCGCCTAGCAGCGCATGGGGTGGACACACCACGCCAGGTGCGCACCGTTGAAGACAAAGTTCCGATGAACGTGGATTGATGGGATGACGATGACGAGCTGGATTTTCATGAATCAGGGGGACAAACCGAGGCGGCGCCGGCGGGATCCCTTATTTCGGATTACCGGCGACTCCCGCCGGCTCGCCCTCGCCCTCCCCTTCCTGGGGGATCAGCTTGGTCCATGCAGGAATCAGCGCCAGGCTCCCCAGCACGACGGTCAGGGTGAAGGGCGCCTTCGGTCCCAGCCATGCCCAAATCTGGCCGCCGATCCAGGGGAAGGGCAGCGTGAAGAGACCCAGGCTGGTCGCCACCAGACCGTAGGTGATGCCGCGCACTTTCTGCGGCACGCCCCGGGCGATGAGCGCACTGTACGCGTTCTCGAGCGTGGCGCCCCCAATCCCGAGCAGGATCCACGCGAATGCAAATCCCCAGAACCCACCCGCCAGCGCGAAGACCCCCATCGAGAGCAGCTGCACCACGATGCCGATGGTGATCGCCGTCCGCTCGCTCGTCTTATCCACGAACCAACCTGCTGGAAAGCTGGTGAGCACCCAGGCGATCCCGAAGATGCCGTCCAGCAGGCCGATGTCGCCCTTGGTGAGCCGAGCGATGTCGGTCAGGTAAACCGGCATCAGGTCGAAGGAGAGCTTCACGGCGGTGTCACGCGCGCCGTCGGTGATCAGGATCCAGGTGATCAGCCCCCCGGAGACCGAAAGGGCGACCATTTGCCGGAGCGAGCTTCCCAGGGAAGCCAGGCTCGGTCTGCTTTCGGTGGGTTCCGAGATAAGCCCCCCGCGCCGGTTCAGGTACAGGATGATCACCGCCGCCAATCCTGCGGCGATTGCGGCGGCGGCGAACATCGTGCGGTAGCCGAAGCGCTGCCCCAGCAGGCCTCCCAGGGGAGGGCTGAAGATCCAGGCCAGCATGCGGGTGGTTTCGGCAAAGCCGAAGACGCGGCCGCGGGTACCCTCTGTGGTCTGTTCGGCGATGTGGGCATAGTACGAGGGGATGGTCAGGGCGGTGGCCACGGCCAGCATCGCCGGCGCCAGCAAGGCCGTCTCCCAGGATGGGGAAAGTGCGTACGCGATGTACGTCAAGACGCCGGCCAGGCTTCCGATCAGCATCGCCCGCAGCCGGCCGATCGTGTCCGAGATCCATCCGCCAAAGATACGAAGCAAGAGTGGGAAGATCAACGAAAGTGTGAAGAAAAGTCCGATCTGACGGATGTCCGCGCCCAACTCACGCAGGTAGACCGGCACCTGGACCATGGTCATGCTGCGCGAGGCTTCGATGAAGAAGGTCGCCGCCAGGAAGATCGCCAGTCGGCGGTTGATGAGCGGTTTCTTGGGTGTGTCCGTCATCGGCCTCTTTCGGACGTGGAGAGGTCGCCAAACGTGAAATTCAAAAAGGTATGGTGTGAGCGCAGCGTGAGCCACGCGCATGTTGTCGACCGCGGCTATTGTGCCATCAGGACGCCGGGAAGGCAACTGCTTTGGCGTGAGCGAACGCGCTGGGCACTCCACTCCGATGAGGGGGTTTAACATGCAAATCGATATCGGGAGTCATTACGATCGCTATGACACCGCCTACTATCTCCTGCTTCCCGTCTCGGTATCATATGCGGTCTTGAGCTGCGTCGTCTTGGTCCGGAACGCCTCAGCCGTTATCGGTGTATTGATCTCGTGGATTTCAAATCTGATTGCGTTGTTTCCCATCGTGTCTCTGTCCTAGACAGAGGATAGAAAGCCGAGGAGAAACAGTACCGAGATGAAGCAGCATAGGCAGAAGGGGATTGAGGGCCATGACGAGGGAGGCTGCGCGACGGTTGTGCGCCACCTCAGGTCGTGCCCTGGAAATGTGGAACAAGCTGCCGCAATACACCCACTTTGGAGAAACCAATGCAGCTGCTCATCGTCGACGACAGTCCGTCCCACTGTAAGACCCATTCCGGTTTATTGACGTTATGCGATATCCAATCCCACTCGGTATGCAACGGCATCGAAGCGCTCCAGCAAGTTGGCGAGCACGACTACGATGCCATGCTGCTGGACTGGGTCATGCCGGAGCTCGACGGCTACGACACGTTGACCCGCCTGCGACAGATGCCTTCTCACCGGCAGATGCCGGTGATCATCGTCACCGGATGTGCGATGGAAGACGTGCAGCCTTTGGCCACCCGCGCCGGTGCGAACGCGTTCATGAACAAACCCGTCGATATCGATCGGCTCCTGGCGCTGCTGGACGAAGTGTTAGCGGAGAATCGTTGTGTCGCTTGA
>CAYLOP010000224.1:0-3763 GCA_964385305.1 uncultured Anaerolineaceae bacterium | reverse complement strand
TGGTGCCATCGCGGCGCTTGAGGGCACCTTGGAGTCAACCTATACGCAGGTGAACCCCTCTGTGGTTAACATCCGCGTGGTTATCAAGACCGAGGTCCCTTCCGGGTTTTCTGAAATCCCGGGCATACCATTCTTTAACCAACCTTCCCCTCAAGAACCACAGGAGAACTACAGCCAGGGAATGGGTTCGGGATTCGTGTGGGACCAGGATGGTCACATCGTTACCAACAACCACGTTGTTGATGGTGCCGACAAGATCGAAGTCACTTTTTACGATGGCACGGTACGTGAAGCGACCCGGGTTGGATCGGATCCGGATAGCGATCTGGCTGTGGTGCAGGTGGACGACATGCCTGCCCAAAGTCTACACCCTGTTGGGTTAGCCGATTCAACGCAGGTAAAGGTGGGTGAGCTTGCTATCGCCATCGGCAATCCCTTCGGGTTGCAAGGTACCATGACGGTCGGGATCGTGAGCGCCATCGGGCGTTCTTTGCCGGTCGAATCTGATCTTGTACAAGGCTCGAGCTACACCATCCCTGATATCATCCAGACCGATGCACCCATCAATCCTGGCAACTCAGGCGGCGTGCTGGTCGATGAGCTTGGCCGAGTTTTCGGTGTTACTTTCGCAATTGCATCTCCCGTGCGAGCTTCCGCGGGTGTCGGATTCGCAATCCCTTCTGCTATCGTGCAAAAGGTGGTCCCCGTCCTGATCTCGAGTGGGCAATTTGACCACCCTTGGTTGGGCATCAGTGGCATTTCGCTCACACCGGAGATTGCCGAAGCGATGGCGTTGGATAAGGATCAGCATGGGGCATTGGTCGTAGACGTCGTATCTGGGAGCCCAGCGGATGAGGCGGGTTTGCAGGGAAGCGACCAAACTATCGAGATCGACGGCCAATCCGTACGTGTTGGTGGTGATGTGATCACCGCGATCGATGGGCAGGCAATCCGCTCTTTCGATGATCTCGTCGCCTATCTTGTGGCGCATACAGACGTGGGGCAGGAGGTTCACTTGTCGATCCTGAGGGATGGCAAGGCAGAGCAGATCTCTTTGACTCTTGCTGCACGCCCGACGGGTGCGTCCGAGCTGCGCCAACCTGGCGCAGCTTCCGCAGCGTGGTTAGGGATCAAGGGAATGACCTTATCCCCAGAGATCGCTGAAGCCATGGGTTTGGCACAGGACCAGGAAGGTGTTCTCGTCGGTGAAGTTGTGAGCGGCGGACCGGCGGACGTGGCTGGCCTACGAGGCAGTGACAAGGTCCTTACGCTCGATGGGCAACGCATTCTGATCGGCGGCGATGTCATCGTGGGCTTCAACGAGGAGCGTATTGATACCATCCAGGACCTGCAAGGTCTCATGCAGCAAGCCAAACCGGACCAGGAGGCTGTTGTTGAGATCCTCAGAAATGGTGAGCAGATGCAGGTGAGCATCACTTTAGGAGTGCAGCCGGAGTCGTAGTATAAAGTTAGTTGGTACACCATAGAGAGTGTACGAGTGCGCTAAGATGGGGCTGCCCAGACCCTCTTTTTGGACAGCCCCCTTCCGACTCAATACAACTTGCTTTTGTAATCCCATGTAATGCCATTATAAAGAAAGGGAAGTCTATGTTCATGCGGATTCAACTTACGAGTGGAACATAGAATCATAAGAGTGAGTTTAACAGGGCCTCGGTTCAGTAGCCCGAATGTGGTTGCAAGGTTGACCCTCTGCGTATAGGAAAGTTGGAACTCATACTCGCTGGGCTCTGAGCACTCTAATATCGCAAGGTTATCCTTAATAACCCAACCTGACGGTCCAAGGTCCCCATTTTCGGATTCGAACTCACCCCGCACCGGCTACTGTGCGGGGTATATAATGAAGGTCTTCGGTTTCCCCCGGTTCGCTCTGGACAGGCTCTTCCAAGCCCCGCTACCTGAAGAGGAAAAGGGCAACCACGCAGGTGTTTTTATTTTGACCTGTCCGATGGAGCCAGAGACGGTTCCCGTTTGGGCTGGTTGCGTTAATCGAACTGAAGTCGATAATTTGGCGATGGTAAGGCTTTCTCTCAAACCTTCGTCAAACCTGCATGCCCAGCACAGGCTCTGTAGTTGGCGTTTCGAGGAGAGATCATTATGAATCATCGACCTTGGAAAAGGGCATATCGTGTGAGGTTCTTGATCTTAATCGGCGCGGCCATGTCACTATACGCCTGTCAGGTTGACACAAGACCCCCACTCCCTGCCGAACCCCCCATGTTTCTGAGGAGGAAACCCTGCAAACAGAAACAGACATGAACGGTCTCATTCGCCAGCACTTCCCGAAGAAACGGTTTTTCACAACCATCACTCAGCAAGAAATCGAATTCTTAACGCAGAGATCCAATAACCGATCTAGAAAATGTCTTGGCTTCAAATCACCGAAGCAGGTATTCTTCAATCATTCACCCGTTGTAGCACTTAGGTGTTGAATCCAGCTTGTGAAACAGGAGGATTCTACGCTTGCGAGAACGCGATTTTGTCCACGAATCGTTGGAACCACTGCTATAATAGGGAAGTATTCGCGCCGGGGTACGAGTAAGTTTCAGCCAGTCAACCTTGACGATCGATTCGGAAGCTCCACTCTCCTCTGGAAGCGTGGCTGTACCCGCATCCAGGAGCGCTGAAAGCCACCGAAATTCAGCCGAGGGCGAACGCCGGGAATCGATCCGCGGGGTTTGCCATATTGAACGCAGACAACAAGGAGCCATTGTTGAAGAAAAGCACCTCGGTACGGCTCATCACTCTATTAATCACGATCCTAACTTGCATCCTAGCCCCCTACACAACGGCGCATGCCGTCTCTGCAGGCTACTCCGAATACTACATCCCCGGCGATGAGGATCAACTCTGGGCAATTTACGTTGACCTGGACAATGACCCCACCCTCGTTCAAGGTGATGGTACGCACACCGTGGTCGCTGTCACGCCCGCCGCAGACAACACCACCATTTACTACGATCACTGGGAGGACGGTTACGACTTCAATCCCATCCCCGCCACCGGCGCCGACGAGACTTACGTCCGCGACACAGGCGAAGTTTTGGAACTCGAAAGCAGCAACATCCCACTTCCTCGAAGTACTGTGTCCGACTGTGCCACCGCCACGTGCTACTACGACGGGCGAGACCGCATTTACGTCGCCGGCGGCGCCGTGACCGTGACTCGGGCCAGTTGGCCCGAGTCCAGCGGCACCGTCTTTGCACTCGCATGGGAGATCTACCCGACCAAGCCGTTCCTCACGGATTACACCATCCCCGTCGGCGAGGACCTGGCCGACGACCCATTGTACTACGATGACTTCGATCGGGTTTACGTCATCGTGCAATCCACCACCGCCGGCAACACGGTGGACATCGACGATCCAATTTCCCCTGGCGTCGAACTAACGACAACGCTCAACCAGGGCGAGACAACCCAACTTTACAGCATCCATGCCGGCACGACCGTTTCCGCCGACGATCCGGTGCAGGTCCAGTTCATCGTCGGTCAGCTCGCTGCTGGCACGGCTTCGGAAGCGCGCGGCTACAGCGCCGTTCCGGATAGTTTATGGGACACGGAATATTACAGCCCTGTTGGAGGGTTCTCGGCGGGCGACACAGACCTTTTCCTCTACAATCCGAACAGCTCAACCATCACTGTTAATTATGAAGACTCCAGCGGTTCAGGCAGCTTTACCATCTCCGCCGAGAGCACGCTCTCCTACAGCGATGGCGCCGGGGGAACGGTGCCGCTTAACTCGGGC
>CAYLOP010000223.1:0-3854 GCA_964385305.1 uncultured Anaerolineaceae bacterium | reverse complement strand
CGCCAATTCTCGCTCTGGCGTGCTTCGCACCATGCCGACGGTCTGCAGGTAAGAATCTACAGCCTGCCCTGCATCACCCACGAAGGGCATGAAGCCCCACGCATCCGTGGTTCCCGCATCCTCAAAAGCCGCAAGTTGGTACGGGATACCGACGCTCGAACTGTTGACCATAAGCGCCTTGCGGGTGGCGAACTCGGGATTGGGGTAGCTTTCCGTCGGGAAGCCGCAGCCTTCATCCCATAGGTCCTTGAGGAATTCGGCCATGGCTTGCCATTCTGGCGTTGCGAAATCGTAGGCGGATCCATCTGCGTTCAAATGGTACCCACCATAGGCAAAGACCCAGGCGCTGAGCTGTGAAGCACCCGCATAGAGTACAAAACCGCCTGTGCCGTCGTTGTCCGGATCGTCATCGGCAGCGTTGGCTGCCGCGGCAGCGCACGCCTGTTCCTTGAACTCCGCCGGGGTCGTTGGAGCTGCATCAAACCCAAGCTCCTGACCCCAGGTGTGATTGTAGAAGATCACCTCTGCGGATTGGCTGATGGGGAAACCGAACATCGTACCATCGGCTGCGACGGCAGCGTTAAGTGCGGCCTCGTAAAAGTCGGCTTTTTCCTCCGCTGTCAAGCCCCAATCTGGGTCATCGATATAGGGATTCATATCCGCCATGACGTCCACCGAGTACCAGTTGGCCAATGCGTTGCCGTATGCGACGACAAGATCCGGTAAATCCCCGGATTGAATGGCGGCGTTCATCAGGTCCTCAGTGTCACTGTAGTTCCCCTGGTCCAGCGCCTCAACCGTGATCCCCCACTCATTCGTGGCATTGAATTCGTCCACAAGGGCGACCATGCCTGATTTGACGGGTTCGCTGTACCAGACGTGCCAGAAGGTTACCGCCTGACCGCTGGGATCGATTGCGGGCGCTGCGGGTTCTTCAGGCTCGGGTGCCTCCCCGGCTTCATAGGCAGGTTGAGCCGGCGCCTTGACGGCTGCAATTGGGGGACCTTCATCGGCGGGAGCTGGCGCTTGGCACGCGCTCAAAGCCATCGGCAAGACAAGAACGATGAGCAACAACCATGCAAAATACTTCTTCGACATGCTATTTCCTCCTTATAGGATTTAACTTGAGCGGAACCGTTCTTCGTGTCGTTTATGGGTGGCAACTTCGAATCGATTTACACCTCCCTTTGTATAGCGATTAGCCTTTCAGGCCACTACGTGCGATGGATTCGGTAAACTGCTTTTGCGTGATGAAATAGAGAATCAATATCGGGATGATGGTGATCACTGCACCGGCCATCATGAGGTGAATTTTTTGACCCGCCTCCTGGACAAAGCTGTAGAGACCGACGGCGATCGGGCGCCATTCCGGAGAATTCGTCACCAATAACGGCCATGCAAGTGCATTCCACGATCCCATGAAGGAGAGAACGATGATGACCATCAACGGAGCTTTCGAAAGTGGGATGACCACTTTCCATAAGAAACGAAGGTGCCCCGCGCCATCGATCTGAGCCGCGTCGAAAAGCTCGTCCGGAATCTGTGCGAAAAACTGCCTCAAGAGAAAAATGGAAAAGACACTGCCCCAGAAGGGCACGGTTAGTGCTGGCCAGTTGTTGATCCACTTGAGGGGACCAATCCTACCCAACCAGGTGACGGTAAGGAAGTTCGGTATCGTGAGCACCATGGCGGGGATCATCATCGTACTCAACATGATTCCAAAGATAACATCGCGACCAGGGAACTGGATCTTGGCGAATGCATATGCTGCAAGAACGCTAACGACAAGCTGACCCACCAATGTAATGGTGGTAATCTGCACACTGTTGAAAAAGTACTCTGCGAACTCGGCTACCCTCCAAGCCTCTACGTAATTTTCCAGAAGTATTTCGGAGGGGAAAAAACGCACACCTTGCGCCTCCCCTAACGTCATCACAGATGTGGAGAGCATCCATACAAAGGGCACAACGGCAAAGAAAGCCCAACTGATCAGAAGGATATAGATCCCAGCTTTCTGAAAAACACGGGTAATAATATAGAACCTGCTCGATTTTATAATTCTCATAGTGGGTATTTTCAAGGAAATCTCAGCCATAGAAAACTCTTGCCCCTTGAATCCGATTATTGACAAGGGTAAGGGCTAGAATGATTGCGAAAAGCACGAAAGCTAATGCGGATGCATAACCGAAACGTGTTTTATCGAAGAATTCCAAGAATATAGTAACACTGAATGTATCTACAGTACCCAAAGCAAAGTCATGCCGCATGACATAGATATGAGCGAAAGCCTTGAAGGTCCCAATGATGGCGATCAAAGACAGAAAATAGGTCGTCGGAGAGAGCAAGGGGAAGATAATCTGCCGGAAAATCTGCCAGCGCCCTGCTCCATCGATCTCTGCCGCCTCAATCAGCTCTGTCGATATGTTTCCCAACCCTGCCAGATAGATCACGGTGTTATATCCAACAAAGACCCAGATGGAGTAGATCATGATGACTACTAAGGCTAAGCTAGGGCCGAACGCCCAGGAGGGGATGTCCACACCCATATTTTCTCCGAGCATTTGGAAGATGCCTCTCGGCTCTTGTATCCATCTCAAAGGCTCGATTCCAAATAAGGTGAGGACCTGATTCACGGGCGCCTGTGGCCTCACGGAAAACATCTGACGGAAGACGGTCGCGCTGGCCACAAAGGGCGTGACGTAGGGAAGGAAAAAGAGCATGCGGAAGAATTCGGAGCCGGCAAGCTTCTGGAAAAGCAGGATCGCCAAGAACATGGAGATCGCCAACTCGAATGGTACTGTGCCCAGGGAATAGAAAACCGTCACCTTCAATCCCGACCACATATCCTTATCCCCAGCAGCGATCACCGCGGGGAGCTCTCCAATGAGCAGCCACCCGCCCACCAATAGAACCAGCGCGCTCAATATCCGAAACAGGAAGGCTCTATTGGAAGTTTGACCCTCCGCGCTTCGCCAAACGAACCACGCGAAGACCATGAGTAGCACACCGGAGCCAATCGTGATCACCTGAGGCCAGGTTCCGGGATCGGTGCCATTTTCTATGGCTGCCTGATAGACCCGGACCGCCTCGCTATAGGTGTACCAGATAAGGAATACGCCGAAGGCGCTTGCCATCCAGATGAGGGCGAAGCGGAACTGGTAAAGCAGGTTCCGTCGGCCGGGCATCAGCCGAGTGGTAAGGATTAGCGTGAGGATCGATAGCGCCAGCAAGCCAAGGAAGATGTAGAGCGCAGACAGCACATGTTCTGTGCGGAAAGCCTCCCCAAGCAGTTGCATGAAGAGTTCCTGCGTCCTCTCCAGTCCAATGATTTTATTGGCGATGTCGAGAACTTGGGGCAGGAGTAAGACCGTCCAGCGCAGGAAGCTGACGGCTGTGACGGTATAGATCAAACCTGGTAAGGCGAGGTGCCAGGGGCGCTCGTTGTGTTCATGAGACTGGTTTCGTATCTGCCTAAAGGTCCGCACGGCGAGGAATATCGCCCCGGCGCCGAGAAAGAACATGACTACATAGATCAGGTTATCGACAGCTCGGAAGTAATTGTCAAGGCCGATGAAATCCCCTCGCTTGAGTCGCCATTTATGGAGGCTGACATAGAGCGCGAATCCAACAGGAAATATGCCGAATAGGAAAATGAGAATGGCGGCAGGGAGGACCATGAGGTATCCGGTTAGATACTCGCGTATTCTTCGACTGCGACGACCCTGAAACAAGCGACGTAGATTGGATAAATGCCGCCAGCCCGTGAGCCAATTCCGCGACAAACCCTCAAACTTCTTCAAAGGATCCCCTTCTTTCGCAGGAATAATGCATGAGGTTTGTGAAGAATACACGAA
>CAYLOP010000222.1:0-3856 GCA_964385305.1 uncultured Anaerolineaceae bacterium | reverse complement strand
GATCCCAGTCCAGATCACCTGGAGGATGAGCGCGTAACCTTTCCCCGGCAAGCCTGCTAGCTATCCATCCTCTGGATCACCGATCCCGCCCCAGTCAGGGACGGTCTCGCCGTGAATCAGATCAAGCGGCACACCTCCACTATTCACTGCTTCCTCCAGGCAGATCACCAACTTGGTTGGTGGTGCGAGCCTTATTGAAAGAAGCAAGCTGGCATACAATGCCTACCAGAATAGGCCGCTATGTTTATCGCAGAACCCGGGTTTCCAGCATACCTTCATCCAGGCCCATCATGGCCCTCCCTCTCCTAGGTCTTGCTACGGCATCAATAATCCACCGGGGTTTCGGAGCTATACCAAGATAGCATTTTATAGACAACCCGGGGATCTAAAGTCCAAATACAAGGCTTAGGATGTAGAAGGGTATCCACACGAGATCCTCAAGATGCTCTACGACAAAATCCCGATCCCATCTGGTGTGGCAGCCGTTTGCGGATACAAACCCAAGAACCGAAAAGTAATCCAAAGAAGCACCGGTCCGGCTTACATTTCACAAAATATCTCGCGATCTCGGGATGCCGAATACGCTCATTTACATGTCATCATTACAAAAAAGCGCCCTCGACGAGTTTTACCGAAGGCAGACCACTTGACATTTGCCTATAAATACCGCATAATGACGGAAACGATACCGGTAACGTTACCGGGCAGTCTTTCCTTGTTGTTTTCCTCTTGCCCACCGATCAATCGATCAACATTGCACGCAGACAGCGATTAAATTCATGAACCGCCGCAACAAGAGTACGATTACCATCCACGATGTTGCAAAAGCCGCAGGTGTATCCGTTTCTACGGTTTCGCGCGTGCTCAACGACAAGGATGACGTGGCACCGGATACATACGACCGTGTTAAATCAGTAATTGAAGCGCTGGGGTATACCTCGAGCCTGGCGGCGCGCAGCATGCGCAGCCGAAAAACCCACGTGATTGGGCTTGTAGTGCCAGACATTGGGTTCCCATACTCAATTGAAATCATGAAAGGCATCAATCGGGCAATCGCAGAATCAACTTTTGATTTATTGGCCTATACAACGGGGGATTTCAAGAAAAGCGACGCGGCATCCCATGAACAGCATTATGTTTCTCTTTTGAATAGTTCCATCACCGATGGTGTAATCATTGTAGCGTCTGCAGCAGCAAACTTTGTGTCAGATGCTCCCGTTGTCTCAGTAGATCCCCATAGGGACAATCCAAACTACCCCTATGTTCAGGGGAAGAACTACCAGGGCGCTATAGAAGCGATGGAGTATCTTCTACGTTTGGGGCATCGGCGTATTGGGTTTATCGCCGGGAGGCCAGAAATTGAGAGCGGAGAACGCCGCCTGAGAGGATATCAGGATGCGCTTTCGACTGCAGGAATTGAACTGGATGACAGGTTGGTAGTTGCGGGTGATTTTTCTACAGAGACCGGTCATACGCGTGCTCTTGAATTGCTTACCTTAAAGGATCCCCCCACCGCGATCTTTGCCGCGAATGATCAATCTGCAATCGGCGTATTTCAGGCTGCTGAAGAATTGGGGGTGCGCATCCCGGAGGATTGCTCAGTCGTAGGTTTTGACAATATTTCAGAGGCCAAATATTTAGGCCTGACGACTGTTGATCAGTTCCTCGAAGATATGGGCTACATTGCGGTACAGATGCTTATCAAGCTCATAGATCATGAGCCACTCGAAAATCTTATCTATAAGATGCCAACAAAATTGGTCGAACGCAGTTCCTGTCGGGCTTGGACAGGAACTGTTTAGTTTACGATGATTGGAGCGCTGAAAACACGTCTTCGCTTTCCACTACTATGACCGAAAAAAAGGACACAGAAGGAGGTGATTGTTGACAAAAAATGAAGAAAATGCAGGTCTTCTCTTCAGCCCTTATCAGACGAAGGAAGACCTGCGACAACGTGCGGAGATCTCTCCACACAAGAACAAGTATAGCCCAGAAGAAATAATTCCTCGAGGAGGAGAAAGATGCGCAAGTCAATCTTGTTACTCATAAGCTTGCTGGTAATTGCCAGTATGCTTTTAGCAGCCTGTGGTGGCGCTGCCACGGAAGCTCCAGCGCCCGCCGCACCCGTAGAACCAGCTGGAAAAACCGTGCTGAATGTATGGTCGTTCACCAACGAAATCCGGACCATGGGGATTGCGTTCGAGGGAAAACACCCCGATGTGGATGTCGTCTACACCATGATCCCGATGACTGATGGTGAATACCAGACGAAACTGAAGGCATCGATCGGAACCACCGATGTTCCTGATGTGGTTGCTTTGGAAGCAGCATTTGTAAAAGAGTGGGTCGAAGCCGACTTTCTTGCCAATCTAAACGACCTGCTGCCACTGGGCGAGGAACTGAAGACCTTCCCAGCCGTTATTCAGGTAGGCACGCACGAGGGCATAACAAAGGGTTTCTCCTATCAAGCAACCCCAGGTGGCTTCTTCTATCGCCGCAGCATCGCCACAGAATGCCTCGGCACGGATGATCCCGCCGCAGTACAGGCCATGGTTGCTAACCTGGATGTATTCATTGAAACGGCTGCGACCATTAAAGAATGCTCCGGTGGAGACTACTTTATGGTAGGCACTTCGGCTGCCCTGTTCAACCCCTTCCTGGCTAATCGGGATAAGCCCTGGATTGTAGATGATGCACTGGTCATCGACCCCATGGTTGAAGCGTATATTGATTTCGCTAAACTCATGCGCGATGAAGGCTACGAATCACAGGCACAACAATGGAGCGAGGGCTGGTTTGCCGGCATGAGCGACACATTGGTCGATGCGGATGGTACACCCAAGAAGATCTTCAGCTACTTCCTACCCACCTGGGGTCTACCCTACGTCTTGATCCCCAACTCCGGTGATACCGGGGGCGATTGGGCTTTGATTGATGGTCCTCTTCCCTATCAGTGGGGCGGCACATGGGTAGGCGCCATGGCAGACAGCCCGAATCTGGACTTGGCCAAGGAATTCGTCACATTCGTTGCACTTGACGAAGAGAACCTGACCAACTGGGCTACTGGTGTTTACACCAATGAATACCTGGCGGCTATCGACCCCGGAGTCCCTGAAGATCAAGCACAGCCTCCTGGCGACTTCGTCTCCAGCCAGGTCGTCGTAGAGAAGATCACCTCCCAGTTCGATGGTTCCGAACTAGCCAAATGGCTGGGTGGACAAAATAACTACGAAGCCTTTGGGAAAGCGGCACCGAAAGTTAATGGTGCTCTGCTGACAGGATCGGACGATGCCATTCAACGTGCTCTTGAGAGCGTCCGTGATGCATACCTCAATGGCGAGATTTCTGAAGCGGAAATGTGGCAGCAATGGTTGGATTCAGTTCGCAATGAATTCCCTGACCTGCAACTCCCTAAGCCACCTGTAACGGAGTAACGAATCTGATAATTTAAAGATGTGGGTCAGTGGCAAAAACCATTGACCCACATCATATTATTATCAGGAGGCATTATGAACCGTTTTAGTGTTAAAAGGAATTTACATGGATATCTCTTTATAACTCCTTTCATACTTGGGTTTCTTATCTTCGGGTTATATCCGGTTATCAATACCCTCACTTTGAGTTTCACAGATACGACCATCATGTCCCGGGAAGCAAGTTATATTGGACTGAAGAATTTTCAACGCTTATTTGCAGATGATTTCTTCATGAAAGCGGTGCGAAACACCTGGCTGATATGGATCTTGAACTTTATTCCTCAGTTAGGTATCGCCATGTTGTTATCCATCTGGTTTACAAGCGCCCGGCTGAGGATTAAAGCAGTAGGGGTGTGGCGGGCATTGTTCTATTTACCGAA
>CAYLOP010000221.1:0-3859 GCA_964385305.1 uncultured Anaerolineaceae bacterium | reverse complement strand
AAACTGTGCAACTCCCAATTGATAGGAAGTACAATTTGTAGACCATGCTCTCCATCGTGCAATAGGGGCAAACGCTCCCAGGTCGGGGGAAGGATCAGGAGTGTGTAATCGTGAAAGCCAAAATCCTGATTGTGGACGACGATAAAACCTTGCTGCACTTCCTCAGAGAATATCTTGAACAAGAGGGATATGCGGTGGCGGGTGCGGATAGAGGCACAAAGGCGCTGCGCTTGTTCTATGATGAGCAGCCGGATATCGTCGTGCTGGATGTCATGATGCCGGGGATGGATGGATGGGAAGTGTGCGCCCGGATTAGAGAACTCTCGGACACACCGGTTATCCTGCTCACCGCGAAAACTTCTGAGGGGGATAAGTTGCGAGGATTTCGGCTGGGTGTTGATGATTACATCACAAAGCCTTTCAGTCTGGCAGAATTAGCGGCTCGAATCCAAGCGGTGCTTTCTCGAACGGTGAAGCAAATTGAGCATCAACCCATGTTGTTTGAATTTGGAAAGCTGACGGTTGATATGCGGAAGCGCGAGGCTCGCCTCGCGGGCAAACCGCTTCACTTGACCCCAACGGAGTTCCGCTTGCTTGCGACCCTCGCGCAGCATGCAGGGGAGGCAGTGACGCACGATCAACTCGTTGAAGCTGTCTGGGGAGCAAGCCGACGTGAGAGCTCTAGCGTCCTGCGGCGCTACATTTCACGACTCAGGAAAATGATTGAAGACGATCCAAGCAAACCGATATTTCTGGTTACCGTGCGTGGTTTTGGGTATCGGCTGGAAGGATAAAGTTCTCCATCGAGGGCGGTTTTTTTAAGCTAACGGAAGAAACCTGAACGGATCAGTAAGGTCGACTTCCAACCCTCTTCAAACTGTCCATTTGTGGAAAATTTGATACACACAGCAGTTGTCGGTTTTGGCGTCAAGCGTTTGCCACATCACTCGCTTTTCACCCTTATATTTAGGACTGGAAAAGTGTTCGTCTGTGAGGGAGACCGCTTGGTTTCCTCTCATATGTTTACATAATTGACAGTCCCTCTGCACATTGTCGGACTCCTTTTAGGGGCGATTTAAGGTGGAACTCAATGTAGGGAGATTGAAAGGTCGCAGGGGGGGTGGATCAGCTATGATGAGAGCAGCATTCAATACACTTTGGCGTGAAGAATTACTTCAGCTTGCCACAAAGAGAGAGGGGTCGTATGCAAGCGGAGGGTCTTGTTTTGTTACAACAGCCTATGCAAAAAACCGTGCTAAACGGGCGAATCCTCATCGCGGATGATGATATTGACTTCCGCAGAATTCTCGTCAGGAGGGCGAGTCAGTTGGGTCTTTCCGTTGTTGAGGCAGAAGACGGCCAGCAGGCGATTGATACCGTCAATACAGAGAATTTTGACATCATCCTTGTTGACTTAAACATGCCGAAACATAATGGTTTAGAGGTCGTCCAAGCAGCACGGGAAGAAGATCCAAACTTACAGGCCATCATTCTCACGGGTGGTGCAACCATTGAGACGGCCATTGAGGCGCTGCGCACAGGTGTGTATGACTACCTCACAAAGCCGCTGGAAACCCTGGCAGATTTGGATATCGCTTTGAAGCGTGCGCTCGAACACCGCCGTTTGATAGAAGAGAATGAACGTCTCTTCGCGGAAGTTCAAAGGCTGGCTGTAACCGATCCTTTGACAGGTTTGTACAATCGGCGAAAGCTCGACGAGTTGCTTGCCACAGAAGTCGAGCGAGCGGTGCGTTACAACCGTCCACTCTCGATCATCATGATCGATCTTGATGATCTAAAGCGCATCAATGACACATATGGGCACCCGCAAGGCGATGAGGCCCTCAGACTGGTGGCAGATGCGATTCGAAGTCAAATTCGATCGGTGGACTTGGGCACGCGCTTTGGCGGCGATGAATTTGTGATCTTACTGCCCGAAGCCGAAATCGAAGCCGCCCGATTAGTGGGAAAACGAATTTGCGAGAAGATCACGAGCACAACATTCCGGGGCGAGCATCTATCGGTAAGTGCTGGCGTCGCTCAGTGGATGCGCGAGTATACATCGTCGGAGCACTTCCTCCAGGCCGTCGATCAGGCCATGTATCAGGCGAAAAGAGCGGGCGGAAAACGCATCTGCGTTATCGGCGCACAGGCGGGGGAGAGCCCAGACCAAGATCACACCGTACGCGGTTCCCGAGTGTCTTCGTGACATGAGGGCGGTGGTGAAATTGAGGGAGATTGATTAGAAGAGCAGAGGAGTGGGCAAAAGCAATCAAGACATGGGGAAGTCACGAAATCCTTCAAGGCTTCATTACAACGGTTATCCACCCCAAATCGCTTCCATTGAAGATCGTTCAAAGACCATGTGATGCTCACGCCCCCGCATTCTTAAGGAAGAGTGGCAAATGGACTTAACGAGGGAGTTGTTACAACGATTATCCGAAGGCGATCTAGAGGGAGATCTTGAGGGATCGCCAAGGGTGCGGAGACTCTTTTACTTTCTTTCAAGCTTAAGAGCCAAGTTGATCGTGCCTTATGTCTTGCTAACGATCGTGATCGCCATGGTGGGGGTTTACGTGGTGACCAGCTTGGTGACATCCTCCATTCGAGAGCGGTTTGTAAATCAAATCTTCGAAGCAAGCCGTGTGGCTTCCGACGGCATCGTGCGCCAGGAGAAATCCCACCTAGAAAACCTTCGCCTCATGGCGTTCACCGAAGGCGTTGCCGAAGCCGTTGCGGCACAGGACTCCGAGCTCTTGCAGGATCTCCTTTGGCCAGTGGCCTATAACAACCAGGTCGAGGCTGTAACAGTTGTCGCTCAGGACGGCGCTGAGATTCTTACACTCGCGTTTGATCCTACTTCAGGCCAATACCTCGCCTCGCAGGAGGGCGATTTCTCGGGCCTTAACATGGTCACCAACACGCTGGAAGGCAAGGTCGATGGACTTGGGGATAAGTACGCGGATATCCTGAGAACCACCTATGGCGCCTACCTGTTTACCAGCGCGCCAGTGCGCAATGGTTCGGGTGAGGTTGTAGGAGCCCTACTTGTCGGTTCACGAATGAAGACGCTCTTGGGTGAGCTTAAGAACCAATCTCTGGCAGATCTCACCGTATTAGATGTCGATGGGAAATATGTCGAGACAACGCTTGTCATCCCTGAAGATGGACCACAAACCCTTGAGGTCGATCCGAAGGTCCTTGCCAGCAACGATGTCTCCAGGACCTTGGATATCGAGCTGTACGGCCGAAGTTACATGGCAGTAGTTTCACCCTTGATCATACGGCAGCAGGAGATGGGCATCTTGAGTGTGGTACTGCCGGCTAATTATATTGTCTCCACAATGGCAACCAGCCGTAATGTATTCAGCTTGATCTTCTCTCTGGGAACCGTCGCGACGATTGTCATCGGATACGTTCTGGCCCAATCCATCGCTAAACCAATTCTCAAGCTTCGGAGCATTTCGCAGGCGGTGGCATCTGGCGATCTAGATCAAAGTTCGGGTTTCAAGCGCGCGGATGAGATTGGTGAGTTGGCTACCGCTTTCGACACCATGACTTTCAAATTGCGTGAACGCACAGAAGAGGCTGCTCGGCTATACGCGGAGACTGTAAAGCGCAATGATGAACTCGCAGAAGCGAATGAGAAGCTCCAAAAAACGCAGGCACAGCTCATTCAATCGGAGAAGTTGGCATCTGTCGGCCAGCTCACAGCGGGCATTGTGCACGATGTTAAAAATCCTTTAGCGGTGATCAAAGGCCTGGCGGAGGAACTTCACGAGGAATTTGGTCTTGATCCTACGACGCGCGAGCAGCTAAAGACGATCCGCCAAAGCGCTACAAAAGCCAGCACGATCGT
>CAYLOP010000220.1:0-3865 GCA_964385305.1 uncultured Anaerolineaceae bacterium | reverse complement strand
TTTCTTGTCACCCATCACTCCTTAAGATTCGGTACGAGACCCGGGAGTAAAGCACGCCCAAGGTAGTACAGAAAAGACAGGGAATAGAAGATCTGCGGTTTGGCGTACCAGATCGTCATTCCGAGGCAGGCGACCAAAATGAGCCAGGCTTCAAGACGCTTCCTGTTTATATTAATCGATGACATACAATCCCCTCGCTCGCTCCCGAATGATGGTGTCAGAATCCGAGCACGTCCTCAATAAAGCGATATTTTGGTCGATACTGTGTTCTGGTGCGACGAACAGCCAGCGCGTGCCACGATCCCGCACTTTTTGCGCAACCTGCTCACAGGTATCACTCGCAGAGAAGGGCACGTAGACGAGCCGTTGTGATAAATCTGCGCGATACAGCGGATAGATGAACCCGTTGCCATGTACGTTGTACCCCAAAATCTCATCCTCAGGCACAAAGTCGATGGCGTTTTCATATTCGCCGGGCACATTCATTTTTAAGGTTGCAGCCTCTCTCTCTAAAAGTGGGAAACTAAGCATCTTTTGGAATCGCTCAACCGAAACCTTGTTGTAATTCAGCACCATCGCGAGGTTAAGACCGATGGAGAGGACCAGCATCAGAGAGAGAATGGCAAAGCTTGCTTTCTCAACTTTGCTCATCCATTGGAGAACAGCCGCTACACAAATGCTCATCAAAGCCGGGAGCCAAACGATATACCGCATATTCCATGCAGTCGTCGGATTGGAGAGGAACAGGGTGAGAAGCGATAGGATAAAACCCAATGCCAGCGTGCGAAGTTTTGGTTTCCGGACTAACGCCCAAGCAAGGGCTGGCAGACCCAATCCATACGCCACCCAGCCCCAGCCGGTTGTTTCCGGTAGGTCGGTCACGATCCGAAACTGTTTATCCCCAAACTTCTCAGCAAGTACCTCGAGATTCTTGATCAGATTTGCCAGGCTAAACTGCGCTGGATTGCCATGCTTGGCATCCAGGAGCATGGTTCCGCTAATCTCGACACCATAAGGATAGAACGGATTCCCGGTCAAACAATAGTTGCGCACGTACCAGTAGAAACCCAGAAACATTGCGGCAAGCAAGATGACAACCACAACAATGAGAAAAGTCTTCCTGTACTTCCGAAATCGAGAAGCTATTTGCCTTGGAAGGCTCATCCAAAAGGCGCCATTGCGAGCCTGCATGGATGCCACGATGCCGGCGACAATCAAGCCCGGGGTGAAATGCATGATGTACGGCTTCGTCCCCACCGCGTACAACAAACACGCTGCGAGCAGAACAAATTGCCCTGGAGCATTGCGGGATTCGCATTCATCGCGGCGAAAAGATAGATCGAAGACGATTGCCAGCGCCATCAAGTACAGGCCAGCCATGACGGGATCATTCTTCGTCCCTGTCGTGGAGAGGAGTAACGCTGGTGTAGAGGCGTAGCCCAAAGTTCCAACCCAAGCCGCCCATCGCGTAAGGCCAACCGTGCGCCCAATGGCGTACACCGCCAAACACGCTAGTACGTAGCCGGGGATTCCTGAGGCCTCAACTACGACATCGTGATGAAGAAAAACCGTAAACCAAGTCGTGAAGACCTCATAATTGGATGGCGAATAAATCCGTTGTACCGGGGTTTCAAATAGTGTAATGCGCCCCTGCTGTGTCCATTCTGCAACGTTGGTTAGGTGGTATGTAAGCGAATCCCAGGTGAAGGGCGGCAATGCCAGCACAAGAAAAATGAAGCGAGTTGTCGAGATAATGACAAACAACACACTGAACCACTTCAGCCAAAGTGGAAATTCCATCCACCAAAGGCGCAGCGCGCCGGTCGCCCGCCTCCATTCTTCAAAACCTTCCATCCAAGAGCGCCGCAACCCGGGAATTGCCAATATCCCGATCATCCCGCTGATACTGATCAGCGCGAGGGGAAGGGGTTTTAAGAAGCCTCCCAAACCTACGAGCATGAGCAAGAGAGTCGTGAGGAAGATTGTCAGAAAGACAAAGGATACAGCATTGATTGCTGTTGTATTTGAACGTAACTGCCGGTGCACCAGATAGGATAGTGAGAGCATGAAAACCGCCGCAATACACCAGCTTATTATTCCAAGTGTCATATCGTCCTCAACATAAGATCATTGGATCAGCCTAGATTCATTACAACTGGCGCCAGTTTTTGAACTGGTATTTTACCGAACTTTTGGTGAGCTTTAAACCTAATTGAGTTAATACCGTCACATCGTTCTGGGATGAACCTCTCATTCACTCCGATCTTTCATTTAACTGAAGCCCTTTCTTATATGGCATTGCCGGTATATTCGACCGCAGGAATCAAGCGCGCAGGCATCGTTCCAGCGATATCTTCCAATCTGGCAAATCGATTCCAAAAATCGTTTCGAAATGATCACAGCATAAGGCAGAAAAGGCCGGCCGCTCCGCTACAGAGGGAAACTCACTTGTCTTTGCCGGAAGAACTTCTTCAACAAGGTGTTCATCTTTAGCGGGATCTTGTCGAAGAATCTCTTGGGCCCATGCCAACCGAGTCGCCTGTCCTTTTCCGGCGACATGGTAGATGCCGGTCCGATCACGCAAGCCGCTGAAATGATCCCCTCTCCCTTTGATTACAAGAGAGGCCGTGGTTTCGGCGAGCATCTTGCACCACGTCGGGCTGGCAACCTGATCCTCAACGATTCGCATCACCTTCTGTTTACGCGCCCAGCGCAGCACCTGTGTGAGAAAATTCTTCTTCCGCAGGCTATAGACCCAGCTTGTGCGAAAAATCAAGTAGTCGCCACCGACATGCTCAATGGCTCGCTCGCCTTCGAATTTTGTGTGGCCATAGACGCTGAGCGGAGCTGGCATATCCTCTTCCGTGTAGGGCGAATCTTTCCGTCCATTAAAAACGTAATCCGTTGAATAATGGATCAACACAGCGCCGAGGCGATTTGCCTCTTCGGCCAACACACCGAAGGCGGTCCTATTGATCGCAAACGCGATGTCGCTCTCTTCCTCCGCGCTATCGACATTTGTGTATGCGGAGGCATTCACGATGACCTGCGGTTGCAGATTCCGCACCGCCGCTCGAACTGCATCGACATCGGCCAGATCTATCTCCTCGATATCGAGACCCACCACCTCCCCAAGCGGAGCAAGCGACTGCTGCAATTCCCACCCAACCTGCCCATTCTTCCCCAGAAAAAGCACATTCATGCCCGGATCTCTACACTCCAGATTCCAATTTCATCCGGGCGATATGTCGCTTTATCGCCAAAATTCATCGCCGTTGATTAGTCCAAGCAAATACTCGCCGTAGCTATTTTGCGCCATCCCATCGGCCAGGGCGCGAAGCTGCTCCGAATCGATAAAACCCATCCGATAAGCGATCTCTTCCGGACAAGAGATCATCATCCCCTGGCGTTCCTGCATGGTTTGCACGAAGTTTGCGGCCTGCAGTAAGGAACTGTATGTGCCTGCATCCAACCATGCCACCCCACGACCGAGAATCTCCACATGCAGTTGTCCTTGCTCCAAGTATCTCCTGCTGATGTCTGTAATTTCCAATTCCCCTCGTGCTGAAGGTTCGAGCTGCGCGGCGAACTCAACGACCTGGTTATCGAAGAAATACACGCCGGGGACGGCATAGTTTGAGCGCGGTTCCTTGGGTTTCTCCTCGATGCTCAAGGCGCGCCCTGAGGAATCAAACTCCACAACACCATAATGCTGAGGATGCTTCACGGGATACGCAAAAATGACGGCACCTTCATCCAGGTTTGCAGATGCTCGAAGGATGTCTGGTAATCCATGACCAAAAAAGATGTTGTCTCCCAGGATGAGACATACGGACTCATCGCCGATAAAATCCCGGCCGATGAT
>CAYLOP010000219.1:0-3989 GCA_964385305.1 uncultured Anaerolineaceae bacterium | reverse complement strand
GGCTAGTGTTCGAGCCTGGCGGATCAGCTGGTGAGCTCCCGGAACAGAGCCTTATGCCTTTGCCAATCGCCACTCTCGTCGAATGAAGACCAGATATGTTTAAGCGCCGCTATGCTCCTCCAATATTTGCCACACATCCTCAAGGCCTAGTCGTAGTAAGCCATCTCTGGTTTGCTGGCCGGTCTCGTTTGCCCATCCGTGTGACTCATAGAATTCATCAAGCATTTCGTTCCACCTTGCCTCGTCCAGCCGCTCGCCTTTATACCGCCCCGATTTAATCGGCTCATCGACAAAGATCTTCGGCGGCATATCGTCTGCACGCGTAAAATCCCTATGAATCGTATTGAAGGCTTTTTCAACATTCACAATCCGCTGTCCGATAAGAAACAGGTCATCAGCCGACATTGGTGACCCCGTGGCTTCTGAGGTCATTGCGGCCAATTCCTTTGGGCCCAGGAAGCTGTGATCTCCCCACCAAGTGGTGTAATAGCAAATGCCTAGCGCATCGACAATGGCCTTGAAACACGAGTACCAGAAAGTCAGCTTTCCCTTTCCTTCGTAGGCGGTTTGATCGCCGGCCGTAGGGACGCCATATAATTTCTCGCCTAATTCGCGCGAGATTGCCTGAAACTCCGTAGTAGGAGATCCGTCCAGGTGCCTTCCACCTCTCAACGAGACAACATTTCCAAACCCCCATCCTTTTGCAGCACGCAAGGCATCGACATTGTCCTGGCCTTTGCAGTGGATGGCATAGTATTCAGAACCTCTTCCAATGAACTTCGATGCTTCTTGCACCCCGCGGGCCAACAGGGAACCAAAACCATCATTTTGCGAGATCATTTTTAGCAGCTCGAGGACGCATGCTGCGTCCCCCCAGGCAAGCGGCATACCTCCGGTGTCTTCCGGCCGCAATATCCCCCTTTGATAGCAATCGATAGCCCAAGAAATTACGACTCCCGCGGCATCGTTATCAAGCCCTAGGAGACTGAGCTGTTCGAATATCTTCAACAAGGCCGCGACGTCAGCTATGTCGCATCGAGAACCGAATGCAAAGACCGCGTTCGCTTCAAATGCGTTCAATTTGAGGCCCGTATAGGGGCCTTCCGTAACCTCATAGACTACAAAGCCGCACTGAATTGGGCAGTTATGACAGGATGGGAATCTCTCCTGTGACTTTCTTACGCTGGTTTGCCCACTCAAAATTTGAGGAAAGTCGATCCTTGCCATTTGGCCGGGGTCCCAGTGATCGTCCGCCACATTCATGGTCGGAAGTGAACAGTTATCGTTCATGTCACTTGAATATGTCCCGTGGGTCCCTTTCTGACCGATCAGTTTTGCAAAATCGGAGTTTTTCATCAGGGAGTAGTATGAGCTTGCCAGCTTTTGAAACCTTCGGGGGTGGGCTATGGAAATTTGCTCGGTAGGCCGGGCCACAATGGCTTTCAGATTCTTTGACCCCATGATGGCACCCAATCCACCCGACGCCGCCGCGCGCGTCTTATCGACGATTGCAATCGCAAAACGCACGAGGTTTTCGCCAGCTGGGCCGATTGTGAGAAATCTGAGGTCGTCATCGGCGAGCTCTTCGCTAATCTTCGCCTGGGTATCCCAGGTTGTTTTGCCCCACAGATGCTCGGCGCTTTTGAGTTCGACTTTGCCATCGTGGAGATAGAGATAAACGGGACGCTCAGCGCGGCCAGAAACAACGAGGTTGTCGAAGCCCGCCTGCTTCATTGCGGGCGCAAAATGGCCCCCGGCATGAGCGTAATTAATTCCGCCCGTCAGAAGGTTCTTTGAGCCGATCGAGGTGTAGCAAGCGGCAGGAGCCGTGGTACCCACTAATGCGCCAGCGCCGAAGACCAGCATATTTGCGGGGGACAATGGATCAACCACGGGTGTTAATTCGTTTAGCAAGATCCAGCTATTGATGCCGCGTCCACCGAGGAATCTTTGAGCAAGATTGGCCGATTCCTCGACACTCCATTTTCCTGTCGTGAGATCTACCCTGGCGACTCGCCCGGCATATGCGTTCATTGCTCAACCTCGATACTGGCCGATATGGTCATGAGAACCGGACCCGGAACATATGAGAAGCGTCTTGCTAGCGCACATACTGTTGGCCGAGGAGTCTCGGGTTGGAGAAAGCACCATTGAATCAACCATGAATTGACCAAGCTGGTCTCCAGGCTCCCCCATCCATTGGACACCCTCTGGTAAATAAAGAAGATAAACAGGCTGTTCCCGCAATCATCAACGCCACATCGATCGGCCGCAGCCTCAGATCATGGAAAAGTGCCGTTCGGTTTTTTCCCGCCGATGAGAAAGCTCTCAATTCCATGGCCAGTGCAATCTGTTTAGATCTCCTAATGGCGCCAATAAACATCGGACTAATCGATATTTTTCGATACAACAACCATAATATGTGGATTCCCCGTCTACATTCAACTGTAGGATTTCCTAAATGAACATGATGGTTGTCATACACCTTTCAATTATTATAGACAACTCCATTATTTTCGATTTAAGAGTATTATTGATGCAGCAAAAGGGCGAATATCCGTGTGTCAGCTGCAAACACTCCTCTTCAATACCTGGGTTGACTTTTTGAACCCCCTTTGGAGGTTATTAAGATTTGTATTGCGACCCGATCTGTCCAATCAAATCAACTTGCCTGCATTCCGAGAACTGCCAGAACGGCAGGAAATCCTGCTAAGAACTGTTAAACCGCAGAATCTAGACGGTCTCCGGTATGAGCAAGACGCAGGAAAGAAACATAATTGCAATCATTCCAGCCGTTTGTTCATAACGTTCAGTAATAGGGGAGTAAGGCGATGAAGTACGAATCAAACAAATGCTATACTTCAATCCGTCTTGAAATCGGTTAGTTGTCATACAATTACATCAAAACACAAACAGGCGATGTCGATGCGGAACAATAGAACTTTGCTCCAACAAATCTATACAGACCTGAACGAGATCATTCAGAGCGTCGAGAATGGCACTCAACTTCCATCTGAACCAAAGCTTGCATCAGAATTGGGGGTCTCTCGAACAGTCTTGCGAGAAGCGCTTGCCCTCCACGAGACTCAAGGTTCGATAGTGAGGCGCCATGGCGCGGGAACTTTCGTAGTCCACACCCGGCCAAGGATTGATAGCGGGCTTGAAGTGTTCGACACCGTTGAGGCGCTCGCTACGAAGAGCGGCCTTGAAATGCGCTGCGCTATGTTGAAAATCATCCCCAGGCCGGCAAGGCAAGATGAAAGCACAACATTAGGGCTGATGCCCGAAGCCAGCGTCTTACAGATCACCAGAGTGATGGAAGTGGATCAGCGCCCTGTGGCATTCATGATGGATGTTGTTCCAGAAGATCTCGTAGATATAGAACAACTTGATAGTAGTTTTGATGGATCAATCTTGAAGTATTTCTTGGCGAATGAGAAAGGATTCGTGGCGACATCATACAGTGAAATTAAGCCAAAGCCAGCGGGAAAACGGCTTGCAGAGTCGCTAAAAATCCGAGAGGGGGAGGTTCTGCTTTCCTTCGACTCAAAAGTATACAATCGCAATGGGGAAATCGTGTACCTATACCGAGATTTCTTCTTGCCAGAGTATTTCAATTTCCATGTTGTACGAAGAGTAGAGCCATTCCCCTAGCTTGTATGTCCTCAGAACATTTGGGACAAAACCAAGGCTACACTACAAGAGTCTTTTCAAACCTCATCTACCCTGGAGTATATACCCTCTCCTGTCGCGCATGATCCCGGCGACGCTGCTCCAGAGTTCTCCTTTTGATATCTTCTCGTCGATCCATGATCTCCTTTGGTTTTCCAAAGCTTCATGGTACCGGGCATTGTTGTAGTACTCCACGAACGCTGCGATAGCATTTTCCAGCTCCGATGGGGAATAATAGTTCTCCAACCGGACGACGTTCTTCATCGAACTTGCCGAGCGCTTCAGTATCTCCAGAACAACCGCCTATAAGTGGATCA
>CAYLOP010000218.1:2410-4009 GCA_964385305.1 uncultured Anaerolineaceae bacterium | reverse complement strand
GGCCAGCATACGCACGATCAGCCGTACTCCACCTACGCTGAAGAGCGACAGCAGCCAGTCGATCCCCAAAACGCTGCGTGGGAAACCGCTTGTGAAACCGCCGAGGCTGCGGCCGAGAAGGACGAAAAATGCCACACAAACAGATGCGGTAGCGGTCGCAAATGCGATCAGGCGCAGCTCGCGTGTGCTGGCATACACCCAATAGCGCCGATAGAGGCCAAAGAGGTAGTACACAATCGGCTTGACCACGAGCGCGATGGCCACCATCACCCACGCTGAAGGCAAGTAGCGAGTGAATGTCGCTCCAAGCTCCAAACGCAACGCAAAGCTTGCCAGAACCGCCGTGACGATTAGCAGGAGGTCAATCGTTAGAAGAAAGCGATTGCGAATTTGAATCGGTGGCTTCATCATTCAACCTTGCGCTCGCGCGCCTGGGACCATTGTATCGTAGATTTCAACCCCTCCAACAAGTCGATTGTCGGGCGATATCCCAACGCCTCCTCAGCCACCTTGATGTCTGCTTCTGAGAAACGTATGTCGCCGGGGCGTGGGGATACATGCTCGGGAGGAGGTGCGTTTGGTAGGATGCGTTGCAAGGTATGGACCATTTCCAGAATCGAGACCGATCTGCCACCGCCAATATTTAGGATCTCTCCACCAGATCCCCTCTTCTCGATCGCAAGCAGGCTCGCCCGAACCACATCCTCAACGAAGACGAAATCACGCGTCTGCTCCCCATCCCCGAAGATCTGCGCGGTCCGGCCGGCAAGCATCGCCTCAATGAATAGCGGGATGGCGGCTGCATAGGGTGAGTTCGGCGACTGCCGCGGTCCATATACATTGAAATACCGGAGCGAGGTGGTTGGTAGCTGGTAAGAAGTTGAGAAAAGGCGGGCGGCTCCCTCCATCGCCAGCTTGGAGGCCGCGTAGGGTGATAGCGGGCATGTCGGCGTGCTCTCGCTGACTCTCCCTATCGTCTCCCCATATACGGCTGCCGAAGATGCCAACATGACACCTGACACACTCGCGTCCTTCGCTGCGGTAAGGACATTCAGCGAGCCCATCAAGTTGACCGCGTAGCACGCTTGCGGTTCTTCCATCGAGGCGGGAACCGAAATCCACGCCGCCAGGTGGAACACATGATCGATTCCTTCCATGCATTCCCGCACGAGGCGTTCATCCCGTGTATCCCCCACAATCATCTCGACATCCAGATTGGAAAGATTCTCTTCGAAGCCTGTGGAGAGATCGTCGAGGACCCGGACATGGTCGCCGCGTGCGAGCAGGGCTCGCACCAGATGCGAACCGATAAATCCCGCCCCGCCGGTCACGAGTGCATTCGCCAAATCAAACCCCCCGCAACCCTACAACGGAACCAAGCGTACGAAAGACAATTTGAAGATCCATCCATAAATTCCGATGTTTGATGTAATAGAGATCATACTCAAGCTTCTCAGCCGAACCTTCCACCGAGGCGCCCTTCCCGAAATTCACCTGCGCCCAACCCGTGATTCCAGGTTTGGTCAGCAAACGCGCCCGGTAAAACGGGATCTGCTTTTCAAGATCCACGATCAACTCCGGCCGCTCCGGCCTCGGGCC
>CAYLOP010000218.1:0-2310 GCA_964385305.1 uncultured Anaerolineaceae bacterium | reverse complement strand
CACGTTTGGCGACCAGATAAGCCGCCGAGACTCGCAGTTCATCCACAAAGGAACGCAGCAGCCAGTCGGACTCGAGATGTTTGATCGGGACCCGCTGGAGCAATTCCTCATAGGTCACAGGCATGCGTGTGATCTGCACGCCCTGCTCCTGGACATCGAGCAGCGCCTGGAACATTTGGCCGTCCATCGAACCCAATATCGCCACGACGAGATCGGAGATCATCTCCTCCCTCACGATCTCAAGCATGCCTGCATTGCCGCTTAAAACCGGCACGCCGTCGATCTGCGTCCCCTGTTTGTTCGGATCATCGTCAATAAAACCTACCACGATGAACGGCGGCGTCGTCAGACTGTGGATCACTTGAAGCAGGGAGCATCCGCTCTCCCCCGCCCCCACAATCAACACCCTGCGCATGAAAGCCGGGTCGGTGAAGACACGCACGTAAATCCATCGCCAGATCAGTGTCAGCACGATCACAAAGATCAGGAAATAAAGGACACCCCGCCGTGGCAATGAACCTGGTGCGGAGGAAAAATACACGATCAGGTAAAGCACCACGCCGCCCGCCGCAGCGCCCAATGCGCCGCGCAAGGTCTCGCGCCAGGAGTTGGCGCGCCGGATATCGTACAGGTTGACCATCAGCATGAGCCAAACAAGCGGGAGTACGATAAACCAAGCCGCCCGAAAACGGATGAAGACCAGCGTTAACCCCAGGTAGTCAGCCTCCGCCCACAGCCAGAGGGCAAAGAACGTCGCCAGGGATGCGGCGGCCAGGTCGCCAAGGACGAGGAGCAGTTGTCGCTCGCCGGAATGCGGCCTCCAGCGGCGTCTTTTACGCTCGACCTGACTCACGCGTTCCTCCCAAAATCAAGGATAACAACCCCCACAAGAAGGCGCCGCCCCATGAAAAGTGCATCGTCCACAACGCAAGTGGGAATCCGATCACCAGCGCAGGATCGCGCTGGACAATCGCCTCCCACAGGCCGGCGAGCAGGGTCACGGCTCCGTAGAGGCACAATTGTACACCGAATAGGAAGCCAGCAGGTTTCCAGACGAGTGCTGTGAACCCGCATACCAGCAAGGACAGTACAAACAGCGGCGGAAGCGCTTGCCGCCAGCGAAGCGTTCTCGGATAGCGCGCCGCCATCTTCGCCTTCCAATAGCCATAGCGGGCATACTGGCGCGCTACGGAACGCAGGTCGCCGCGGGCGAAATAGGTCGATTGGATGGCCGGGTCGAACCAGACTACGCCGCCCGCCTGTCGGATGCGCACGTTGAACTCGTAATCCTCGTTTGTCAGCAGGCTCTCATCGAAAGGGCCCACCCGCTCGAGCCAGGCCCGCTGGAACGCGCCGAAGGGCACCGTATCGACCTCGCCCGCCTCCCCGCCCGTGCGGTAGCGTGCGCCGCCCGCACCCAGTGGATGCGAGGCTGCTGCCCCGATGGCGCGTGCGAGCCACGTATCGCGCGAGGGCTGGATATCCCAGACGCCGCCCGTGTTGGCCGCGTCGGTGCGCTTCAGGGCATCCACACAGCGCTCGACATAATCCGGCCGCGGCACGGAGTGCGCATCCAGGCGGACGACTACCTCCCCGCCTGCTGCAGCGATGGCCTGGTTGAGCGCGGCGGGGATAATGCGCTTGGGGTTGTCGACCACGCGGACCGCGAGCGTGGGATGCTCGGCCGTGAAGGCTTGGATCGCCTCGCGTGTGCCGTCGGTCGACATGCCGTCGGCGATGATCACCTCGAGGTCATCCCGCGGATAGGTTTGAGCATGGATCGCCTGGAGCAGCAATCCGATCGTGCGCGCTTCGTTATAGCAGGGGACGATAATGGAGACGTTAATGGTCACTTCCGGTCACGGTTTGCGTTCGAGTTCAGGATGATGACATCCGCATTGTAAACCATCACGGAAAATGAGTATACACGGATTCAGGCCGTAGGGGCGCACCGCGTGCGCCCGGTGTTTGCCCGGGAACCCCGCTGTAGGGGCGCACCGCGCGCGCCCGGTCTTTGCCCGGGAACCCCGCCGTAGGGGCACACCGCGCGCGCCCGATGTTTGCCCCGGAACCCCGCCGTAGCGGCGCATTGCGTGCGCCCGATGTTTGCCCCGGAATCCCGCGCCGTAGCGGCGCATTGCGTGCGCCCGATGTTTGCCCCGGAACCCCGCCGTAGCGGCGCACCGTTGGTGCGCCCGATGTTTGCCCGGGAACCCCGCCGGAGCGGCTCAGCGCGTGCGCCCGATGCTTGCCCCGGAACCCCGCCGTGGCGGCGCATCGCGTGCGCCCGATTTTTGCCCCGGAACCCCG
>CAYLOP010000217.1:0-4085 GCA_964385305.1 uncultured Anaerolineaceae bacterium | reverse complement strand
TCTTCCTAATCGTTCATCCAGCTTGACTGGATACCTATAACCTAATCCCTGATCCCTGACTCCCTGGATTTTTAACGCTTCTCGTCCAACAAGATTCCTGCGCCACATCGTATCGCTGCTTTACGCAAGTCCATATCCAACGTCGCCAGCGGGAGACCGGTCTGCATCGCTAGATCCAGGTAAGCCGCGTCATAGGTCGAGATGGTTTGCTCGCGTGCAAGGTTGAACACCGTATCGAACATGCGCTCTGCGGTTGAGAGATCGACCTCGATGCGCAGTTGGCGCAGCAGTTTTAAGAAGTGTATGCTGTCGGCATTCGTTATCCGTCCGCTCCGCTCGGCCAAGACCAGGACATTGCCGACTTCCAGCGGCCAGATGCCCGGCGCGAGGGCGGTGTCTTCCGCAAAGCGATCCAGCACTGCATCAGCATAGGGATTCATCTCGTCTTCGAAGCACCACGCCATGACGACCGATGCATCTACAACAAACGGAGCCATTACGCCCGTCCTTCTTCGATCATCTCTCGCACCGTAAGCCCATCCAGGCGATGATCGCAACGGAAGGCTTTGATCTCTGCGATGATATCTTGCGCGGGTTGGGGAGGCTCGGGGTCAACAGGAGAAAGGATCGCTACGGGTACCCCATGCCGTGTGATCGTGATCCGTTCCCCGCGCCTTACCCGCTCGATAAGTTTCGAGAACTGGGTTTTGGCTTGATAAGCCCCGATAGTGGGCATTGAATCCTCCTCTTTCAGACCGGTCTAAGACTAGTCTAAACGATTTGGTTTGCAACGTCAACTGTGGGAAGCTCGTTCGATATTAGTACTCAGTTATCAGTTAAGAACTGAAGACACTACCAGTGATGGTAAAGCGTGTATTGCAGAGGTGGAGCGCCTGGCCTGATGTCAGGCGCTGGGGGTTGAGGTAAAATCTTGCTTCCAACGTCTTGGCTCACACCTCAACGAAAGCGAAAGGTGGTGCAAGAAGTGGTTGCAGTTCCGTTGAAGTTGGTTTTCGCAACATTGATGCTCGTGCGTTGCAGCTTCAACCACCTCCTTTAGAAGCAAGCGAAGGAAAGTTTACACGCATGAAACCCTGTTGCAGGCCAGCAGCTTTGTTCAGGCGGTCCAGGAGCGGCAGGGGATGATGATCTCCTGCCCGTAAGAAATCGCCTACCGCATGGGCTTCATCGACGCGGATCAGCTGCGCGATCTGGCGATGGGGATGGCTGACAACGGCTATAAGGCATATCTTCTCAGCCAGATTGTCGAAAATGATGTGGGGGAGGACCGCGAGCTGATCTAATTTATGCAGATCCAGAACAAGCCGCGTGTCCTTGTATGACGAAAAAACGCTAGAAAATAATGATTTTCGGGGGGTGCTTCATCACATTTCACCTTTGGTATAATCGTTGCCAAGCACTGCGTAGATCTACTTCCCAAATCGAAAGGAGAAAACGCACATGCCCTTCCAGTTTGAAAGACTGGACATTCCAGACATGATTCTTATCGAGGCGCGGACCTTCGAGGATCATCGTGGATTCTTCATGGAGACTTATAAACGATCCGACTTCGAGGCCGGCGGTGTCCCCTGGGCGTTCGTGCAGGACAACTTCTCGCATTCAATGAGGGGAGTGCTGCGCGGACTGCACTACCAGATGAACCCATTGGCGCAGGGGAAGCTGGTTAGCGTGATGCAGGGGGAGATCTACGATGTGGCCGTTGACATCCGCAAGGGATCGCCCACGTATGGGAAGTGGGTTGGCGTGCGGCTGGACTCTAAAAACCGCAGGCTGCTCTACGTGCCAGAGGGCTTCGCCCATGGCTTCGTGGCCCTCAGCGACGAGGCAGACGTGCTCTACAAGGCGACCGCAGAATATGCTCCCCAGGTTGACCGCGGCATCGCATGGAACGACCCCGAGTTGGCAATCCCCTGGCCGATAGAAAAACCAATCCTTTCCCCGAAAGATTCGGCGTTACCTACACTTCGCAAGGCGGAGAACAACTTTATATACGAAGGCACGCACGAATGACTGACATACGGAAGATCCTGGTTACGGGAGCCGGGGGCTACATCGGATCTGTGCTGACCCGGATGCTGTTGGAGCGTGGTTACGAAGTTCTGGCTTTGGACCGCTTCTTCTTCGGCCGTGATACGCTCCCAGGGGAGGGAAACGGCTTGCAGGTGGTCCAGGCGGACATCCGTAGCTTGGAGCAGGACTCCTTTCTTGGGGTGGATGCGGTGATTGACCTGGCGGCGCTCTCGAATGATCCCTCTGGTGAGTTGGATCCGGAGGTAACATGGTCGATCAACCATCGCGCCCGCGCCCGCGTTGCCCGGTTGGCCAAGGAAGCAGGAGCAAAACGCTACATCCTGCCTTCTTCGTGCAGCATCTATGGCTTCCAGGAGGGCGTTCTGGATGAGACCTCTCCGGTGAACCCCCTGACCACCTATGCCAAGGCCAATTACAAGGCAGAGCAGGACGTACTCCCACTGGCTGATGACACCTACTGCGTGGTGGTCATACGCCAGGCGACGGTCTACGGTTTTTCCCACCGTATGCGCTTTGACCTGGCCGTCAACGGCATGGTCAAGGGTTTCTTGAAGAACGGCCGGATCCCCATCCTGCGCGACGGGTCGCAGTGGCGCCCCTTCGTTCATGTGCGGGATACTTCGCGGGCGATGATTATGATGCTGGAAGCCCCAAGGGAGACTGTCAGCGGTCAGATATTTAATGTAGGATCAGACGATCAGAATGTGCAAATCCTACTGCTGGCCGAGATGGTGGCTGGTGCCATCGGTGTGCCCTTCGAGTATGAGTGGTACGGGGATCCGGATCATCGCTCCTATCAGGTAAGCTTCCGGAAGATCCATGAAGCTCTTCAATATGAGACAAAATTCGGCCTACAAGACGGCGCGGCCGAGGTCTACAAGGCGCTCCAACTTGGAACGCTGGATGCGGATGACCCCAAGACGATCACGGTGCAGTGGTATAAGCATTTGCTAGAGCAGGGAGTGGTGCTATGAAAGTCGCCATCCTCGGAGCTGGAGGACAGCTTGCCTTTGACCTGCAGCGGGTGATGGCCGGTCGTGACGTGGTGCCACTTACGCACGCTGACCTTGATGTATGTGACTTCCCTCAGGTGCGGCAGGTTCTCACGGAGATGCGGTCAGATGCGGTGATCAACACGGCCGCATTTCACCGGGTGGATGACTGCGAAGAGCAGGTAGAGAAAGCTTTTCTGGTGAACGCCTATGCGGTTCGCAACCTGGCGCAGGTGTGTGCCGACCTGGGTTGCATCCTGATGCATGTCAGCACGGACTATGTTTTCGGTGGCGATAAGCGCTTGCCGTACACGGAAGGGGACCCTCCAAACCCACTCAATGTCTATGGCGTCTCCAAGCTGGCTGGAGAATACTTTGTTCGCAACATTTGCCCGAAGCATTTCGTGGTGCGTTCATCGGGGTTGTATGGCGTCGCTGGCTCAAGCGGCAAGGGCGGCAACTTCGTCGAAACGATGATAAGACTAGCTAGAGAAGGGAAGCCCATTCGGGTCGTTGATGACCAGGTCCTTGCACCCACATACACCAAAGATCTCGCTGAGAAGATGGCACGACTGCTTGAGACGCAGGCGTATGGGCTATATCACATCACGAATAGAGGTGAGTGCTCCTGGTTTGAGTTCGCGGCTAAGATCTTCAGCCTCCTGGGAGCAGAACCCAATCTGACCCCGATTACCAGTGAGGCTTATGCAGCCAGGGCGCTTAGACCGTCATACTCGGTGCTAGGGCACACCCGACTGCTTGGTGTCGAAATCGGCGTGCCTGCCGATTGGCCTGAGGCATTGCGGTTATACTTGCAGGATGTTGGTCACATATGAGCAACGCCAGAGCATGCAGATGCTTCCCTCAGGGATGTCTTGCAGGTCTTCTCGGTGGCGAAGGTGGACGAGACCGTCATCCAAGGCGCGCTCGCGCTGGGTTGGGGGGATTTTGAGGATGCCGTGCAGATGGCCGCTGCGGCGGAGGGGGGTGCAGCAACGCTGGTCACTCGGAATGTGAAGGATTTTGGGGATGGCCCGCTGC
>CAYLOP010000216.1:0-4096 GCA_964385305.1 uncultured Anaerolineaceae bacterium | reverse complement strand
CATAATAAAAGAAGTTGTAACCGTTATAAAAAGATAGCGTACATGAATGTATTGCCTAAGAACCGTGTAAATAAGCCTGTTGACCGCGAATAAAAGACACTATACTATGATTGAAAGGATTGTCACCATCCTTGATTGGCCGAATACCGAATGCTAAAGCCTTGGTATCGATGTTTGCGGAGCTGAGTTCACCCTTATGAGTTGAGGTGGTTTGATGCGATGCCGGTGCATACGGGTTGAATGAGGGCGATCCTGCAAGAAAAAGGGGAGGGGGATCATGTCTGCAGAAACAAGCGATTCCAAGAGGAAGGTACGCCATCGCGCCGAGCAGGATAAGATCATCGCCAACGATATCACCGAAGCCAAGCAGATTATTCACAGCGTAGGTCTGAACCCTGCCATTGCAGAGATCATGGTCGCCCATGGCTACGATAAGGTGTCACTGGATGCCGGCCTGAACCTGCAGGCTAAAGCGCAGGAGCGCTTCGAGGGACGCCAGAAGTCCCTAGGGGATCAGCTTGAGGCCACCAGGAAACTTCGCGAGGCGGAAGCGATCGCACACTCTTATTATCGTGATTTCCGCGCCATCGCACGCGCGCTCTTCACGGATGACGCCGACAGAATAAGCTTAGGGTTACATGGTCGCGTGCCGCGCGACCGGCAGCTCTTTATCACCCTCGCTCATACTTCGTACGCTTCCGCGCAGAGTGAACCATATCGGTCCCACCTCGCGCGATATGGTTATATCGCCAAGGACCTCGAGCGAGATATTGCCAGCCTCAGCCGCCTGATCACCTTGGACGATACACAGAATGCCGCCATCGGCGCGGCGATCAAAGCCACATCCGATCGTAATATTGCCGTCGCCGACTTGCGCGTGTGGATTCGGCAGTTCCGGCGCATCGCAAAATTCACCCTGCGAGAGCACCCTGGTCATATCAAAGCCCTCAATCTCTAGCTGCCATGCCTGCTTGCATGTACCTGAGCCGAACAGCCCTTCGCAACCCTCGCTCACTTTGTATGTCACCGAAACCATGCCGAGCCTTTGAAATGCTTGCGTACATGCTCAATCATGCAACCGACCTTTCCAAGGTTAATGTATGAGGTAATCGGCTCTTATCTGGCGGGTGGGAGATTTGGTAAAATTGGACGCTCGGGTCGACCGGGGAATCGATCGATTATGACTCTCCGATTTTCCAGTGCATGGATGTGAAGATGATTTTCATTCCCGATGCTGTAGGCAAGGTTGTATGGATTAGATATCGACTGGCGGCATGCCGTCGCAGCGATACGCTATACGCTGAAAATATGCTTGGCGGATAGGAGGATCTTGATGCGCTATCTCATCACTGGAGGCGCAGGCTTTATCGGTTCGAACACTGCCGATCGATTGCTCGCTGAAGGGCATGAAGTCGTCCTGCTTGATAACCTCTCCCGGCGCGGCAGCGAAGTGAATCTTGCCTGGCTGCAAGCCAAGCATGCTGGTGTCCAATTTCTAAAAGTGGATGTGCGAGAATTTGACGCGCTCAAACATGCAGTCGGCTCGATTGCTATTCCGGATATCGTGCTTCACTTTGCAGCTCAAGTAGCAGTGACATCATCGGTAACGGATCCGCGCACCGATTTCGAGATCAACGCGCTGGGAACCCTCAACGTTCTCGAGACAATACGGGAATTAGAGCTTGCTCCTGTCGTGCTTTATGCGTCGACCAACAAGGTCTATGGCGCGCTTTCCCAGTTCGGGGTTGTTGAAGAGCAAGAACGCTATCGTTACGAAAGCATGCCGAATGGTGTGCCTGAAACCGTGCAGTTGGATTTCTACTCGCCATACGGTTGCTCCAAGGGCGCCGCCGACCAGTACGTGCGAGACTATCATCGCATCTACGGCATCCCGACGATCGTTTTTCGTAATTCGTGCATTTACGGTCCGCGACAGTTTGGGATTGAGGATCAGGGCTGGCTGGCGTGGTTTGTGATCGCGGCCACCTTGGGAAAACCCATCACAATCTTCGGCGATGGCAAACAGGTGCGCGACATACTCTTCGTCGATGACCTGATCGACGCCATGTTGCTGGCAATCGAGAATTGGGAAACCACACAAGGTCAGGTTTACAACATCGGTGGTGGTCCGGAAAACAGCCTGGCTGTGTGGTGTGAATTCCAACCGATCCTGGCGCGGCTGATGGGGAGGGAGATTCCGGTCCGATTCGAGGATTGGCGACCGGGCGATCAGCATATATACATCTCGGATATTTCAAAGGCGATGCAGGATTTCGGTTGGGAACCCAAAGTGAGCGTCGACGCCGGCATAGCTAGGCTCTATAATTGGGTCCAGGAGAATCGGGAACTATTGGTTTAGTTCTTGGAGGCTGGTTTGAAGCACGGGGATTGGAGCGCATTGACGTCCGATCTTGGAGCAGGGGTGCCACCCTCGCTCCGACTGCGCTCAATGAGCGGAGCATTTGTATGAAGATACTCGTTGCGCTTACCTACTACCGCCCGCATGTTTCTGGGTTGACGATCTATGTCGAGAGGCTTGCGCGTGCGCTGGCGGCGCTCGGCCATCAGGTGACTGTGATGACATCGCAGTACGACAAGCGTTTGCCGCGTAACGAGCGGATCGACGGCGTCCATGTCGTGCGAGTACCTGTGGCGTTCCGCGTCAGCAAGGGTGTGATCATGCCCACGGTAGGTTTCGAAGCCACACGTCAGGTTCTGCGGCATGATGTCGTCAGCTTGCATCTACCGCAATTTGAGGCGTGGGGGATTGCGCTTCGCTGCCGGTTGTTCGGCCGGCCATCGGTACTGACTTATCATTGCGACTTGCAATTGCCAGGTGGCATTGTGAACCGCGCTGCCAACGGTGCGGTGCACGTTGCCAACTTGATCGCAGGATGGTTAGTGGATCGAGTGATCGCTTACACGGAGGACTACGCGGTGCACTCACCGTTCGCCTCGCGTTATTTGGACAAATTGCAGGTCATCCCGCCTCCCGTCGAGGTCGTCGGAGTCGACCCTGCGCGCGTGCAGGCCTTCCGGGATCGTTATGTTGTGGGCAAAGGCCCGGTGATCGGCATGGCGGCGCGCTTGGCGACAGAGAAGGGCGTGGAATATCTGCTGCAAGCGTTGCCGAAAATCACCGCACACTATCCCGAGGCGCTGGTGCTTTTTGCCGGACAGCATGAGAACGTGCTTGGTGAGGCGAAATACATGCAAAGACTTGAACCGCTTCTCGAGCAGCTGCGGGAACATTGGATCTTCCTGGGGGTGCTCCCACCCCAAGAGATGGCTGCCTTCTACGAGGCGTGTGATGTCACTGTTCTTCCCAGCGTGAACAGCACAGAAAGCTTTGGGTTGGTGCAGATTGAGTCGATGATCTGTGGAACGCCTGTAGTCGCATCGAACTTGCCCGGGGTTCGGCAGCCGACTCGGATGACAGGCATGGGTAAGGTTGTGCCGCTGCGGGACTCGCAATCACTCGCCGACGCGATCCTGGAGATCTTGGATAATCCTGCCGCTGTACAGGGAAACCCAGAACAGATCGCACTTGATTTCTCGCCTGAGGAGACAGCATTGCGTTATGAGCAGCTCTTCACCGAATTGCTGGCCTTGCGAGGCGGGGATCGGCGGGGAGCGTAGCATCGATTGGTACACTTCGACCCATCTGATGACCTGGGATCGGTATCCGAATACGATGTCGCTCGACTTCTTTTTTTTCTAGCTCTCCCAACATACACCCACATTTTTACCCTAGGATGTAATAAAGATCGCCGCTTATGCCAATCAATCCGCTCATCATCTCATATATCCTATGGCTGGGAGGACGCCGAAAATCCTCTTGGATGTCGCTGAGAACATCAGTCGGTGCAGAACAATGAAGAAACGCCCCAAGGATAAACCATGTGCCCTTACTGGTGATGCGCCTGCCGCAAATGCCTTGGAGCACATTCGGGGTATCGTACTGTAATCCTATTATGCAGTCTATGAAAAGAGGTTGGTGGAAAAAACTACGGGGAGATCGTACAGCCGTTGTTGAAGGTAACGTCGAGGTTATACGCCGCGGAGGCTGCATCCCCATTGAATTCAAACTTCAAAG
>CAYLOP010000215.1:0-4115 GCA_964385305.1 uncultured Anaerolineaceae bacterium | reverse complement strand
CACAATGCTCGTTGCGTTTGAGATCTGCCGCGCCTACTTGGTCGGTGTTTTCAGCTTTGGTGACCGAACGATCGCTGTGGTCACGACCTCGCTTCTCCTTGCCTGCTTGAGTGTTCCGGTCAATAAATTTACATCGGTCGCCGATGCTCCCTCCCTTTTTAAATTCTATGGCGTGACCTTGCTGCCGACGTTTTCCGAACACCTCTTGGCATCCTTCCTGACGTTGCTGGGTGGGCCGACGGCATCCATAGCCTACCGCGCGGTGTTACTAGGTTTTGAATGGCTATCGCCGGTTTTGCCCAACATTCCGTGGACCGTCACCGCCTTTTTGGGTACGATGGCGCCCGCCTTCGGACTGATCGTGATCCGGAACCAGGTTTTTCAGATCCCCCCTGAGGAGCTCGACGCAAAGGTGGGGGAGAAGCAGTTATCGAGTGTGTGGGTAGTCGTTACCGGACTATCCGTGGCTTTGCTTTGGTTCAACACAGGTTTGTTTGGCATTCGACCCACCCTTGTCAGTGGGGTGAGCATGGTTCCAGCATTGGCCGCGGGAGATATTGTTATTACGAGAGAAGTCCCTGTGGAAGAGGTCGTGGTGGGGGATATCATTCGCTTTCGGCATTATGACACCTACATCCTCCATCGGGTGGTGGAGATTGAAGAAGAGAGCGGGCGGATTTATTTCATCACCAAGGGAGATGCCAATAACGTCGAAGATCCGCCTGTGCTGGAAAGTCAGTTAGAAGGCAAGGTCGTCCTGACCGTGCCAAAGGTCGGCTGGCTATCGATTGGATTGCGGAGAATCCTCGGGTGGGCTCGATGGAACGTTGGATGAGAACGCACTTGCGACATGCAGCGCCGATCGTCACCTTGTTTCTCGTCGCAATCATCTTGATCGGCGTGATACCTGTCAGCGAGACCCTGTGGTCAAAGGTCTTGGGCATCTCGGGTACGATCAACATCGCCGAGTTCACAGACACACCCGTCCCTCCGAGGCAGGGCTGCACACCTGGCTTCTGGAAGCAAGAGCATCATTTCAGCTTCTGGCCTAAGGGCTATGATCCTCGTATGAAATTCAAGGACGATTTTCGGATGGAGGAGGACCTCACCTTGCTTGAATACCTTCAAGCCGGGGGTGGCGGGGACAAGGCGCTCATGCGCCAGGCCGTCGCGGCGCTCTTGAACGCTGCAAATGAAGATGTGTCCTATGTGTATACGACTGAGGATGTGTTGGGCCTCCTTCGACACTCATTTGAAAACAGGGACTATGAAGCCGCAAAGGATTTGTTCGAGGATGCCAACGAAGCCGGCTGCCCACTCGGAGGACCCGAGCCGGATCCGACAGGAACCTCGATCGAGGCTGAGAAATCCGCCACAGGCTATCGAGAGATTGACGGCGAGGATGAGGTTGTCGGGGTGCGCGGTGAGATTTGCGTGACCAACGTTGGCGACGGGGTAACTGAGAATCTGACGATCGTGGATAAGGTTCGATACACAGAGGAGGGGGAGGAGTTCCAGGATCTTGAAGGCGCGGGGCTCACGATCGCATCAGCGGACCAGATCGAACCCGGTGAGACGATATGCTATCCGTACGATCTAAAGCTCGAATGGTTTGAGGATAGTAAAGCTTATCAGAATACGGCATGGGTCACGATTACAAATCACGTCGGCTATCTTGGCGATCCATACGGTCCTGAGATAAAGACGGATTTTGAGATTCCAGAGCCGACCGACACGCCAATGCCCACCGCTACCCATACGCCCACGGACACTTCAACCCCGACCGAGACGACCCTGCCGACCGAAACCCCAACATCCACGCCTACGGAAACGCCAATGCCCACCGCTACCCATACGCCCACGAATACTTCCACCCCGACCGAGACGACCCTGCCGACCGAAACCCCAACGGCCACATCGACGTAAACGCCGATGGCCACCCCATCAGCCACGGATACCGTAACCTCCACGCCCGAGCCTGCGTGAGTGATCTTTACGGATCATTTCATTATCGCTGACGAATCAACAATCGCCCCCTGCTTTCGGGGGCGATTGGTTTAAGTCATCGAGTGGCCGCAGATCAAATGGAGTGGGACGTTTCGGCGGCGCTCTCTTCAGTCTCGACCCGGTAGATCGGATCGGCGCGGTCGATGAAGAGCACACCGTCGAGGTGGTCGATCTCATGCTGGAAGATACGCGCCAGCCAACCCTTGGCTTTGATGCGCAGCGGTTTGCCATTCCGGTCGAGCCCTTTGACGGTGACCGCTTCATAGCGTTTGACCTCGCCATAGTAGCTTGGAACCGACAGACAAGCCTCGTTCCCGGACACGGTTTCCGTAGCGTGGCGTACGATCTCCGGGTTGATGAGCACATAGAGTTTGGGCGGTGCTGCCTCCCTTTCGGGGTCTTCGAGCCCTTCGCCGTACTCGACGACGATCACGCGCTGGCTGACGTCGATCTGCGGTGCCGCCAAGCCTACACCGGAAGACACGCGCATCGTTTCGATCATGTCGCTCACCAGCGATTGCAGCGCTGGTGTGACACTGCGCACCTTCTTGGCTTTCTTACGCAGTGTTGGATTGGGTGGGGTAATAATTTCACGTACCGTCATGTTTTGTTTCTTGCTTTCCTGAGCCGCGCTTCTTTCGTGAAGCATACTCATCATGATAGATATTAATTAATTCTATCATCTCATCTTGCCGTTGTTGACGTTCTTGCTCCTGGATGCTGTGGATGAAGACCTCTTGGGCGTGAACAATATCTTGCTGTACGCTGAGTGGGTCGTAGACGCCGTGAAAGGTGAATTGTTCAATCCCCACGTTTGCGATGACATCGCCATAGTTGAGCAGGAGGCCAAAGAGTCCCTTACGATCCACCTCCGTGCCAAGGATATTTTCGAGCGGGGCGACTTTACGTTCCTCGCGTGCGAGCGGTTTCTTGTAGACGTCCACGATCTGGCTGGGTGTGATCTGGTATAGATCGTTCGCCCAGTCGAGATAGCGGTAGAGCCACCATAGTGCAACGCCGATCAGCCCCACGCATGCGATCAACAAGAAAGGACCCAGGGTAAGAAACTCGATCATGCCCACAAGGCGAGCGCCGATGACGCCAGCGAGTAGGAGCACGGCAGCCGACGGCGCGCTGATCGCACGCGTCAACACAGCCCAATGCTTGCGATAGGTGATCACGTCTTTGTTTTCGAATCGCACTTTGAAGTTGAAGGCGCCGATACCTCTGGAGGGCGTCGGGATGTCCTCCGTATCCGTCTCGTCCTGAACCTGCACGGCTTCGAGTGTTTCAGGGGAGGAATCCGGCTCGAGGCGTTGGCGGACCATGTGGCGTAGATCTTCGTGGTCGGACTCGTCCTTTTGCGAACGACTCCGCCGCCAATACTCCTCGATCATGGCGGCCATAGCATGCGGGTCTCCAATGTTGCGAAAGGTCACGCGACCGGTATAGGTGCGGATGATGACATCGCCATAGCCCAGTGTGCGGCCGAGCATGTCTGTGCTGACACTGACCGAGAGAACCATATGCAGCGGCGCTTCGAGGCGATTGTCGTAGATGCCAACAACTTTCTCCAGCCAGACGACGCGCCGGTTGGTGACAATGTAATAATCATTGCGCCAGTCGACCCATCGCCATGCACCGAGACCAAGACACATCAACGCGATCCCGCCAGCAATCCATATCGTTAGCGTGCTCTCTTGGAATACCCCCCATAAGGCCAGGAGCGCAGCAGCAGCCAGGAGCGAGATGGGGAGTGTGAGCGCCTGGTAAAACAGGGCTGGATGCTTGCGCGCCACCGCATGGATAACCTCGTCGCCTCCGAGCCAGTTGAAGCGCAGACGCCGCGACAGTTTCATGCTGTGAGCAGAGAACTTCAACCGGCGAAGTGTCGATGGATGCGTCTTGACGAAGTCGGTGATCAAGAGCTTGCTCCAGCGGTAGGCGGTGGTCGGCTGCGCAGCGATGGCTGTTGCTGCCCAGGGCTGCGGGGAGATGATCTCCATCTCGCCGATGGTATCGCCAGGTCGGAGCGAGGCCAGAAGGGTCTCGGGTTTCCCGGGTTGTCCGGCCATTAAATCCACCGAACCACTCGTTATGAAGAAGAT
>CAYLOP010000214.1:0-4121 GCA_964385305.1 uncultured Anaerolineaceae bacterium | reverse complement strand
GGATGTAATAAAGATCGCCGCTTATGCCAATCAATCCGCTCATCATCTCATATATTCTATGGCTGGGAGTACGCCGAAAATCGTCTTGGATGCCGCTGAGAGCATCAGTCGGGGCAGAACGTTGAAGAAATTCCCCAAGGATAAACCATGTGCCCTTACTGATGGTGCGGCTGCCGCAAATGCCTTGGAGCATATTTGGGGTATCGTACTGTGATCCTATAATACAGTCTGTGAAAAGAGGTTGGTGGATAAAAAAACTACGGGGAGATCGCACAGCCGTTGTTGAAGGTGACGTCGAGGTTATACGCCGCGGAGGCTGCATCCCCATTGAATTCAAACTTCAAAGTCCGCGAATCGTTTTTCTTGACCTTGAATTTGTTGGCATCTCCAGTCGACCAAGGGGGCATCTGGGAAGGTGGGCTTTCATCCTCCTCATCCCATAATGTTCCCCCATCGAGATTTACCTATTTGAGGCCTTCATGGCTCGGTGGCCAATCAATCCAAATCATATCGATAAAGATGTCAGTGGAAGTTGAGTTGATCACCTCCCACTCCATTTTGTCCCCTGAAAAACTATCCGGAAGAATTGCAATTCCTTCACAGGGGTCGGGGGTAGGAGTCGGTGGTTTGGGTGAGGGCGTTGGAGAAAGGGTGGAGGTTGGAACCAACGTCCGAGTCGGTGTCAAGGTTTGGGTCGGGGTCAACGTCCTGGTTGGGGTTAATGTTTGAGTGGACGTGGAGGAGATGTAGATCGTTACTGTTTTCGAGGGGGTTCGAGTAGGCGAGACATATGGTGTCGCCGTCTTTGTCTTTGAGGGTGTGGCAGAGGGAGCACCCTCAACCGTCCTGGATGGTGTGGAAGTTGGGGGTGATGTTGGAGTCCTTGTACGAGTAGCAGCCAGCGTGGCATAGGTGGCTGAGACCATTGGTGTACAAGTCCACGTCTTCAAGGGATCCTCGGTCGGCGTCTCTGAGGTCGGGATGTCCGAACCTTCGATTCCTGGTGTTTGCGCTAAGGCATCTCTGGTCGAGATCGGTTCAGTTGCCATCGCGGTTAAGGTGGCCGCGACGTAGGTCTCCACTTCACCTGGAGCCAAAACTGTCCCTTGCGCGGGTGCGTTGGCTGTAGAGAGCGCATCGACGGTGGCCATCATATCGGCTGTGGGACTGCTCCATGCGACGGCTCCACCATTCCCTGCGGCTGCAACGCCTCCCAAATTGTATTGAACAACGCTAAAGCAAGCTAAGGGAAGCAAGAGCAGGAGCAGGAGGAGGAGGACCCGCGCCAATCGCCGGGATGGCTTCTTCTCGGGCTCCACTTCCTCCTCGACCGAGGGAAGTTCAAGCCCGGGTGATTCAGGCATGCTCCCAACCGCACCTGGTTTGAGCCGACCTGAGACGGGATCCAATGATTCTTCCAATGCAGCTTGAAACGCTTGATTGAATTCGGCGATCGAAGTGTAGCGATGCGACGGATCCTTCGCCAACGCTTTGATCAACACGGCTTCGATCGAATCAGGGAGATTTGGATTGACCGCCCGCGGTCGTGGTAAAGGCTCTGTTGCATGTTTGATCACAATCGCGAGCGGTGTATCCGCGTCATAGGGTAGTTGACCGGTACTCAGTTGATAGAGGATTACAGCGAGGGAGTATTGATCTGAGAGGTGCGTCACTTCAGCACTATTAATCTGCTCCGGCGAGATATATGCCGGCGTACCGATCAACGCCGAGCCGGTCAAGCTCAAAGATGCGTCATTAATCCGTGCGAACCCAAAATCCGAAAGCCAAGCATTGCCAGCCTCATCCAGAAGGATGTTTCCCGGCTTGACATCCCGATGGATAATCCCAGCCTCATGGGCATACTGCAGCGCAGAGGCGACCTGCTCAAGAATGCGTGCGGCTTCTTGAACTCGGAGCGTCCCGCTCATCATTCGGTCCGTCAGCGTACCAACTTCCATGAAGGGCATGACCAAATACACCATTCCGTTCGCCTCACCGAAATCGAGAACGGGAACGATATTGGGGTGGTTGAGCTCACGTAATACCTTGGCTTCACGTCGGAAACGTTGCTGGAAGTTCTCTGCAACGGCAAGCTGTGGAGCGAGAATCTTGATCGCAACCGTCTTGCCATCGGTCAAATCGAGCGCTTTAAAGACAATCGCCACCCCACCTCGACCAACTTGCTCGAGGATGGTGTACCTCCCTATGGTGGTTCCAATCAAATCAAGCATGGCACTCCCAGCACCACACCGGCTTGCCGGCCAGGGATACGCTGTCAGCCGCGGTCATAGGACTCCTGAAACCTGCTTCTTCGCCAAAATACGAAACCATGGCCAGGAATCTAACCCTTAGCCTCCTCAGCATACCATGACCACCCCTGAACTGAGCCTTCCAATTGGCTTTCTTTGGTATGAACTGAGATCTTCCATTTTCGTCGTTGAATCTCTTGGGATTCCCCGAAGGTTTAATGCTGGAAGGGGGGTGATGCGGTCGAGCGACAATAATCGCCTACAAGCGATCACTCATGACCGATTGAGGGATGGCACGGATCGAGGACACGGTACTTAGCGGCTGCCAGGGCATAAAATCGTGCAGGATGGAGCCCCCGATAAACTCACGTAGGATCGATTTGTTGGGGATTAACTCCGTATCGAGGGGCAGGAACCAATCCAAGATGGCAAGCAACCACTTGGCTTCAACGTGCTCCACGGACCCGAATTAAACCTGCCGCAGGAGTGTCTCCGCTAGGGGGGCTAATGCAGAGCCTTCAGAGACCAGGGCTGAGATGAACATGACGTCGGCGTTCTCTTGATAGGAAAAAACCGTTTCTCATCGCTCCCCACTGGTTCCCATCGACGAAAGGTCTCAGCTGCCGAATAGCCGCGTTGAGCCGCATCGCGCACAACGCGACGGATGAGGCGCGTATCGGTTGTGGAGACGCGATTGAAACGATCCAAATTCGGCGACCACCCGGATTTCACCTGCAAGTTCGGAGAGCTCCACCCGGACCTACCAGCGTTCATGCAAGCGGCGATCGAGCATTCCTGTGATAACTTGCAGAACAAGGGTGGGAACGGATCGTTTCCGGTATGATCCAGCCATGACCTGCGATGGCATGAAAGTGCTGGGATAAGGGTTGGTGGAAAAAGTGAATTGCAGGCAAAAAGGGGCGCCCTTGCGTTCAGAGGCAGGGGCGCCCCTGGTTTCGTGATGAGGGACGTCCCTAATCGCTTCAGGAACCGTTCTGAGGGGTTTCTTTCCCGTGATTGATATAGCACAGGACATGCGCGCAGGAATTGCTATGATGCGGAGGGTATATTCACGCTTTATTTCCGCGATGCTTATGAATGCGTTCAGCAGGCCGGTCACTTCACACGGAAGACGCGGAATCCCACGCGGGCAAGAAGAGCGGGGAGTTCGCGGCTGGGTATGCGGTTCTTCTCTTTTTCGGTTTCTGGCAGGTCTTCCCATGGGAGCAGATCAGGGTGTGTGCGGTTCTGGATGTCTTTTTCGCGGGGCGCGTACTTCCAGCCGTTCCTTTCCAGATCCGCATACCAGCGCTTGTGTTCCAAGCGGGCCATTACCTCAATTTCATCCTCAGAAAACTGCAACGGCTCGGCAGCCCAATCCATCAGGGGCGCGATCGTGCAGCCGACCGCCTTCAACATGGCGCCGATGTGATCGACCTGACGGCGGTTGGCCTCTTTTGTCTCCTCAGGGAGGCGATCCCAGAGCAACGGACGTACTGCGGCCTTATCGCTTCCCTCCACGTCCTGGCTGCGTATATATTCCTCATGCAGCGCGCGTGCCAGGATCTCATGGGTTCCGCCGAGCAGCAGATCTGGTGTGCAGGTGCGGTCCAACAGACCGAAGGCATGAAGGTTGCGAAACGCGCTCTCGCTTTCTGGCGAGGAACGGAGCAGCGAAGCAAGGCCTGCGTCCTCCTTCATGCGTACGAAGATGGGCACCTGCGAATCGCGCAGGTGACGCAGCAGCGTCAGCCCCACGCTCAGGCCAAGCGAGTCGTCGTCCAGACAGATGAAGGCCGCGTCGAGATCGACTTTGCCTGGATGATGGTTGAAAAAAGTTGCTCCGTAGAACTCGGGCGATTTGACGTCCAG
>CAYLOP010000213.1:0-4179 GCA_964385305.1 uncultured Anaerolineaceae bacterium | reverse complement strand
CTTTCCGTGGTATAAACCATAAGGTTGCGCTCGAAGCCTTGCGTAACATATGCACCGGATGCAAGCGCAGCACGAAACCGGACCGGGATGGTCAGCCGGCCTTTCGTATCAATATTGTGAGTAAACTGACCAAGAAACATTTGCTACGCTCTATCTCATCTACACGAAATATCGGTCTTGAGGGATGTCCCACTTTGCCCCACTTTTTCCCACAAGTGACCACAGTATATACTATTTCCTCCTGCGCGTGCAAGCATGAGTTCCACTGTAAGGTAGCATATCGGCATAGGAACTTTTTCCTATTCGCGGTGAATTTCGCCTATTTAACGGACTTCGCATAGCAAAATCGGTAAAAATCCAAGAAAAGAATCAACTCCCAAGGAAATATGCTCGTTTGGTCTCCAACCCTTGCGACCTCATCCTCTCCTGTCTAGGGGATCATCCCTTTTTTCTATAGGGGTCATCCCCAACCGCTTTGCACAATACGAACACGGCTCCCAACGCGAGGTCATCCTCATGCGTTTGGCGATTTGGACACCGTCTTATCGTCTCAAGCATCAACAGCAACCAATTCCAAGCATCTATGCCGCGGGGCAGCCTATAGATTGTCGATCGTGGGACAGAGTGGGAGAACTGCAGCCGTATAAGGCTATGCCTCTCCTCTTATATGGATTTGAAAGAGGGAGAACGGTCGTACGTCTTCCGGTCGGTATGATCAGCTTCTGGCGCCATCGATAGCTGCGATAACTGGGTAAGTCTATCGATTGGTTAGATGGTATATTTCCATTGCAGCCGCTTTGGAATCATGAAACCCTGGAGGGTTATTCCTCCAGGGCTTCAGCAAGTGGTCAGCCTATAAGCCGCGTTCTGTTCGGCGGGTGTTTGCGGTTTACAGGAACATCCCGAGTTGATCGGGGTGAACCCTTCCTCCCATAAACACCATCCGAGGCGATCATCTATCTTGGCCTGCACGTCGCCGTGAGGCTCATGCGGCCTACCCGAGGCTGATAGGAGCGAGCAACTCCCCTTCCGCATGCGGAAATCGCCTCTGCTTGGCCTTGCTCCCGATGGGGGTTACCTGGCCGCTCTCATTACTGGGAGCGCCGGTGGTCTCTTACACCACCTTTTCACCCTTACCTGATTGACCGGGTTCGACTCCAAGCACCATCCATCGTCGCACCCATGTCTCGAAAAACAAAAGTCAATCAGGCGGTCCTTTTCTGTGGCCCTTTCCACGGGTCTCCCCGTCCGGGCGTTACCCGGCATCGTGCTCTCTGGAGCGCGGACTTTCCTCAAGCAGCATACGCTGCCTGCGATCGCCCGGCCGACCATCCTGCCAATATCATCTTACCTGCAGCATTCCTTATCGTCAACTAAAAAACCTTGTCCGCATTCTTCCCTGTATACAAAAAGCTAATGGATTTCTTACATATTTCCACTTGTCTCCACCTGCTAAGAGGACTATAATCCAAAACGAAGAAGTGAGAGTATGGCATGCCCATTTATACGTATCGATGTGAAAATTGCGGCGTTCAGTTCGACCGCTTCCAACATTTCGACGACAAGCCACTGATACGCTGCCCAGAATGCAATAAGGAAGCGCTACATAAGGTATTTCAGCCGGTTGGCATTGTATTTAAAGGTTCAGGGTTTTATGCAACCGACCACCGCTCCCCCTCAGGGATGGCATCGAAGAAACGCGCGGAAAAGGAAGAGAAGACTGAAAAGAGCAAGAAAGACTCTGAGCCAGAGAAGACAACGGACACATCAAGCGAAGAATAATCCGAAATACTTGTAGAAGATAAAAGCCGGGTGATGCCCGGCTTCTTTCTTAATTAAAGGTAGATTCGTCGCTAAACTCTTGGATGGGGGAGATGCTCCTACATCTGGAATCCACCTCGCGCATGCACGACCTTTGCATTGAAATTCGTAACGAAATCAAAAAGGCGCTCACTCAGCTTGGTCCACTCTTCGGTTTCAAGCGCCTCCCGCATGAGGTCCATATTATCCGCGATGAATCCTGTGAGCATCTGTGGAGAATCGCCATAGGTCGTATACCATGCTTCCGTGGGTTGAATACCCAACTTCTGCATTCCCGGGACAAACTCACGCACCAGGAATTCGAAGTATTCTTGTTCACGACCTGGGACCATATCCCATGTTAAAAGTAGTTTAACAGCCATCCGCTGTCCACCTCGGCATCAAATCCTCCGAGTAAGACTCACCCGATGCCGCCCAGGTTAGTTAGGCGCCGTGAGCAGAACAACTTGAGTCTCCGATGAAAGATTGCTTTTCGATACCTTTAATTCGGGCAGGGGGTCTTGTTTTGTGATCCCCATTTCTGACAGAAAACGATCCACATTCCCGAGCTTCAGTGTAACACCATCGGTTTTGTAATGCATCGGTATCACGATGGAAGGTTCGATGAGGCTGATGACTTCCGCAGCCTGCGACGGTGTGAGTGCTTTTCCGCCGCCAACCGGCACCATGGCAATATCAACTGCGCCAAGATGTTCGATCTGCGATTGTGAGGGTACATAAGCTAAATCCCCAAGGTGCGCCACCGTTAGACCATGATAGTCATAAACGTAGATCATGTTTAAGCGAGCGCTTTTGTCCTTGTTCTTCTTTGGAGCCATGGGAATGCCTATAATGAACACATCTCCGATCTCAAATTCTCCCGGACCGGATATCACTCGCCGCTTGCCCTTTACCGCCTTGACATTATTGTGCCCCGGCGCATCATGACTTACCGTCACGACATCGGCCTTCAGCTTCGGTTCTGGCAAACCAAAGCTTTTGTCATACGGATCGGTGACCACGGTCGCCATGCGGCGTTCGCTCATGCGAAAGCAGGATAGTCCATACCAGACAATTTCCACTTTTCCTCCTTACCCACAGACATGCGATTATACACGATCGCACTTCAGCATGCCAAAAGCAAAGCGCCTTCTGTTCGCAGCCCACGACGGAAGTCATCTGTTAGGTCCCAACGCATTGGAGATGTTTTTAGCACGCTCGATCAACCGACCCGCCTGTTTGCATCGTAGCTCTTCGCGTCCGGCACGAATAGCTGATAGACAAGCCCTCTCCCTCTCCATTTGAGCACTTTAGCAACAAGCGCTACAATCATGACATGGATTCCAACACCATGCAGTGGGATCGTTTCGAAGTTGGAGGTGGCGTGGTCGAGAGCGAACCACCAGATTTGGTGCGTCTCACGATCCCTCCCCGCTCTTCAGGCTATGCTGATGCACAAGTGGACGATTATCGAAACCTTCCTCGCAAGCAATTTGCTTGGAACCCTCCGCTTCATCTGACGCTCCGTGCACACGCCTCCCATGCTGAACCCATTGGCACGCTCGGGTTTGGTTTTTGGAACGACCCTTTCACACTCTCGCTCGGCCAAGGAGGAGCCATACGCAGGTTCCCCGCCGCACCCCAAGCCCTTTGGTTCTTTTATGGATCGCCGCCGAATGATTTTTCATTCTCGAAGGACGTTCCGGGTTCAGGCTGGAAGGCAGCCAGTCTGAATTCCCCCAGGATACCCTCCCTATTTCTTGCGCCCCTTGTCCTGAGCGCCGTCACATTCGCGCAAATCCCAGGGATCCGCCGCCCCATCATGCGCACAGCTCGCCGCGTCTTCAAAGCCTCCGAGCGTCCCTTGGAGGTTCCCCTCCACCAATGGCACCACTATGAGATAAGATGGGAAGCGCAACGCGCCCTTTTCCTTGTGGATGGCAATCTAGAGCTTGAAGCCTTCAATCCGCCTAAGGGACCCCTGGGGTTTGTAGCCTGGATCGATAACCAATACCTGATCGCGTCGCCGGAGGGTGGCTTCCGCTTTGGGACTATGCCGATTTCAGTGCGACAATGGCTGGAACTATCTGACATTCGTGTGCTTTCCTCATGATACCATTCAGCTTCACCCTTGAAACGAGCACGGAGAAATACCTGTGAGGATTCTGCTCCTCGATTTGGATGGCGTGCTTGTCGAGTCGCACGCCTACTATAGGGCGCTGCGCGACACAGTCGAGCAGATCAGTCGGGCGTTGGGGTTCGAGTCCTATCAACTGACACGCACGCAAGTCGAAGGGATCGAGGCAGCCGGGTTGACGAGCGAATGGGATTCGTCAGCCGTTTGCACAGCAATGTTCTATGAACGCTTGTGGAAAGTTT
>CAYLOP010000212.1:0-4212 GCA_964385305.1 uncultured Anaerolineaceae bacterium | reverse complement strand
CCTGAGGCGCCCATCGCGTGACCAAGCATCGATTTTGTTGAGGAGATGGGAACGGTGTAAGCTTTTTCTCCAAACAAATCCTTTATCGCCTGTGTTTCGACCGCGTCGTTGGAGGGTGTAGATGTGCCGTGGGCGTTGATATAGGAAACCTGCTCGGTGGAGATATTGGCATCCTTCAGCGCCCCGGCCATGGTTCGAACGGCGCCCGCAGCGGTCGGGTCTGGTGCGGCGATGTTGAAAGCGTCGCTGGAGCTGCTGTATCCGACGATCTCAGCGTAGATATGTGCTCCCCTGGATCGGGCGTTTTCGAGGCTCTCCAAAACGACACAAGCGGCGCCTTCCGATAACACAAAGCCTTCCCTGAGGGCATCGAAAGGGCGGGAGGCGCGTTCGGGTTCATCGTTGAAACTTGTCGGGAGGGCGTGCATCCGGCTGAAACCGGCGAGCACGTAGTCTAAGACTATGCTTTCCGAGCCGCCAGCGAGCATGATATCTGCCTTCCCATGGCGTATCGCATGCGCGGCTTCACCGATGGTCTGCGTTCCGGTGGCGCAGGCTGTTGCAAACGTGCAATTGATCCCTAATGCGCCTACATGCTGCGTGATGTGGAAAGCAGGCATGTTTGGAAGTGTGGAAGGGATGGAGAAGGGACTCACACGCGCATAGCCTTTTGTGCGATAGGTATTCACGCTCTCCACACCCCAGTCTAATCCCCCAATCGCTGTACCAAAATAGACCCCAAAGCGTTCTGGTTCGGGGTAAGGGTTTGAAAGCTTGCCATCTTTCATAGCGTTCTGAGCAGCAGCAAGCGCGAGTTGGGATGCGCGTGACATTCTCCTTGCGTGTTTGTCTGGCATGTAGTCGGAGGGGTTGAAGTCGTCGATCTCCCCGCCGATCTGGCAAGGTAGGTTGGACGCATCAAAACGTGAGACACGACGGACACCAGATTTCCCATCCAACAAGCTCTGCCAGAAGCTGTTCAGTTCGCTGCCTAACGCGGTGATGACGCCGAGCCCTGTGATAACAACACGGGAGCCGTCCCTGGGAACATCGCTCACGATGTTTCCTTTACCTGGTCTGTGGAAAGATGGGATTGAATGGCACTACGCAGACCGTCCAGTACACCGCTTTCAACCGCTTGGCGCGCCATGCGGATGGCGCTCACCAAAGCCCGCGCATCGGACCGTCCATGCCCGATAAAGACCAATCCGTCAATACCGAGCAAGGGTGCCGCACCATACTCGGAGGGATCCATAATCTTGCCGACGCGTCCGAAAGCTGGCTTGGCGAGCATGCCGCCCACAGCCGTGAGCGGCGATGATTTGATTTCCGCGCGGATGATGTCCGTGAGGAATCGTGCGACCGCTTCGCTCGTCTTAAGAAAGATATTGCCAGCGAATCCATCCGTGACAACGACATCCGCCTCGCCGCCGTAGAGTTCCTTGGGCTCGACATTTCCTATGAAATTCACCCCTGCGGCTTCAAGAAGCGGGTAGGTATCTTTCACCAACATATTTCCCTTGCCCGGTTCTTCGCCGTTGGAGAGGATGGCTACGCGCGGTGATCGTTTCTCGAGCACACGCTCGGCGTAAATCGAGCCCATGATGGCGAACTGAACGAGGTATTCCGGTTTGCAATCTGCGTTTGCGCCAACATCAAGCACGACCGTGAAGCCGCCTCGAACCGGGAACATCGCAGTAACCGCCGGCCTCTTTACGCCGCGTATGCGACCAAGCCGGAAGAGGGCGTTTGCCATTGCGCCGCCTGTGTTGCCGGCAGTCACGAAGGCATCTGCCGTGCCGCCTTTCACCAACTCCATGCCCACAGCCATGGAGTTGGTGGCCTTACCACGCGCTGCAGCAGCGGGTTTATCCGTCATCTCCAGGACCTCGGGAGCATGGACGATTTCAATCTGCGCTTTGGACGCTTCATGGGAATCCAGCATGGGTAGAAGAAGGTCTTCGGGCCCAACGAGAAGGATTGTGTCCCCCCAATGCTTTGAGGCTTCAATGGCAGCCAAGATCTCAGGATCGGGATGGGTGTCGCTTCCCATGGCATCCAGGACGATACGCATGATTTCCTCCGTTCAAAGTTGCGGAAAATATCGACAGTAAGGCGGGTTGTGTGCTCATTCAAAGATAATGCATTTTGATTTGATTATCTAGGTTGACAAGGATTTCCCATGCGCTATAATACCGCAAACATGGATCATCATGCGCTGGTGCTGGAACTGGCAGACAGGCATGGTTGAGGGCCATGTGCCGAAAGGCGTGCGGGTTCGACCCCCGCCCAGCGCACACAAGCGGGACGCCTCTTGCGTCCCGCTCCTTCGTTTAATGCAGGATCTGATCCATGAAGGCTTTCGTCCTGGCCTCTTTCGGGTTGGTAAAAAGCTCGCTTGGGGTGCCTTCTTCAATGATGCGCCCATTCGCGAGAAATATCATCCGATCTGCCGTAGCGCGTGCGAATCCCATCTCGTGGGAAACGACGACCATCGTCATCCCCTCCTTAGCAAGGCCAAGCATGACGTCCAAGACTTCTTTGATCATCTCTGGATCAAGGGCAGAGGTGGGCTCATCAAACAGCATGATCTTCGGATCCATCGCAAGCGCGCGAGCAATCGCCACACGCTGCTTCTGGCCCCCGGAGAGTTGATCCGGGAAGGCGTCTGCTTTCTCAGGTAAACCAACTCGATTTAGAAGTCGATATGCGGTTTCGATGGATTCTTTCTCGGATCGATTTCGGACCTTGGTCTGGGCGAGCGTGATGTTTTGCACGACGGTCAGATGTGGGAAAAGGTTGAACAATTGAAAAACCATCCCCACCTCGGCCCTCAAGGCATCCAGGTCAGCGCCGTGTTCAGTTATACAGATTCCATCGACGATGATCTCACCTTGATCAACTTTTTCAAGTTGGTTGATGCATCGGAGAAGAGTGGATTTTCCTCCACCGCTTGGTCCGAAGATAAAGACCACCTCGCCGCGCTGGGTATCTAAGCTTACGTCGACCAAGGCTTTGACGTCCTTAAAGCTCTTATAAATGTTATGGATTTGGATAATTTCATCCCTCACGGATCACGATCTCCTTCCAACAATACAGATCTCGTGTTATGCCTTGGATTTCTATCGTGCAAACAGGCGGATGATCGGTCGGAACAAGTTTCCCAGGCTTTGAAAAGCTGATTTTCCCGACTTTAATTGTCTCTCCAGAGCCTTTACACCCATAGAGCCGAGCAGAGTCATCGACAAGTAGAGATAGGTGACGGTGTTCCAGGTTTCATAGGTGCGGAATGTCCGAGAGCGGTTCAGCTTACCTAGCTGGGTGAGGTCGCGCACTGCCAATACGGAAATGAGAGATGAGTCCTTCACCATGGCGATGAAGTCATTGCCAAGTGGTGGGAGAATCACTCGGATGGCTTGGGGGAGAATCACATAACGCATGGCTTTGAAGTAATTCATGCCCAGGGAGCGCGCGGCCTCCATCTGTCCACGCTCAATGGACTGAATGCCAGCTCGAAACACCTCCGCCTCATAAGCGCCATAGCCAAAAGCAAGTCCGGAGATAGCACGCACTTTCGGATCGATATGCGTGATATCCAGACCGGCGAGCGAATTTGCCATTCTCTCCAAGAAGGAAAGCCAACTGATCTGAAGAATCCAATTCCCCAAGCCGTTTGCGGAGTTAACGATTAATGGCACAAGAACATAAGCGACGTAGATGATGATCACGATCATCGGGATGCCGCGCACAACCTCTACATAAAACGTGGAGAGATTGTAGATGATCACATTGGTTGATATTCGGCCTAGCCCGACGATCAATCCGGCGACGAGCGCAATGGCAAATGCGATTAGGCTCACCGATATCGTGATCTTTAAACCGGGGACGATGAAGTTGTATGCGTCATTGTAGGCCGGGTTGTTTGAAATGGCGTACACGAGTGCTATACCGAGAAAGATGAGGAGCAACGCCCACCAGGGTAGATTCTTGAGGCGGGTGGTTAATGGGATAATGCCGGGCTCACGACGCACCGTGCTGCCCTCGGCATTTTCTGTGTTCGAAATGGACACGGGAGACCTCCAGGGTGCGAGAAAGGAGTCCGCGTCTTAGACGCGGACTCCAGTTGCGGATATGAATCTACTCCTCGCCCCAGTACTTGTCATAGAGACTATCCAGTGTGCCGCTGGCCTCAAGCATCTGGATGGCGTAGTC
>CAYLOP010000211.1:0-4318 GCA_964385305.1 uncultured Anaerolineaceae bacterium | reverse complement strand
TTATAATCCAAAACATCAATTGAATACACCCTGTTTTTACGATCTCCTTTTTCCTGATGATCAACTGGAAGGAAATGGCAGAATTCTTGTCAGACTTACAGGCCATACCATCATAGATATAATTCACACAAAAGAAAACGAAATAGTTCCGGTATTGCCCGTTGGACTTACCCTTTCCTTCCCCAAAGACCAATTCCCGAAAACGTGGAAAATGGGTATGGAATTGAAGATAAAAATGAATGGTTGGGAGGAAATCGACTCAGCTATCGAAGCTGGGCCACAATTATTAAAAGAGGGAGAGGTTTGCATTGACATGGAGCTTGAGGGATGGAAAACTCAAAATTCAATAAAAACGCAGGCTGCCAGATTGGATTATCTTGATAGTCGGGGACCCAAAATCGCAGTAGGTATTGATAAATCCGGCGATTTTACAGTTTTGACCATCAATGGAAGAATAAGAGAATCGGTGGGCGCGACCCATGGGGAAATGGCTGAAATATTGAGAACGCATGGAATGGAATATGCCATGGGCTTCGACCCAGGTGGAAGCAGTACCCTTGTTGTGGATAGCAAAGTTTTAAATATCTCGCCCTATAACTCTGAATACGAAAAAGACATTTATTCACTCCCGCCTGAACCAAGGGCGATTGCAAACGCTTTAATTGTCAGTGAAATTTAGTTATCCGTTTATTTCGATAGTACAAGATTGCCTGTATCCGGTATGCGTCAAAAGTGAAAGCACTAACAGCTTACCCTTTACTGGTCCTTGATATAGAATAGGTCATCTCATTAGCTAGTTGGGTTTCAAGCAATCGAAAATCGGTAGGCCACCCTTGGAAACCCAGCCTGACGATCCAAGACTCCCATTTTAGGATTAGATCTCATAACCTGAAGGTCCCTGGTTCGAATCCTAGCCCAGCTGCCTAAGCATTAGCTTGGTTTTTCTATTTAGAGCCGGGTCATTTGAAAATCAACCTACCCATCACGAGTCTGATGGCGTGTGCTTTACTTGATTGTACTACTCTTCCCCTTATGAATTGCGTCTCGGCTTTTTGTTGCCGAACCTTCGCAGCCCCCTGATGGGCAGTCTGTCTACCGGGGAGTATGAGTCATACTTCAGCTGTATTTGGGCGTTTGTTAAATTCAGGTAGCGCTTCGTGACCTCCAGGGACTCGTGCCCTAGGATTCTCTGCAGCGTCATCACGTCACCGCCGTTCATCAGATACTTGACTGCAAACGTGTGCCTGAAAAGGTGGGCGTGCAGCCGCTCGACGCCGCTCGACCGTTTCAAACGATACAGAACGGATGAGAGCGATCCCGGTGTCATAGGTATCCCATCCATCGACAGGAAAAGCTGATCGTATTCAGGGAGCATTGGTGATGGTCGATGCAAGTGTATGTACTGCAGGAATGCCTTCCCCGTATGGCTTCCGAATGGGACGATCCGCTCTTTATTGCCCTTGCCGGTGACGCGAACTTGACGTGTTTCGAGATTGAGATCGGGTATTCTTGCGCTGACGACCTCGCTGAGCCTAGGCCCCGAGTCCAGCATGAAGAGCACAATCGCATAGATCCGGGATCCGATGGGGGTAGCGGGATTGATCGATGTGATGATCTTCTCGATCTCCTCGTCGGAAAGAATCCTCACTAATCGTTTTGGCTCTCTAGGAACGATGAGACTTGAGAAAGGGTTGTCGAATCCCTCACGATTAAGCCAGGTGCCAAATCCCTTCAGGATCCGAATCTCTTTGCGAATAGTGAAAGGGGACAGCTTCCCGGGCTCGGGATTCCGATTAGGATGTTCTCTCCATCGGATCTTGCGGTCATACAGTCGGTTGATATAAGAATCGACTATTTTTTGCGTGACATGGTCAATAGAAGCTCGGTTCTTGTCATTTTTTCCACTGAGAGCTACAAAGCGGGAGAAACGCTCCAAGCAGCGCTTGTTGGTCAGGATGGAGGCATTGGTGCAACCGCGCCGGCGCATGTCGCCCAAGTAATAATCAATCAAAGTCTGGAACTTCGTCTGACCCATCGTCCTTTTGGTAGGCGATTTCATAGACATCGTATACCCTCCCTATCCGTTGTCAATTGCCTGCTGTTGTCTGGTGTTGCTTGGTGTTGCCTGGTGTTGATTCCGGGTTTTTGGAGTTGGACGAAACCCTTTGCCGTTAAGGATCTCCATGACCCTTTGCCGGAATCACAAAAAGCGGCTAAGGGGCCTTCTCCTTTCCGGAGACCCTTCACCGCTCTTTTTCGGGGAACCTTATGCTAGAGGCGACGGTGGGATTTGAACCCACGAATGGGGGTTTTGCAGACCCCTGCCTTACCACTTGGCTACGTCGCCGTGGTTTAGACCAGAAATCGCCTGCGCCTGTCGAAGTGTCCCGATAAGCGATAGGCGATCTAGTCAGAGCGGGCGATGGGATTCGAACCCACGACCTTCTCCTTGGCAAGGAGACGTTCTACCACTGAACTACACCCGCGCCTTGCGCAGGAAGGATACCGTGATCCACCTGGAAAGTCAAGACGGTGTGACTGTAGCCTGTGCGAAACCTACAAGCGCCTCACCAGAAATGCGCGCGAATGGCTTGCCTCGCGGCGCAAGATTATCCATAATCCCATGCACTGGGAACAGGATCGCGATCACCATCGATGGCAGAAAGATTTACGCTTGGTAGTGCGCCGTCCCCGTAAGCAAATGGAGGGCGTGGTAAGATGGGACCGTGTCCTGAGACACAATACAGGTGTGAGAAATGGCTGAAATCCCGCTTGATCAGGTCTTTCATGGAGATTGCCTCGAGATCCTGCCGATGCTGCCCGAGAAGAGCGTCGACCTGATCTTCGCCGATCCACCCTACAACCTGCAGCTCTCCCAGGAACTCTGGCGCCCCAACATGACCAAGGTCGATGCCGTCGACGATGCTTGGGATCGCTTCGATGGTTTCGAGGCCTACGATGCGTTCAGCCGGGCATGGCTCTCCGCCTGTCGGCGCGTGCTCAAAGATGATGGATCCCTATGGGTGATCGGCTCCTACCACAATATCTTCCGTCTGGGAACGATCCTGCAAGACCTAGGGTATTGGATCCTGAATGATGTCCTTTGGATCAAAACCAATCCCATGCCGAACTTCCGCGGTGTCCGTTTCGCCAATGCCCACGAGACTCTGATCTGGGCATGTAAATCCAAGGATGCCAAGTACACCTTTAATCATCAGGCCATGAAGGCCTTCAACGAGGGAAAGCAGCTGCGCAGCGATTGGGTATTGCCGATCTGCTCCGGCGCGGAGCGGCTAAAGGTCAACGGCAAGAAGGCACACTCGACGCAAAAGCCCGAGGCGCTGCTCTATCGTGTGATCCTGGCCGCAAGCAATCCCGGCGACCTGGTGCTCGATCCCTTCTTCGGAACAGGCACAACGGGCGCTGTCGCGAAAGCGCTCCACCGGCGCTGGATCGGCATCGAGGCAGAGGAGAGCTATGTCAGGCTGGCATGGGAACGGATCGATTCTGTCACAGCAGAATCCTACGACGAGAAAGCCTTTGACGTCCGAGACCACCGGCGGCACGCCAAACGCATCCCGTTTATCCAACTGCTCGCACATGGGTTGATCAAGCCGGGTCAGAAGCTCGTCTTTCAGCAAGACCCGGCGCGCGTGGCGGCAATCAAGCCGGACGGCAACCTCATGCTGCCGGATTTTGAGGGCTCGATCCACCAGGCAGCCCGCCATCTGACCGGCGGCGGGCCGTGTAATGGATGGATGCACTGGTTTTACGCATCTGAAGATGGGGAACTATTTCCTATTGATGAACTACGAAAGACGTTGCGAGAGTCGATGGAAGCGGGTTCCTGAAGCCCGCGAGCGAAGTTGCCTAAATTCAAACCACCCCGTGAGGGGTGGTTTTTTGCGCCAGTGCCGAGGACCAGAATCGAACTGGTGACACCTTGATTTTCAGTCAAGTGCTCTACCAACTGAGCTACCTCGGCAGGCAGCGTGATTGTAATGGGGGTAGGGAGGGGAGTCAAGCACTTAGTGGTGAACGAAGGGATTCTAATACCAGATACGGGCGGCGTGGTCAGGCACGACGCTGGAGGAGTATGCATTTCGTAGTTAGGCTGGGGCAAACACGCGAATGGAAAAAGGTGTATACTAAGAGAGGCGTCCAGGAACGACATTTTCAGGACGCTCACTAATATGCATCTCCAGCCTGACCCCCACAGGCTGGAGATGCTGTTTAACTGCTTGAAATATCTAGCGTTTCAAGTCTTTTTTGCCCGGTGTGGGTTTTCAGGAAGCATACCCGTCGACCGCTTCCAGAG
>CAYLOP010000210.1:0-4390 GCA_964385305.1 uncultured Anaerolineaceae bacterium | reverse complement strand
CACCCTATTTCAACGGCTACGGCACGGTGGACGTCTCCGTCCCGGCGTACACCGCAATGATCATCGGCACCACCGGCATCATGAGCCTGGGCATCACCATGGCAGCCTACCGTGAAAAGGGCATCCTGCGTCGCCTGCGCGCCACGCCCCTGCAACCGCAGGTCATCCTCGCCGCACAGGTTGTGGTCATTTTCCTGATGACCGTTCTCGGCATGGTCCTGCTGATCCTGGCGGGGAAGCTGGTCTATGGACTGCGCTTTGACGGAGATCCCTTCAGCGTGGCGTTGGGCTTTTTGCTCGGGAGTCTGAGCTTCTTTTCCCTGGGCTTCGTGCTGGCTGGCGTCATGTCGACTGCGCGTTCTGCCCAGGTGGTCGGCATGGTGATCTTCTACCCCATGCTCTTCCTCTCCGGCGCCGGTCTCCCGCTCGAGATGCTTCCCGATGGGGTGCGCAAGTTCTCCAACTTTCTACCGCTGACCCACGTCGTCACCCTGCTGCGCGGTCTTTGGATCGGCGAAGCCTGGAGCCTGCACACGACCGAAGTCATTGTACTGTCAAGCCTGCTGGTCGTCGGTGTGCTTCTTTCAGCTAAGACCTTCCGATGGGAGTGAAAACGTAACCTACCGAAAAAGAGGCCAACCGTGACAGGCTGGCCTCTTTTTGATCTCCGATTTCAAAGCAACGATCAGATGACAGACCCCAACTCTATTCCACAGAAGAGAATGCATCCGAGATTTGTTGCCTAGAGCGAAGCAATGGGCAAATAACCACCTTCCGGACGGAACTCTTGCTAAGCCACAATGCTCTTAGAGCGTTCTCGCAAGCTGACTGAGACGTGCAAATTATACAGGGTCATGCTCATGGGAGATGAAAGAAACCATAAATCAAAAGACCTAAGAATTTGAAGTGCCAGATCGATTAGACAGATTGGGGGTTAATTAATGGCGGTCTTTGCGCGTGTTATCGGGCTGGCATGCATGCATTATGTAACGACTCTCACTATCCTCATAGTTAATGATCTCAAAACCAACGTTCTCCAGCATCTTGGCTAGCTCTTCGCCTGGAGGGAGAAGATCGTTGTGGATAACACTGGTGTGCGATTCCCGGTGTATGGCATTCACCTGATCTCGACCCATATCATGCATGATGAGCAGGCAACCATCACGACGCAGCACGCGCACGAATTCAGCTATAGCTACAGGCGGCTCCAAAAAGTGCGGAAAGCTGTTATGACAAATGACCAAATCAAACGCGCCCAGCCCGATCGATACTGATGAGAACGGTAGCCTGTGAACATCGCATTGGATCAATGAAGCATCCGGACACCGCTTCCGTGCGCGCTGCAGCATGGCCTCTGCCAGGTCGATCGAGACGAGGTGCGCAGCCGGGGCGCGCGCTCGAAGCTGTGGAATGAGCGCGCCCGTGCCGGTACCGACTTCCAGGATCGCATTTGCAGCCCGCAGCTCCGCATCGAAAGGGACCAGGATTTGTCGCAGCACTTCGCCGCGGTTAGAGGGCTGCTGAGCATCCCATTCTATCGCCAGGGATTCGAAAAACGCGCGCAAGCTATCCACTCAGATTTCTCCTCAGACCATCCCCCACCCGTTTGCACAGGCGGGGGATGTGGATCGCATTTAAGATATCAAAGTGTGGTATGGATTGTCAAACCAACGAGTTATTCCGATGGTAACTTTCCTTAGGTATCCAAGGCATGCAGCGAGCGCAGAGTTCTTTCATCTTCCATTGCGTGACTGTGAGCCAATCGATCAGGAAGTTCACCTCATCTCTGCGGATCTCCCACGAGGGCGATTAGGTTGGGCGCCCACTGATCCGCGTGAACGCGATCGGCCATTTCAGCAACGCAAGCATAAGGGATGGTCTGGGTTGTCATCTCACCAGCCAACCTGCCCTCAAAACCCCACGACTCGGCTTCAGCATACCAATCGCGTGGCTCTGTGTTGGCATCGTTGTCGGGGAACCCGCCCGCCAGCGTGGCACTCGGGTGGACCTCCGCCTGGACGTAGGCCAGATCGCAATTCAAACGCGTCCAAAGACCGGCAGTTTTATGGAAGCCATCGTAGGCCTGCCGAATGTGAGGCTTATCCGGTGCAGTCTGGACATGGTCGTAGGTAGCAAAGGTCAGCATCACTCGCAGTTCCGGGAGCTTCTCGCCGATCATGGCATAGTTGTGGACGTTAATTCGAGATGGCCAGAAATCCCCTGTCTGCTGAGGCGTTGCCAAGTCGGCCGGCCAGGTATCGAGGGTGAATACGCCATTGTCGAGCAGCGCCTGTGTCAGGGCATGTGAGAACCAGCGCTTCCCGTTGATCTGAGGCCCTTTGTCGTCCAAAACATAATCCTCGCTGCCGGGAACTTCAAAGACCGGCCGCCCATCGGGGTACATCGCGTTCTGGACCCAATTGAGATGGGAATAATCGACCGCAATGCTCGTGGGTGTGTATCCCTCGTGATGATAATACGGATTGTAGATCGGCTTGTGGCGCTCGTCGAAGTGACCGATCTCCAGTGGATACATCTCGGCCATGGTGGGGTTCTCCCGGCCGACAAAGTACTTCAATCCCTGTAAGGATTCCCCGTAGTATGCCATCACATTCGTCGCCAGCACGCCAGCGTGGGAGGAGGCGAACATGCCTACATTATCGTAAAGGGGTTCCATCGCAATCAATTTATGTAGATAATAACCATCTACGTCCGGTTGAACTCCGAGGGCAAAACGAAGGGTATCGCGCAGGGCTGCCAGGCTGTTTGGACCGCCGAAGTCGTAGGTCCCATCGCTGCTGATTTTGCTTTCAGGGTCGGTCTTTCCAGGCCAAAGGTGGCTCACAACGATGACACCCATGTGGAAAGGCGTTGTCGGATTGTTGTACTTGTCCACAAACCAGGTAGAGGCCACCACAACGACCGGCGCGCTGCTTCCATACCTGGGCTTTTCCGGCAGGTCGATCCGCACCGCAATTTTCCCGTTTTCAGCGGAATCGATGTGTGTGTATAGGATCTCCCCTGCTCCCGCGCGCCGGATCCCACTCCCTGCAGCGCTGGGTGATGTAGGCGAGATCTCCCCTCCTTCTGGGCGCGGTTTTTCACCCGCAGCATCCTGGGGTGATTCAGTAGGGATCGGAGTACTTATGTCAACTTGGCAGGCTGTTAACAACGTGGCCACCACGATCAGGAACCTCATACCAAATCTGATTTTCCTTTGTCGATCCCTCATATTGATCTCTCCTAGAAACGCCCAGCATAGGACCTGTCCGATGCACATGAGTTTGATGATGAGTTGTGAGAAAGCCTCACCACCGCCAAATTATCGACATCTAAATGATATGCGCAACCTAACCCAAGCTGGCTGCTCCGAAGTCCAACAAACGAGCCCAAAAAAACACCCTCATGGGTGTCCTTTAAACATCCTAAGTGCGGTTTACCCAAGTGCCGACTCCAGAAACCGCCCGCTCCAAACCTAAGGAGCTATGACCTTGAATCTATGGAGAAGTAGATCAACGGCGGCCTCCACCCGCTTCTTCGATTCTCATCAAAACCGCCTGGACTGCCACACGCCTGAGATAGTCGTCCTTCTGACGATTGTAATCTTTGCATGTGATCAGTGTAAGCCAGTCGTATTCTTTATGATCCAGGATCGACAGATCATAAGGTTTGACAAATCGAACCGATCGAACCTCATAGATGTATCGATTTCCCCACACGTGAATGATTACCTTGTCACCCCACATGAGGTCATCAAGATCTGCAAACGGTCCTGGAAGTCCCGAGGGCAACGTCACGTGCCCGGTTAGCGCGGTGTTCCCCTTCCAAGTCGGGAACGCTGTCCCGCTCAGGTATCCGGCATTGTCCCAGAGCCACCTTACGTCCCAGCCATTCCCTGCCCGAGGAACGCCCACGATTGGCATCTCTACACCTAATGTGGGGATCTCAAGCCAGAAATTATTGAACCTTGTATAAAGTTGTTCTTCTGGCTGAGGCGGTAATTCTGTCCGCACATTGGGTGCGAAACCAGTTTCGGGCAGCTCGTCTGTGATAATACTCAGGAAGGCGTCGTCATCATTATTGGTCTCATCAGCGTCGTTGAGGGGTAATCCAATGGTGACGTTGTTCGTTCCGCCTGGAGGCTGCCCCAGATTATTCACTTGCGTGGTTAACGTGATCGTGAAGACATCTGTTCGCGTGACCGTGCCCAATTCGACTGTGACGGTATTCCCTGCGATCGTCACCGTCTGGCCAAGATCAGGTGAAACCGCGACGTCTACTACATCCAAGAAAACCGGGAGTGTATCGACGACGTCTACATCGGTTGCATCGGTATTGCCGTTGTTCGTAACCGTGATCGTGAAGACAACGGTCTCCCCCACTGCTGCCG
>CAYLOP010000209.1:0-4403 GCA_964385305.1 uncultured Anaerolineaceae bacterium | reverse complement strand
GACCTTCATGAATGGATTGGAATCCAGGAAAATTTAAGACGTGGGCGTATCCGTGCGGGGATGACCCGGATTTCATTTTTTCTTGGGCGTTTTGGTAGGTTTGGGTATCTTGGTCTTGGGTGTTTTTGTTGGGTTTGGTACAGCTGTCGGCGGAGGCGCGTACGTTGGCGGGGGCTCGTCCGTTGGTGGAGGTTCGTCCGTTGGCGGGGGCAAAGGCGTCGATGTAGGCTCCGCCCCTGTCGTCGGGCTTGGCGGGGGTGGGCTGGTCGGTTCAGTGGTCGGTCGTGGGGTAGCCGTAGGAATGGGCGGTTTTGGTTGGTCCGAACTGCCTGCTTTCGTTGCAGTGGGGTAGAGATCTTGTCCAGACGCGAAGCTCTCCGCCGTAAAAGTGACGGTTGGTGTTGACGTACTCACCATGAAGTCTGCGGGATCCTCCGTCGGTGAGCTCGCTCCCACAATGAATAACGCCTGTCTCTCCGCTTCCAGCACGCTCAAGGTCCCCGCGACAGCCGTTTGGATCAGACCCGGGTTTTCAGGCGTTCCCTCACGCGGCGCATTCTCCGTGTACAAGGCATTCAAAGTGGCTTGATAGGATTCGCTGGAAATCCGGCTGCCATCCCCGACGAGCGCAGCGGCAGCCAACGGAAATCCCATTAAAAGGACCACACCAGCGATAATGGCGCTTCGGCGTAGGACGTGAGGTTTGAGCAAGAGTTCGCCGAGTTGGTACTTGAGTGTGAACCAAAAATCCATGCCCTGTAAAACCCGCGTACGCCAACCAAAAAGTGAGTTCGTTGCTCGGGTTGTAAGTGAGATCGCCTGCTTGATGGCGTCGTTAAATGCAGCGATGGACTCGTAACGGTGCGCGGGGCTCTTCGCCAATGCTTTCAGGATTACCCGCTCAAGTGAGGATGGTATATCAGGGTTGAGTTGCTTTGGTCGAGGCAGAGGTTCCGTCACGTGGCTAATGGCGATCGCCATAGGGGTCTCGGCGTCATAGGGCAATTTTCCCGTGACCATCTGATAGAGTATTACACCAAGCGAGTACTGATCGGACAACGGTGATACCGGCTCGCCACGAACCTGCTCCGGCGCCATAAAGGCAGGTGTGCCAATAAGGGCCGAGCCTGTCAGGCTGTGTGTGGCATCGTGAATATGTGCAAAACCGAAATCAGAAAGCCATACTTTGCCCTTATCATCGACCAAAATATTGGATGGTTTGATGTCTCGGTGTATAACACCAGCTTCATGTGCATACTGTAGTGCACTGGATATTTGATCAAGGATAAGTGCACACTCTTCATAGGTGATTCGCTCATGCTGAAGCCGTTCACGGAGCGATCTACTTTTCATAAATGGCATGACGATGAAAATTAAGTTGTCGATCTCACCGTAATCCAAGATGGGTACAATGTTGGGGTGGGAAAGATGGCAAAGGATCTTGGCCTCACGCCGGAAACGATCTCGAAAATTTGCTTCGACCGCGAGCTGAGGTGCCAGGACTTTTATGGCGACGATTCGGTCGTTGGCCAAGTCCTGAGCCTTGTATACACTCGCCATGCCCCCACGGCCGGTCTTTTCAAGAATATGATATTGTCCGAGCGAACGCCCCACCAACATGGCTTTGCATGCCTGCTGAGGGTGGCCCCCAGCGATTGTCCCGTGTCGCCCGCTCTAGCAAGATAGAAACGGGCATCTTTAATGATGAACCTGGCACGAATCAATTTGTCTTATATATACAGGATCGTTTGCGCGTAAGATCGTCTTCGATGAGGGTCACGAAGGATCTCGCTGCACACATAACGACCCCCTGTGCGCTTTTTCACACGAATGAAACCATCCCAAGAATATGAATCACGAAACAATAATTCCAAGCGGCAACACATCTCCCCTGCCGAGGTAAGTAAAATCATAGCATATTCCGGCAAATCTCCTCAATGGTGCAAAAGTACACTATCCTGCCCATCATAGTCTTCTGTGCAGGTTGGAAATGGCATAACATATTGAGAGTTCACATGTGGCTGCATCATAGATTGGATGCATCTCGTTGAGTTTGAAGGGGCAGGATCGATTTTTCTACGGCAAAGCATCTTAAATGCAAACAAGATCTAAGGAGAGGGACAAGTACGCAAGTGCAAAGCATTAGCTTTTATGGCGTCTGCCATGGGACGAAGTCTTGTAAGATCGACCCGCCGATGAACTCACGTACGATGGAATTGTCTGGGATCAAATCGGGGTTGAGCGGTACGAACCAATCCAAGAAGGCCAGTAGGCGCTTCGCCTCGACGTGTTCCTCGGTACCAAAGGGCACCTGCCTGATCAGCGGCACTGCCACGGGGGCCAACGCAGCGCCCTCGTAAACAAGTGCGGAGTTAAACATCACATCCGCATTCTCTTGATACGGGAAAATATAACGTTTTTCACCTCGCCTAACCGACTCCCAACGGGCGATCGTTTCACTCGCACTGTAGTTCCGCTGCGCGGCATCGCGAACGATGCGGCGAATCAGGCGAGTATCCGTTGTCGATACGCGATTGAAACGATCCAGATTGAGCTGTGTGAGCGCAGATACGTAGATTCGAAAGGTGTGCTCGCCTGGAATCCCTGGTATCAGATCTGGGTTCAAACCATGAATGCCTTCCAGGATGATGATTTGTTCCCCTCTCAGTTGGACAATATCACCCTGCTCCTGGACGCCGGTCTTGAAATTATATTTAGACAAGCTGACACTCTGACCATCGATCAAGTGCTTTAGGTCGTGGTTCAGTAGATCGAGGTCGATGGCGTGGAGGGATTCGTAGTCCAATTCACCATTTTCATCCCGAGGCGTCCTTATACGATCGACAAAGAAATTATCTAATTCAATCGGATAAGGGGAGAGCCCCCTGGCCAGGAGTTGGATAGAAAGACGCTTGGAAAACGTCGTCTTCCCTGAGGAGGAAGGGCCAGCAATCAGGACCACCCGAACTTTATCACGTTGTTCGGCAATGCTCGCCGCCACCTCCGCGATACGACGCTCATGGAGCGCCTCCGATACCAGGATGATCTCACGCGCGCGCCCATTAAGTATCGCTTGATTCAAGGATCCGACATTCGTAACGCCTAGCGTCTCAAGCCAATCGCCATATTCCAAGAAGGTGTTCAGCAATTTTGTATATTCTGGAACCGGTAATAGTTCTGTGGGTTTATGGCGTCTCGGAAAGCGAAGGGTAAATCCATCCCCTGCACGCATAAGTCCAAACCATTTTAAATAGCCGGTCGATGGCACCATATAGCCATGATAGTAATCCCGCATCGAATTAAGCTGATAGACCACAAGATGCGGCTTCCGACGATTAGCCATGAGAAGCGCCTTATCGGAATATCCCTTAACACGGAAGTGATCGATGGCATCCTGTAGCAGCATGTGGCTCTTAGCAAAAGGCAAATCAGCGTCAACCAACTCACGCATGCGCTTCTCCAGGCGAGCCAGGTCGTCCTCTGTAAAGGGATCGTGTCCCCAAACCTCACAGTAATAGCCCCCTGAGGCGATAGAATGATCTACCGTCAGACGAGCTTCCGGGAAAAGCTCTTCAAAGGCAGTTGCAAGAAGAAAAGTCAAGGAACGCCGGTAGATGCGCATCCCATCTGCCGTTGCCATCGTAACCGGTCGGACTCGGGAATCCATCTCGATGGGAAAAGTCAATTCACGCAGTTCCCCATTGACAATGCCACCGACGATGGGCGCATCTTCGCTTGCTTCGTGAGCCAGGAATACCCCCAGTTGACTGCCCCGTGGTCCCTCTAAGACGCGGCCATCTGGAAGGTAGATCTGCACAGTTGATCGTGCGCTCGTCTCGCGCACTGAGTTCTTCATATCACGAGACATCGATGCTCTCTCACGGGGATTCGATTGTACCTTAAAGGTACTTCTTGCCAAGCGAAACCGCGATATTGGTGATTGACTCCAATGGAAAACCTCCGATATAATGTTCGGACAATATTGCGTGTAATACGGTAGAATACAACCATAAACGACCAATCAGGCTTCGGCGAAAGGGGACCCGAAGCATAAGCATCCATCCAGGGCGAGCGCCTGCACAGGTGTCTGCAGGCGCTTTGCCCTTGTTTCGGCCTATCATGCTTATGGTCTTTTAAACGCTTCCTATACTCCTCCTTTGATAGCACCATCCACCTTCAACAACGGTTTCATGTCTCCTTGACATCTACTGGCCAGCAACATAACACGAGTTGCTTCGCTGCCCCTACCTCATCCAGGCGGCCAAACGGCGTAGTATGCGGCGCAGATTGCAGCTTCTCTGGGTCGCTGCGGGCTTCCTTCGCGATCTCCAGCATTGCATCTGCGAAAGCATCCAGCACTTCCTTGCTCTCCGTCTCGGTAGGTTCGATCATCAACGCTTCGT
>CAYLOP010000208.1:0-4422 GCA_964385305.1 uncultured Anaerolineaceae bacterium | reverse complement strand
AGGCTTGTATTTTTAGGGCGGCCTTATAATATGCGATCGCTGAAACCCGGCGAGCATTAGTTTCAATTATCCTACATGTAAAGAGCCAACCTGGCGAGTGCCTTCGGGGTATAGAACAGGAACCGCACTAACCTCACTTTCATTCTTCTATGTTGCACTTGCGAGTTGAAACTACGTAATGATTAGGCTTTCAAAGGTTCTTCAATCTCAGATGGTTCTGTGACAACAAAATTAAACTCATCTCCGGCTGCATCCACCAACACATGGTCCCCATCGCGCACCTCCCCCTGGATGACACGTGAAGCAAGGGGATCAATCACTCTTCGTTGAAGAACGCGCTTCAATGGCCGCGCCCCGTAGATCGGATCATACCCTTCTTGGAGGATCAGGTCGATGGCCGCCTGTGTCATGGCAAGACTGATGGTTCGCTTGCTCAGTAGCTCACGCACATTCTCGAGCTGAATCTCTGCGATCTGCCGTAAATCTTCCCGGTCCAGTCGGTGGAAGATAACGATCTCGTCGACGCGGTTCAAAAATTCGGGTCGGAATTGGCCGCGCAGCGCTTCCATCACCCTGTCGCGAATTACCGATTCATCGTCTACATCCATGATGTACTGACTTCCAATGTTGCTGGTCATAATAATGACCGTGTTGCGGAAGTCCACTGTGCGTCCCTGTCCGTCGGTCAATCGCCCGTCATCCAGCACTTGCAGGAATACGTTGAATACTTCCGGGTGCGCCTTCTCGATCTCGTCAAACAGCACCACGCTGTAAGGACGGCGGCGGACTGCTTCCGTCAACTGGCCGCCTTCTTCGTAGCCAACATATCCTGGGGGAGCGCCAATCAGTCGGGCAACCGTATGCCGCTCCTGGTACTCGGACATATCAATTCGCACCATGTTGCGCGCATCGTCGAATAAGAACTCAGCCAGGGCACGCGCCAGCTCTGTCTTACCAACACCCGTTGGACCAAGGAAAATGAACGAGCCAATCGGGCGATCGCGATCCTGCAATCCGGAACGGCTACGCCGTACAGCCGCAGCCACCGCCTGGATAGCTTCATCTTGCCCAATGACCCGCTTGTGCAACCTTTCTTCCATGTGGATTAGCTTCTCAATTTCGCCTTCCAGCAGTTTGCTTGCCGGTATCCCTGTCCATTTGCTGACAATGTAAGCGATGTCCTCGGCATCCACCTCCTCCTTGAGCATCGCACCATCGCTTTGCAATTCGTTAAGGCTGGCCTCTGCAGAAATAAGGTCTTGCTCTAATTGGCGCAAGCGAGTGTATCGAAGTTCGGCGGCCTTCTGCAAATCAACATCACGCTCAGCTTGCTCGATTTGTAAACGCACCTGGTCGATCTCCTCTTTACTGTCACGCACTTTAAGGATTGCACCTTTTTCTGCTTGCCAGCGGGCTGTCAACTGGGTGCTCCGCTCTTTCAGATTAGCCAATTCCTCTTCCAGCTTCTTAAGTCGTTCCTTGCTGGCTTTATCCGTTTCCTTCTTCAATGCTTCCCGCTCAATCTCTAACTGCATCGCCGCCCGATCCACTTCATCTAACTCTACTGGCTTACTGTCGATCTCCATCCGCAAACGGCTGGCTGCCTCATCCATAAGGTCAATCGCCTTGTCCGGCAGGAAGCGATCGGTGATGTAACGGTCGCTCAGAGTGGCGGCTGCAATCACAGCCCCGTCGGTGATTCGGACGCCGTGGTGGACTTCGTACCGCTCCTTAAGCCCGCGTAAGATGCTGATCGCGTCCTCCACGCTTGGCTGGTCCACGAAGACCGGCTGGAAACGCCGTTCCAAAGCCGCGTCTTTCTCGATATACCTGCGATATTCGTCCAGCGTCGTGGCGCCGATGGCATGCAACTCGCCGCGTGCCAGCATTGGCTTAAGCATGTTGCTGGCGTCCATTGCCCCTTCAGCAGCACCGGCACCCACCAGAGTGTGCATTTCGTCGATGAAGAGGATGATTTGGCCTTCAGATCCTTGAATTTCTCGAAGCACTGCCTTCAGCCGTTCCTCAAACTCTCCCCGGTACTTGGCACCGGCTACCAAGGCTCCCAGGTCCAAAGCCACAAGGCGCTTGTCCTTCAATCCGGATGGAACATCGCCGCGTACAATGCGCTGGGCCAGACCCTCAACGATGGCGGTCTTGCCCACGCCAGCTTCGCCGATGAGTACCGGGTTGTTTTTGGTACGCCGATTGAGAATCTGAATAACGCGCCGGATCTCCTCATCCCGACCAACAACGGGATCGAGTTGTCCCCTGCGGGCTTCATGAGTCAGGTCACGACCATACTTGACCAGCGCCTCGTACTGTGCCTCTGGGGTCTGACTGGTAACTCTTTGAGAGCCACGAATGTCAGCCAAAACCTGCATGATGCCACCGTAATCCACACCATGCCGCGCCAGCAAGTCACGAATTCTACCTGCCTTCGGCTGAACCATCGCCAACAGCAAATGCTCCGTAGATGTGTACTGATCCTTCATGTCGCCGGCGATGTCTTCCGCTTCCTGAAGGATGTTGACGAGGTCCTTGCTCATCTCGACCTGGACGGACTGTCCGGTGGCGCGTGACATACCGGTCAAGGCCTGTTTGATCTCCTGAGCAAGCAAGGTCTCGTTGGCACCAATTCGCTTCATGATCGAGGGGACAACACCACCTTCCTGCTCGATGAGTGATTTGAGAAGATGCTCCGGTTCGATAGCTGGATGGTTATACTCTTGTGCTTGATTTTGGGCTTCAAGGAGGGCTTCCTGTCCTTTTTGTGTGAACTTATCAATACGCATCAAAGTTTCTCCTATGAACCAACTATCCATCATTGGGAACTTACTAGCGCCATTTTGCTTCTTCGGCTAGATGACGCTGCATTTGTCGAATCTCATCCATCAATTCCTGCTCCCGCCGCACCATATTTCGTTCCATGTCATCGATTTGCGCTAATAGATCCAACACCTGGCGACGCAGGTTGAGCACAACTTCAACGGCGGGTAAATCCAGTTCTAGCACCTCCCGTAAGCGCCGAATACGGGCTAGGTGGCGAATATCGGCTACACTAAATCCTTCGCCACCTCCGGGCATTACCCGCGCCTGAATTAGCCCCTCCTCCTCGCAGATACGCAATACGTCCAGAGAAATTTGTGCCAGCTGGGCAGCCACTGGTCGGATGTACATTGGTTCTTCATGGCGTGAACGAAGGATGAGTTTGTACGTCATCAGCCTATCTCCCTTTTATCAGGATCCTTCTCGTAAAGCGATCCGTTCACCATTACCGCTCCTCTTTATTTCTCAGACCCTGCAATTTTTCGAACAGTTCCTTTTCCTCTTCGCTTAAATTTATTGGGAGTTGCACATCTATTATTACATATAGGTCGCCCCGATGGTCCGGATTGCGAAGATTGGGCATGCCGAGACCGCGCAGCCGAAATACGCTGCCGTTGACCGTCTCCGGAGGGATAGTTAGTTTCACCGTCCGGTCAATCATCGAGACTTCTACCTCGCCTCCAAGCAGGGAGGTATAAAGGTCAACTGGTAGTGATCTTCTTAGATCATCCCCATCCCTTTGGAAAACAGGGTTGGGGGCGACTTCAATCTTTAGATACAGATCACTGGTTGGACCATCCCCGATACCGGATCCACCCTGACCGCTGAGCCTAATACGCGATCCCGTGCGCACACCACGCGGGATCTTAGCTTCGATCTTTCGGTCGTTCTCCCATTGTAAGGTACGGGTGGTGCCAAAAAATGCCTCTTCTAATGTGATCCTGATACTCTGCTCGCGGTCTCGACCACGCTGGGGCCGGGATTGGTAGTACTCCCTTCCCCGCTCAAAATCGCTCCTGGGCTGCCGCCCAATACCGCCGAACAATGTCTCAAAAAAATCGGAGAATCCTCCCCCGCCCAACATCTGCTCAAATTCCTCTGGGCTAACGGTGCGGGTATAAGTGTGTGAACCACCAGGCTGCGCTCTCCATTGTGCCCAGTCAAAGTCTTCAGGACGACCTCCGGCACGCTCATACTGCTGCCATCGGGCGCCAAGTTGATCATACTTTTTTCGCTTTTCCGGGTCCGATAGGACCTCGTAGGCCTCATTGATATCTTTAAACCTTTCCTCCGCCGCCTTGTCCCCAGGATTGACATCGGGATGATGTTTCCTAGCCAGCTTACGGTAGGTTTTCTTGATCTCGTCCTGGCTGTCGTTTCTGCTAACCCCTAATACCTGGTAATAATCTTTATATTCCATCGATCATCCTTCGTGGACCGTTTCAGGTGGCGCGGTTCACAAGTTCTCTTACTCTTCTGTCACGTACAAACGCGCAGGCCGCAGCCGATGACGCAGCAACTCGGCAAACAGACGGCGGTACCGATACCAGACCCTGGACTGGTCTAGCGGAACAATGAACAGATTGGCCTGCT
>CAYLOP010000207.1:0-4514 GCA_964385305.1 uncultured Anaerolineaceae bacterium | reverse complement strand
GACCCCATTTCTGTGATGCAGAAATTGTTCGAGCAAATCGCGATGGCCAAGGTGGCGACAGGTGCATTCGAGGCCTTTGACTATGGCATCTTCCAACCGGGCGATCGAGTGATCATGAAAAAGGAACACCTACTCGCCGAAGCCAAGCGCAGCGCACTCGCGATGGTGCTGGAAGGCTACCGGCCGCCTGCTCCCGAGCTCATCTACGCTGCAGGTCGGGACGTATTGGCTGCTATGAAGGCAGCCGTGTGGGGTTTGCGCGAGGCGGGTTGGGCGACTGAGCATGATGCGGTCATCGCCAACAAGCTGGCATGGGTGATGTGCGGCGGCGATCTGACCGAGCCCACATGGGTGCCGGAACAGCATATTCTGGATCTGGAACGGCAGGTCTTTGTGGAACTGTGTCATGAGCCAAAGTCCATCGAGCGTTTGGCTCATATGATTGAGCACAATAAGCCCCTACGGAACTAAACGTGCAGGCCGCCAGAAATAACCTTGGCGGAAGGCAAGGAGAGAAATCATGACAGAGGCAGTGATTGTTGCTGGAGCCCGCACGGCCGTTGGACGGGCAAAGCGAGGGACATTGCGTTGGTACCGGGCAGAGGACATGGCAAAAGCGGTCATTGAAGAGGCCTGGTCACGAGCGGGCGATCTCGACAAAGCGATGGTTGATGACATCGTGATCGGTTGCGCTTTCCCAGAAGGCAGCCAGGGTTTGAACGTGGCGCGCCCTATATCCCTGTATTCTGGATTCCCGGACTCAGTGCCTGCTATGACCGTAAACCGATTTTGCTCATCGGGTCTGCAAACGATCGCGCAGTCTTGTGAGCGGATCATCGCGGGTGGCGCAGACATCATCATCGCTGGCGGAGTGGAAAGCATGAGCATGGTCCCGATGACCGGTTTCCGGATCAGCCCGCATCCAGGCCTTATGGATACGATTCCGGAGGTCTACGTCACCATGGGCCAAACCGCAGAGAACGTCGTTGAGCAATACGGTATCAGCCGCGAGGATATGGATGAATTCGCTTACCACAGCCATAGGAAAGCGGCCAGTGCCCAAGATGAGGGGCGGTTCGATGAGGAGATCGTACCGCTCGAGGTGAAGACCACGACGCTCGAAGGGGAAACGACGGTTACCTTTGATAAGGACGAGCTTGTCCGGCGTGAGACGACACCGGAAGTGTTGGCAAAGTTGCGACCTGCTTTCTCACCCAATGGTCAAGTCACTGCAGGCAACTCCTCACCGCTCTCCGATGGAGCCGCAGCCGTTATACTGATGAGTGATACAAAAGCGGCGGAGTTGGGCCTGACCCCCTGGTTGCGGTTTGTGGGTTATACCGCGGTGGGCGTCCCGCCAGAGATTATGGGCATTGGACCTATGAGGGCTGTGCCCAAGGTGCTCGACCGCTATGGCTTCAAGCTGGAGGATATGGATATTATCGAGTTGAACGAAGCCTTCGCCTCGCAGAGTCTGGCAGTCATCCGTAATTTAGACCTGAATACAGAGATTCTCAATGTTAACGGCGGTGCGATCGCTCTAGGGCACCCGCTGGGAGCAACCGGAGCAAAGCTGACCGTCCAGATCATGCATGAGGCCAAACGCCGAGGTGCGAAATATGTGATGGTCACGATGTGCATCGGTGGTGGCATGGGCGCAGCAGGGATTTTCGAGAACCTGATGTAATAGATAAGGAGGCTCGATACGAGCCCGACAAGTGAGGATGAGAAGAAATTACTTTCCATTGCAAACAGCAGCCCGATTTGCTAAGAAGGGCAAGGAGCGCTGTTGAGCGTGATCAAGGATATAAACAAGAGAGGAGAAGACGATGGCACTGACGGTGGAAGAACTTATGAAGCGCATGCCCGATGCCTTCATCCCTGAAAAAGCGGAAGGTGTCGATGCCACAATCCAATTTGAACTCGGTGAGGAAGGCGGAGATTGGGTGGTCGTCATCCGAGATCAAACGGTTAAAGCTGAGCGGGGAAAAGCTGACGATCCCAAACTCACCCTCATCGCTGAGGCAGCGGACTACATCGATCTCATCACGGGGAAAGTCAACCCCATGACAGCGATCGCAACCAAGAAGATCGTCCTCAAGGGTGACCTCAACATCGCCATGAAATACATGAGCTTGTTTAAGTTGTAGGCTGGGAACCGTGTAGCGAGCGGATCCCTGAATCATTTAATGGCAAAAGCCGGGCCCAACGCGGGTTCGGCTTGTATTCCCCTCATCGTTTGCCCATTGTGACCTTCCGTCAGTTAAATCTTCTGCAGCTTTCATTGCTGCAGGGTGAGTGAAAGATCGCCAAAAAAGATCGGGGTTGCATAATTGAATTCACGGCTTTCGGACCATGGGCTGATCAGCGGTACGTTCACATGGCCGAGAATCGCCTGGCCGAAACTCTCCCCATCCTCCAGCGCAGTTGCGATGTTGTGACCGAAGAAACCATTGAGATTGTTGCCCATCCCTCCGGCGTCGGTGGTCTTGCCGGCTGCGATGAGCACCGTGCTGGTCGGGCTGTAAAGCACAGAGGTGAGGAAATTATCGGGATGATCGATATTCCCGACCGAACACCCGCCGCTCCAGAAGAAAACGGTGCGCACAGGATGGTTCATCACCCAATCGATGTTGATCTTGCCGCTTCCTACCCAGGTGCCGTGCGCGGCGGCGACGAAAAAGTCAGCCACACCGTCGCTAAGCGCCTCATAGCCCTGTTCGACCGAAAGCTCCACAGAGGGACTTTCAAAATAGAAGCGGGCGTCAAGGCTCAGGCTGAAGGGCGTCCAGGCATACTGACCAGAACGCAAACCCTCGAGATAGCTTTCATGTTCATCAGGAGAGGTCGCTGAATGATGTTCATCGACATATACAAAGCCGCGCGGGATGTTGTACGCCCCCATGCGGTAGGCGTGGTTTTTCTCGAAATAGCGATTGATCGCGTCGATTGAACGCTCGGGATGGGATTGATACAGCGGCATGACGCCGACCCAGATCTCCCAATCGAGATCCCCGCTATGCAGGTCAAAGGAGTACGGATGGTCGGAAGGGGATGTGTAGTCCGGGGACGCAGCAAATTCGCCGTCCAGGTCGGCGTAATACTGCATGCTGACTGCCTCATGCTCCGTAGGCGCCAGGTCGGGGTTAGCGTAGGTCATCGTAACCCACTGGTAGGCATGGGGAATATCTCCAATCAAAACAGCGCCTTCGAGATTCCGCGCCTCGGCGTAGAGTTCTTGGAGGGTTGATCTCACTTCCAGGGGCGTTTCCATGTTGTCGCGGCAGACGATCAGGGCATAGCCATCTGCAAGAAGGTCGCGCCTGTACTGATCAAGGCTGTCTTGAATACCTGGCAGCAACTCGGGCTGTACGATCGCCGCGATGCTGTGATCGGCAAGGGGGGGCGCGTTATCATCTGGAAGTGAGGCTTCTGTTGGGCCTGGCGTGTGAACCTGATCGACAATATCCATCGGGATCTGGGTTTCGGTCGGATGCATCTTGATCTTGTTGAGGTCGCACATGCCCGGGTCCACGACGGTTGGCGTTGGCTGCTGCAGGGCTGAGGGGAGGTTGCAGGCGAAAACCATTAGCAAGACCAACCCGATAAACATTCCATGCCGGCGGATCCTCATCTACAGACCTCCATGACAACGGGGAATAGTATCGCTGATTTCGATAACCTTGCAAGTGTCAGCTAAAGGAGAAATAGAAAATTACAGCCGATCTTCGAAGCGGGATAACGTCGCTGGTTGGTTTAAAATGTCCTGCCCAGCTACGGATTAAAGATCAACCGCTTCCGTATGACGAGTGCGTATGTAGGATCGAGATCTAATGCCTGTAACACTTCTTCAGGCCGTCCGGTTGCGCCGGGCAGGTTTGAAAGCCTCATCCTGAGCCGTAGCTGCCCGTTTTCCTCGGCATCTGTGTTGAGCGCCTCGATAAGTGGGCGGAGGTCGTATTCCTTACCGCGGCGCTTGCGGAGCAGGCTGTCTGCAGAGAGCAGCGTATGTACACGGGTTTGAAGTGTATTTAAGGGGACTTGCTGGCGGATCTGGACCTCGTATTCGGAAGCTATGACTTGTTTCTGGAGAGATGGTTGCTTTTGAAGGATGCACTCCAAAGCGAGGATCTGCAATCCCGGTGGGGAGGCGCATCGCAGATCTCCAAGGAGTTGATCTGCTGGGAGATCCTCCTCAAGCCAGAAGTCCGCCAATTCACAATCACTGGTAAAACCCAACGGCAGCGCGCTCGCTAAGTTCAGGCGCGGTCGGGGGTTGAATCCCTGTGAGTAAGCAAGCGGGAGGGATGCACGTCGCAGCATACGTTCCAAAGCGTGGTGCAGGTCGAGGTGGCCTGTGAACCGCAGGTCAACGGTCTTGGCGAATGTGAGACGGTAGCGATAGCGTATAGGTTCGGTCATCGAGTCTCGGTGCTGTTTATGGAGGCGACAGCAACCTCGGTTTTAGGTTTTGGAGTCTGAACCTCCGGGCATTTCCAACCGTCGCCGGGGTG
>CAYLOP010000206.1:0-4531 GCA_964385305.1 uncultured Anaerolineaceae bacterium | reverse complement strand
ACGAGGATCAACTCTATCGAGGTAAGTTCGATTACTTTGTTGATTGTGGCGGGTTTGGGGGCGCTGACTACCTGATTCTTGCCGCAGTCCCCATACAGGATCAGTTTGCCAATTTAATATTTGTGGAAGTACAAATTGTAACGGGTGAAGATCTCGATGTCGCAGATACCATTTTAAACACTTTCCAGGTGGTTGGGGCTTTGCCGTAAGGGATGCACATCCAACGATGGGCGGCGTATCGTGCGCCGCCTTTTTTGTTTTTCGAGCGATCGAACAATCAGGAAAAGTTGGCATTGTGCGAGGTATGGAAGACGTTTTGTTGGGGAGACAGTCATCCGAGTATCGGGGCGCGTTGACACAGGGATGATGCACATGTTATGATACCTATAGTGTGGTGGCGAATTATTCTTTTATAGCCGGCACGCACCCGGTTTCATCGTTATCATCCTTGTACTTGAAATCGCACTAGGTAATGCGCTAAGCGCACAAACGTACACATCGAAAACATGTGACCTTTCGATAAAGGGATGATGCTCTTTATAGGGTGAGCCCCGAAACCGGGTGTTCGCCCTATTATTTGTGTAAAGGCGGGGATTATGAGTGTTGAATTTCTTATGCGACTGATTGGAATGGTTGTGCTCGGTGTGGGCGGCGTCTATCTCGGAACCTATCTCGGAAGGCTCGCGGGGGATGAGCCCATGCTATGGGCCAGCGTCTTCGCGCTCGTTGGGGCGCTGATGGGATTAATTGTAACGCCATTTATTAGCACACGCCCTTTACGGGCGATGCGAACACAGATTACACAGATATCTGCGCGCAGCATGCTCTCCGCTTTGGTGGGCCTTGTTGTTGGTCTCATTGTAGCAGCTTTGCTATCCTTTCCTCTTTCCTTGTTGCCGGCCCCGTTTGGACAGTTACTGCCCTTCATCGGCGCATTGGTCTTTAGCTATTTAGGTGTATCCGTCTTTATGATGCGGCAGCGTGACATTCTTCACATCGTCGGCAGCCGCTTCTCGCTTGGTGCAGGGCAGAGTGAGGGTGATAGCGGCCAAGTGCGCAGTGTCCTCTTGGACACCAGCGTCATCATCGATGGACGCATCGCAGACATTGCCCATACAGGGTTCGTCTTCGGGACGATGGTTGTGCCGTCCTTTGTGCTCAATGAACTGCAGCATATTGCTGACTCACCGGATGGCCTTCGACGACAACGTGGACGCCGAGGTCTTGAGATCCTAAATCGGCTGCAAAAAGATCCGAAGATTGCATTCCGAATATCCGATATTGATGTAGAGGGTGTGAGAGCGGTGGACGATAAATTGGTCATTTTGGCCAGACAGATGCGAAGCCCAATCCTCACAAACGATTACAACTTAAACAGAGTGGCGGAACTGCAGGGTGTGACAGTGCTTAATATCAATGAACTCGCCAACGCGGTCAAGACAGTATTCCTGCCGGGCGAAACATTGGATGTACATGTGATCCAGGAAGGCAAAGAGATGGATCAGGGGGTGGGTTACTTAGATGATGGCACCATGGTGGTGGTGGAGAGCGGGAAGGAACACATCGATTCTGTCATCCCTGTCATTGTCACCAAAGTGCTTCAAACCGCTGCAGGGCGTATGATTTTCGCCCGCCCAGAGACGAATCGTGAGACCGAGAGCGAGTTTGTGGAGTGACCCGTCATGAGCCTGAAAATCTATAACACCATGAGCCGTAGCAAAGAGCTGTTTGAGACGATCGAGCCCAACGTTGTTCGAATGTATGTCTGTGGCCCTACGGTTTATGATAAGGCACATGTCGGTCATGCCATGTCTTCCATTGTATTCGATGTTATCCGGCGATACCTGGAATATAAGGGGTATCGTGTTAAGCATGTCATGAATTACACCGATGTTGAAGACAAGGTCATCCGGCGTGCCCAAGAGTTGGGGTTGGAACCGCTGGAACTGGCAGAGCGCTACCTGCAAGATTATGATCAGCACTTGATAGACCTCAATGTACTTCCCGCCAGTGTCAACCCGCGCGCTTCGATGGAGATCGAGTACATCATCCAGATGGTTGAAGGTCTGATTGAAAGCGGTTATGCCTACGAAGTGGATGGTGATGTGTATTTCCGTGTGTCGCGCGATGACGACTATGGTCGGCTCTCCCGCAGAAAGCTGGAGGATATGCGCGCGGGCTTTCGGCTTGAGGTCGATGAACGTAAGGAAGATCCCGCCGATTTTGCACTCTGGAAGGCAGCTAAACCCGGCGAGCCTGCGTGGGAAAGCCCATGGGGGATGGGCAGACCTGGCTGGCATATCGAGTGCTCTGCCATGTCATTGCATCATTTGGGTGAGGAAATCGACATTCATGGGGGCGGAAACGACCTCGTATTTCCGCATCATGAGAACGAGATCGCTCAATCGGAAAGCCTCACCGGCAAGTGCTTCGCACGTTACTGGGTGCACAATGGGATGATGCAATTGGGTGGCGAAGCGATGTCCAAGTCGACGGGCAATGTGTTCACGATTGAAGAGTTCTTGTCTCATTATGAGGCCGATGTCCTGCGAATTTTAATTCTAAACTCGAGCTATCGTAGTCCGCTTACCTTCAACGATGAAGTGCTGCAGCATGCAAAACGAGGGTTGGAGCGAATGAGAGGCGCGTTGCGAGGAGCGAGCCCGGCGGCTGAGCGACCGAAGGAGACGGAACGCGCGTTGATGGCTGAGTTGGAGGATACGAAAGCGGCCTTCGAGGAATCGATGGATGACGACTTCAACACCGCTGGCGCGCTGAGTGCACTTTTTGAGTTGGTGAGATCGGTCAACCAGGCTCGCGACGAAGGTGTCGGTGAGGAGGCGCTCGCCCAGGCACAAGACCTGTTGCGCGAGTTGGCTGGCGTACTTGGTTTGCGACTTGATATGGATCGACAGGAAGCGCTTGAGGCGGCGTCCTTTATCGAACTACTGATTGAAGTACGAGACGAACTGCGGGACGCCAAGCAATGGCCCCTGGCCGATCTTATTCGGGATCGTTTAGGGGAGTTAGGGATTATCCTTGAAGATCTCAAGGATGGGACGGTTTGGAAGTCTGAGTGAGCGTAAGCGGCGCCCACCTTAGCGTGTGGGTTTTTCCGGGGTCCTCCGATCGCGAGGTTCGATAATATGGGTAGCAAGAAAACCGAGCTGATTGCGGGACGCAACCCAGTCTATGAAGTGTTACAGGCCCGCCGCCGGCGCATCTTCAAACTCATGCTCGCAGTGGGGGTTGAGCCGCACGCCCGTCTCAAACAAGTGATGAACCAAGCCCAATTGAATGACATTGTGGTCGAGCGGTTGCCGCGGCGGGTTTTGGATCGCCTTTCATCCCACCATCAGGGTGTGCTTGCGGAAGTTGAACCCTACCCCTATGTGGACCTTGACGATATTCTGGTGTGCGCGCAGAAAGACCAAAGCGCTCCACTCGTCCTCATGCTCGATACACTGCAGGATCCACAAAATCTTGGGACGCTTCTGCGAACTGCAGAGGCAGTCGGTGTACATGGTGTGGTGATCCCACATCGCAGGCGAGCGGGTGTCACACCTGCTGTGGTAAGCGCTTCGTCTGGCGCGAGTGAGCATCTTTTCATATGCACCATGAATTTGGTTCAAGCCATGGAGAGGCTTAGAGAAGAAGGACTCTGGGTGGTGGGGGTGGAGAAACACGCTGATGCTCGCCGTATCGATCAGGTGGAGCTTGGGGGGCCATTGGTATTGGTAATCGGAAGCGAAGGGCAGGGGATGCGGCGGCTTGTGCGTGAAACCTGTGATCTTTTAGCCCAACTCCCCATGCGTGGTCGGGTGGAGTCTTTAAATGCAGCCGTCGCCGGGTCTATAGCACTGTACATGGCATGGGAAGCGCGCCGATTTGAGCGATCAGGCGGGGGTGAGGTGTAAGCCTGTCAGAATAAGTTGCTATATTGACGATGAAATCGAATCCTGGTAGACTCCCCGAGTATTGTCGGCAGGAAGCGGCTTTGGTACAATGAAATGCGCCGGGTGAGATAGGCGCGTTTCTGTCATCATGCCGACGTAGCTCAATGGCAGAGCAACCGCCTTGTAAGCGGTAGGCTACGGGTTCGACTCCCGTCGTCGGCTTCCGCTTCGGTTGCATATCTGAGGTGATGGATTTCAAGAGAAGGACTCAGCCTCGGAGCGTGACGACGGTTTGAATAGTTAGGGCGGTTACCCAAGTGGACAACGGGGGCTGACTGTAAATCAGCTGGCATCGCCTTCGGAGGTTCGAATCCTTCACCGCCCATCTACCATGAGCAGATATGCTCTGGGGCAGCATGCAAGTAAAGGCTGCGAAACGTGTAACACCCGTTGCCCTCATAGCTCAGACGGTAGAGCACGTTCTTGGTAAGAACGGGGTCAGGGGTTCAAATCCCCTTGAGGGCTCTCGAATAGGGCAATGTAAAATTGACCGTCCAGTAAGGAGACTGCAATTATGGCAAAGCAAAAGTATGAGCGGACGAAGCCGCATATGAATGTGGGGACGATGGGACACA
>CAYLOP010000205.1:0-4567 GCA_964385305.1 uncultured Anaerolineaceae bacterium | reverse complement strand
CCCGCAGCATCGCTTACACCTACACCGAGCCGACGATTTTCTTCGAATACGCCTACGACACGGCTCGACTGGCGCATACTGCTGGATTAGCCAACCTATTCATCACCAACGGTTACATGACAAGAGAGATGCTGGAGACCATTCACCCCTATCTGGATGCCGCCAACGTCGACCTGAAGACCTTCCGTGAGAAGACCTACCACCATTACGTTGGAGGGAGCCTGCGCCCAATCCTGGATAACATGAAGACCATGAAACGGTTAGGTATCTGGCTGGAGGTCACAACATTAGTCATACCGGGTATCAATGACGACCCGGACGAATTGCGTGACGCGGCTCAATTTGTAGCCCAGGAACTCGGGCCAGAGACACCCTGGCATATCAGTCGCTTCTTTCCGCATTATAAGATGACGGATCGACCACCCACGCCCATTGCAACCCTGCAGCAGGCGCGGGAGATCGGTCAGCGCGAGGGGCTGCGCTATGTGTATATTGGCAACGTCAGCGATGAAAGTGATACGATATGCCACGAGTGCGGCCAGTTGCTCATCCGGCGCCGAGGTTACAGGATTACTGAGAATCGCGTGCATGGTGGCCGCTGTCCTGCATGCGGAACGCCGGTGGCTGGCGTGGGAATGGACGGAACGGTCATACCCTAGAAGGCCGACGAATCATCACATTAAGAGCGAACTTGGTGAAGATGGGTGAGTAAGGACTTCAACCCATCATGCAATCCATAATTTAAAAGGAAACTATAAAGGGTTATCGAAGCTGGAGGGAAGAGACCATGGAAGTGAAACGGGCTACGAGCGTCGAAGCAGAGCCTGTAGAAGGTGTGCCTGGTGTGATCGTACGCTGGCTCTGGTCTGCACCTGACGGCGCACCGACTTTCGCATTGCGCCTATTCGAGGTCGAGCCAGGTGCTTCCACGCCGTATCACAGCCACGCCCACGAACACGAGGTCTACGTCTTGAGCGGTCAGGGCCTCCTTCAGGGGAAATCACAGGAGCACCATCTCGCTTCTGGAGATACAGCTTTAGTGCTGCCATATGATGAACATCAGTTTCGTAATACAGGCTCAGAAGCGCTCCGATTTCTCTGTGGCATTCCTCTTCTAAAAGAAAATATAGGCTTGACTGCTCAAGTCAGCTTATATCCCCTTCGGAAACCAGAACTGGCTCCAGCCATCGACGACGCGATCGAGATCTTTCACCAACATGCCTTGGAAGTGACACCGGGGTCGATGAGCACACTCATCTCAGGCGACGCTGCCGACGTCTTCAAGGCACTCCAACGGGCCTTTGAGAAAACAGCCAAGGGAGGCGAAGTAGTGATGGTGACCACTTTCTCGAACGCCTGCCCGGTACCTGGCAAGGCAGATTCTTAGGCTCTATCCTTCCGGAGGATCGGCTACGTGGAGAACGAATTCAACGAACCTACGGATCCTGACACGCTAAGAGATTCTGTATCCCGTATCGTCATTGACGCAAACCTCTCCGAAGGTTTTAATGGATTACATCCGGGGGATGAGGCGATGGTAGTCTTCTCTCCTCACCAAAGCCAGGTTTACAACTTGCTTCAACATCCGCGTGGCGGCAGTCCTCGACCCAAACAGAGGGGTCTTCGCCCTGCGCAGCCCTATTCGCTCCAACCCCATCGGGGTCACCGAGGTTGACCTGTTGGATGTCGATGACAATGTTCTCACCGTCCGCGGCCTGGACGCCATCGACGGAACGCCGGTTCTCGACATCAAGCTTGTATGAGGAGTATACAATCTTATGCTATTCGCCAAAAACATCGTCAATCCAACCACAACCATCATATGGTAGTGATGAAATTCCGACCGGAGAGATGCTATGAAAGTCAGCCGTGTAAATGAGATGAGAGCTATGGACCAGGCGGCCATCGAACAGTTTGGAATCTCTGCCCAACTGCTGATGGAAAACGCCGGTCACGCCGCCTATTTCGCCCTGAAAAACGAATTCGAAATCCAAAATAAATACACGCTCATTTTCTGCGGATCAGGGAACAACGGCGGGGATGGTCTTGTACTCGCCCGGAAGATCCACGCCAATGGAGGCCATGTCCATGTCGTTCTCCTCGGAGACCCTGATAGATATCGAGGCCCAGCGAAGACGAACTTTGAGATCATCTCCCGCATGCCGATTGAGATCGGGGATTTGGGCGATTCGTCTGCGGTACGAGAGTGGATCTCAAACTGTGACCTGATCGTTGATGCGATCTTCGGCACCGGTCTCACGCGTGATGTGGAGGGACCCTATCGGGAAGTCATCGAACAGATCAACGCCAGCCACAAGCTGGTCTTAAGCATCGACATCCCCTCCGGCATCCATGGTGATAGCGGGCAAATCATGGGCGTGGCGATCAAAGCCGATCTCACCGTGACCTTTGGTCTGCCCAAATTGGGCAACATGCTTTTTCCCGGATATGAACATGGTGGAAAGCTGTTTGTGTCGCATATCTCCTTTCCGCCCTCCCTTTACCAATCGGACGCTCTTAAAGCGGCGATCAATCGACCCACCGAATTGCCTCCTCGAGATGTAGCTGGGCACAAAGACACATACGGTAAGCTGCTCACCATCGGCGGCTCATCGAGCGATCTGGAAGCGCCCTACTTCTCAGCGCTCTCCTTCCTCAAAGCCGGCGGGGGATATTCGCATCTCGCTGCCCCCAAATCCGTCACTTCCTTCATCGCCAACAAGGGGAGCGAAATCGTGCTTATCCCACAGGATGAGACGGTATCCGGAAGTATCTCCCATACAAACAAGGATTCCCTGCTGGAGCTCATCGAGGACATGGACATGGTCATTCTTGGACCTGGATTGTCGCTCCAGGAGGGTACCCAAAAATTGGCCCGCGAGCTGGCCATGGAGATCGGCAAGCCACTGCTCATCGACGGCGACGGCATCACGGCGCTTTGCGCAGACTTGGAGATCATACGGAAACGCAAGGGCCCTACGATTCTCACACCCCACCTTGGAGAGATGTCTCGGATCACCTCAAAACCCCTGAAAGAACTCGAGGCGAATAAAGTGGACACCCTACAAGAAGCTGCAGCATCCTTGAATGCTATCCTGGTCCTCAAGGAAGCTCACTCCCTGATCGGCTATCCGGACCAGCGCGTTTTCATCAACCTCAGTGGGAATTCGGGAACAGCGAAAGAAGGATCGGGTGACGTCCTGACGGGTACGATCGCGGCCATGTTCTGCCTTGGGCTATCACTCGAAGAGGCCGTCCGGCAAGGGGTGTTCACCCATGGGCTCGCCGGCGATTTGGCTGCCCAAGAAAGCGGCGAAGACGGTATAACCACTCAGGACATCCTGGATCACTTGCCGACAGCGGTTAAGACAAGCCGAGAGGGATACATGGAATTGGTTGAGCTTTATGCCGGCGCAGTGGAAATTTAGGAGGGCATCTTGAAAGCCTGGACCCTAACGACACAAGCACCCATCGAAGAAAAACCACTGACGTTTACCGAGATTGCCGATCCTCACGCGGACGACTACGAAATTCGCATTCGGGTTTCCTACTCCGGCATCTGTCGAACCGACATCCACATTGCCGAGGGGGACCTTCCCTTGAAGAAAAGCCCCATCATACTGGGTCACGAGGTCTTTGGGATCGTGGATGAGATGGGTGAAAAGGTCACCCGGTTCCGACTCGGCGAACGGGTCGGCGCATACTGGCTACACAGCACCTGCGGCCACTGTAAATACTGCCACTCGGATCGAGAGAACTACTGCCCGGATTTCCAGGCGACCGGTTGGCATGCGAATGGTGGCTTTGCTGAATACATGGCCATTCCAGAAGGAACTACGCTATCCCTTGAGTCCGTTCACTTGGACCCATCGAAGATCCCGCCTTTACTTTGCCCGGGCATCGCGGGATATGCAGCTTTCAAACTCGCGGATATCCAAAGCGGAGAAAACTTGGGCCTCTATGGTTTCGGACCGACAGCTTACTATGTGCTCAAGATCGCTCAATCCTTGAATATCGAAACATATGTGAGCACGCGGTCCCCGAAAAATGTCGATAGGGCGGTACGCGAGGGCGCAGTTTGGGCCGCAGATTCTTCCAATGAGGATATGCCTGTTGGTTTGGATGCAGCCATACTTTTTCCTCCTGCCGGGAACCTTGTGGAGCCCATTCTCTCGCAGGTAAAGCCGCGGCTTACCATATATTCCCGGTTGCCCTCAATCTTGGTTATCTTTCCATCCTTAACATGGACCAGAACACCGCAGCCACCGGGACAGTATGTACAAATCGCCCTCTTGACTTCTACACTACTCATGGTTCTTGCCTCCCTCCTCTGGGAAAATTGCCATTACCGACACTATACCACACTTCTTCACACTTGTCCTGCGGATACTTGAGGCCGTAGATAACGTCCACATTAACATGAGCCGCGTGACGCAGGGCGTACGCCCCTCACCAGCCGTCGCCCGTTTAACACCATCGGCTGAGATATGTAGCGGTACATCGTCCATGTAGAGGCTCATCCGCAGAAAGGTGAAAGGTATCCCAACCCTACGTATGTATTCCTCAG
>CAYLOP010000204.1:0-4584 GCA_964385305.1 uncultured Anaerolineaceae bacterium | reverse complement strand
CCGTCACGATTGCTGGATGTGCTGCTCATTTTTCCGGATCAAGCAGAATGGATCGCTTATCTAGGCGTGGGTGTGATCCTACTGGGGGTCATGAGCTTCGTAGGACGCACGCGTGGTGCGACTTTTTGGGGGCTGGTTGTCCTGAGCGGGTGGGTTCTGGCTTTAGGGGACCAGACCTTTTTTTACACCCTCTTTGCGAACGTAATCCCGGCTGCTGGTTTCTTGCGTGTTCCGCCGCGAATGCTGTTCCTCGCTTCGCTCGGGGCGGCTGTGCTGGCCGGAAAAGGGATGGATTGGCTTATCTGTGGCAAACACACAGCTGCTGCGTTGCGGTCCGTTCGGTTGGCGGGTGTGGGATGCGGTTCCCTTGTGCTCGCCGTCGCGACCAGCCTTGGCTTCATGGCAGATCTTGAGATGCATTTCATTCTGGTGACCGGAGCCTTCGCGTGCCTCGGAACCATTTGGGTGTTCACCTCCATTCGTGAGACCACCTCGAGAACGGCGATCACGCTCGGGTGGGTGGTCCTGGTAGCGGCTGAACTCATCCTCGTGGACAGTCGTTTGGTTGAGGTTCGATCTCGTGTCAACGCGCTTGGGGATCGATTGGAGATTGCTGAGGCTTTAAGCGACCAGGGAGGGATGTGGCGTACCTTCTCACCTTCCTATAGCCTGCCACAGCAGGCTGCGGCTCAAGCCGGTTTGGAGATGGCCGACGGGGTCAATCCCATGCAATTGAGAGCCTATCGGGATTCCATGGCACAGGCGCTCAATTTCCCCATCGAGCCTTATTTCGTCACGCTGCCACCTTACCTCGTTGGAGATCCGAAGGAACCTTGGGGCATAGACCTGGATATTGAACAATTGGGAATCCTGAATATCCGCACCATCCTTTCCGATTACGCCCTTGAAGCGGATGGTATTCAATTCGACAGGCGGATCGGTGAGGTCTACATCTACCTCAATCAGGGTGCAAGACCGCGGGCATGGGTGGAAAAAGCCCCAGGGGATCCCGATTCAGAATGGACGCCTGTCGAATCCTTGCGTTGGACACCCAATCAGATCGCCGTCCAGGCCGCGGGGCCGGGCACGCTCGTGCTCAGTGAGATCGCCTATCCCGGCTGGCAGGCGACCGTTGATGGCGTGCGCGGGCAGGTTCAAACGGTTGCGGGTCTATTGCGCGGTGTTGCGCTTACTGCAGGCCCCCATGAAGTAACGTTCACCTTCCGACCGGCGACGGTGTACTTGGGCGTCGTGATCAGTTTGCTCGGTGCAGCGCTGTTGGCGATCCTGTGGATACGGAGATGACGAGGCAAGAGCGGCATTGGTGTCTTGTGTATGGGGCGATCCTGGCAGCGATCACCTCGCTGCCGTATCTCCTCGGGTATGGTTTTCAAGGTGAGGCGTGGCGTTTTACGGGTTTCGTATTTGGTGTGGAGGATGGGAACTCCTATATCGCAAAGATGCTGCTTGGTTCAACCGGCGATTGGCTCTTCCGGACGCCGTATTCCACGATGCCGCAGCGAGGCGTCCTGGCGTTTCTCCCCTACCTGCTGCTCGGGAAACTGGCTGCGGGCGCCGGCCTCCACGAACAGCTCGTGGCCTTGTTTCATCTGTTTCGCGTGCTTGCCATTCCCGCTGGCGTGATCGCGGTCTATCAATTCAGCACGTTTTTCCTGCCGTCGGTGTACTGGCGACGCTGGGCGACCATCATGACAACGCTCGGCGGCGGGCTGGGTTGGATGCTCGTCATGCTGGGCGCACCCGATTGGCTGGGAAGCCTGCCGCTGGATTTCTATTCACCAGAGACTTTTGGTTTCTTGGCAACCTTCGGTTTACCTCACCTGATCCTGGCGCGCGCATTGCTGATCTTTGGCTTGATGACCTACCTTCGTGCTGACGCTTCACCAAGACAGGGGTGGCTATCCGGCTTGTGCTTTCTCCTGCTCGGTCTCGTCCAACCACTCTCGCTGATCACCGGTGGCGGCGTGATCGCCGTTCATCAATTGATGATACTGGTCGGGGCTTTGAGAAGAAAGAGCATCGGGCATTGGCTGCCATGGTTCGGCGCAGCCTGGCGTGTGGGCATCCTCGTGCTTCCGTTGGTGAGCTATCTCGCCTTTGCTTTCACAGGCGATGCGTTCCTGCGTGCCTGGACGAGCCAGAATCGCATTCTCTCGCCGCACCCCTTACACTATCTGATCGCCTATGGGATGGTACTACCTTTCGTGTTCGTCGGCGCTTGGAAGCTGATCGTGGATGATGACAGGCGAGGATTCTTGCTTGTCGGATGGGCTGTCGCGCTCCCGTTTCTCGCCTATGCACCCCACAATCTGCAAAGGCGTCTTCCGGAAGGCGTGTGGGTCGCGCTGATCCTCATGGCAGCGGTCGGCATTAACGCCATGAAATCGAGCCGTCTGCAGACCTGGATCGGGCGGGGACTCGTGGTGTTGGCGCTGCCCAGCAGCTTCATTTTACTCGTCGGTGGGATTGGGACTGCCCTCCACCCACGGGAACCGGCTTTTCGCCCCACACAGGAGGTAGAGGCCTTCCAATGGCTCGGCGCTGAGGCCGCACCCGAATCGGTCGTGCTGGCCGCTTACCCAACCGGCAACGCACTCCCAGCGTGGGCTCCGGTACGCGTTATTGTGGGCCACGGACCGGAGAGTGCGGATCTCGAGCAGCTTCTGCCAACTGTGGAGCGGTTCTACGCAGAGATGTCTGAGGTTGAGCGTTCAGCCTTCCTGGATACGTATGCCGTCGATTACCTTTGGATGGGACCACGTGAACGCGCACTGGGGGATTGGCAACCGGTTGGTTACGAATTAATCTACAACCAGAATGGGCAGGAGATCTATCGGGTATTGCCTTGAGACATCCTCTATTCGAAAGCTGTTAATAAGTCGGTGGATGGATCTCGAGGTCAGAAGAACAGCGAGCTCAAAGAACAATGATGCGATGGATTGAGAAACGCCAATCTTGGCTGCCATGGATACTCATCATCCTCGGGCCGTCCATCCTTTTTGGACCGATGTTCGTGCGCGGGCGCGCGCTGTTTTGGGGAACGCCCCTGCTGCAATTCGTCCCCTGGCGAGAATTTGCACTACAAACGCTACGGCACGGTTATCTCCCGCTGTGGAATCCCTATCTGGGGATGGGAGCTCCACTGGTGGCGAATTATCAGTCGGCAGTCTTCTATCCACCGAACTTCCTGCTCGCTCTTACGGGGGTTGCGTGGGGGCAGGGTTTGCTCGTCACCCTTCATTTGATTTGGGCGGGAATCGGTATGATTCTCCTGGTGCGCAGGATCGGTTTGGGAACCCTCGCTCAAAGCATCGCAGGGTTATCGTTCAGCCTCTCGGGATATCTTGTGGCACGGGCTGGATTTCTGAGCATCATCAGCTCAGCGGCCTGGGTGCCCTGGGTTTTGTTGGCGATCGACCAACTTGCGGAACATGTTGTGCAGGAGAGCGGGGGGCGGGGCTTAGGGAAAGCAATGGCGGCTCTAAGCATTGTGTTCGCCCTACAGTGGCTCGCTGGCCACGCCCAAACATCTTGGTACACGCTTGTGCTAGCCTGTGCGTGGGCGACTTGGAAAGCGCTGCGCATGAAAGCTTGGCGAGGGTTAGCGCGTGTTGGTTTGCACTTACTCCTGAGTGGCCTACTGGCACTTGCACTGGCTGCAATTCAGCTCTTCCCAACATTGGAGTACCTTGCACAGTCCTATCGAGCTACGTCCCTTGATCCGGCGTTCGCGCTGACATATTCCTTTTGGCCGTGGCGTGCTTTGAGTTTGCTGCTCCCGGATCTGTTTGGGAACCCAGCGCATGGAGACTTCTGGGGGTACGGAACCTATTGGGAAGATGCCATTTACCTCGGCGTCCTACCGGTCATTCTGGCGTTCGTAGCCGCGTGGCGGGGGATACGGGGCAAAGGTGATCATCTTTCCCTGCGTCGGTTCCTCCTGGCCCTCGCACTGATCTCCTTTGTTTTCGCGTTGGGAAAGAACACACCCATCTATCCTTTTTTATTCGAGTACGTCCCCACCTTTCACCTCTTCCAGGCTCCTACACGATGGAATCTGATCTTTGTGTTTACGCTTTCGCTGCTTGCTGCAATCGGGGCAGAGGAATGGGGAAAGCCCAAGGGTCGCGGTCTGTATTGGACCCGGCTGAGCACAGCCGGTGCCGGTACGATTGCGGTTACAGCGATCTTGGTCTCTGGGATATTGCCTGACTTGGAATCGACGTTCGTCCCTGCATTAACCCTTACGGGGATCTTGCTTACATTATCTTGTGTGCTTTCCCTGGTTAAGCCTGAGCGACCTCACATTGCATGGACGACGATAGCCGGTCTGTTTGTTATGATCGACCTTGTAGTCATTGGCACAGGCCTGAACCCTTCCGTGCGGAGGACGGTATATCAAGGGAGGAGTCATCTGGCGGAAGAACTCGGGCTATCTGAGCGGGTGTACATGTCACCCGAAATTGAGTATGAATACAAGTTCGAGCATACATACCGGTTTGATGAATTTCTGACCAATATCGATTGGCGCATCGTCCGTGATGCTGGGTTGCCCAACACGAC
>CAYLOP010000203.1:0-4769 GCA_964385305.1 uncultured Anaerolineaceae bacterium | reverse complement strand
TTCTTTGATGGCGAGGAGTGCTGCAAATGGCGGTTGGGTATTGCTCATTCTTGGTTCTGCGCTTGCCAATGAGGCTGTGGGAGGCCATCTAACCTTTGAAGCGCCATCCAAATCGCCGCTTGGCGCAATATTATTGGTATTGGCCGTGCTGCTGCGTCTCGGTCTATTCCCGCCACAGTTCAGTGAGGCACGGGTAGCTACATTCCGGCGAAGCCTTGGAACAATGTTACGTTTGCTTCCTCCTGCAGCAGCGATGGCGGTCCTTGCAAGGCAAATGGATGTGGGGGTGCCAACATCTGTAATACCGTGGCTAAGGTGGTCCGGGTTATTTGGTGTTGTGGTTGGTAGTGCACGGTGGCTCTTTGGAAAAGATCCTCTCGCCGCAAGACCGTTTATGGTTCTTGGCATAACGGGATTAGGAATGTTAACCGCAAGTTTTACACCTTCAAAAGGAGGAATGGTCATCGTTGCGACGGGTGTTATGCTGTTGCTTATAGGGGCCGTCACCTCGCTCGGGGAGATATTTTCACCCATCCATCGATTGTGGTTTGGCATATCTGGCCTGATTTTGATCGGGGCACCTGGCACTCCTGGATGGGTGATTGCGTCAGCTTTCGTGGAGGGTATAAAAGGAGGGCAATCCCTTATACTGCCAATCATAGGCGGAATGGGGATGGCGGCCTTAAGCATAGGGACCTTGAGAACACTTTTCACGCCTACTCAACTTTGGGAGACGGGTGAGAGCTTGGTAAGGGTATCCTATGGCCTTGGTTTGAGTGTTCCAATGTTTGCGGCGGTGGGAGTGGGAATCCATATGCGAGACCAAGTCCAGTTCGACGCGCTGTGGGTTTTCCTAATTCTGCTCGTGATCTCAGCTGGAGGGCTGAGAGCGATACAAAATCTCTCGCAAAGGGAGGTCGAACGATGGGGTAGGATGTTTGCTTGGCTTGATCCATCGCCACTCTACAGGCTCGGAAGATCGGTGGGGAAGACAGTCGGGACAGCCATTCGAAGTGTGGGGGAGATGATTGAAGTTGAGGGTGGGATTCTTTGGATGATTGTTATCCTTCTCCTTTTAGGGCTTGCTCTAGGAGCTAGATCATGATGGCATTGTTTGCGGAATGGAGCGTTGTGCCATCGGTAGCTGTGGCAGTGACGGCAGGCCTGCTCTTGATTTTGGAAAGACGTCGCACACTAATCGTGATTCTCGCGTTGCAATATCTTTTTGTAACATGGTTAGTAGCGCTGTCCCTGCCAATTTTAGTCGCAAGTGTCAAGCTTGTTGCAGGCGTTATAGCATGTTCCATCTTAGCGATTGCGCCAGAAGAAACGAAGGAGTTCGAAAACAAGAAGAACACGAGAGGGGTGCTGTCAGGGATATCCTTCCGTATCATCGCGGCCATCCTAATTATTGCTTCGGCATTGGGATGGGATTGGGGAACTACAAGAATCATTGAAGGATTAAGCTGGCCAGCGACGTATGCAGCGACAATCCTGATGGGATTTGGATTTCTACAATTTGGATTTAATGAAAGACCATTCCGTGTGGGGATTGGGCTTTTTAGCCTGCTATCGGGATTTGAAATTGCTTATGCCACAATCGAGCCTTCTTTGGCAGTTGTAGCACTTCTTGCTGCGATACATATTGGTATTGCTTTAGTCATTGGGTATTTGAATTATCTGGATAAGCGCGTGCGTTCTGCAAGGGGTATTATATGAATGCGCCATTACTGGTATTTATATTCTCTGGAATCATTGCACTTGCCGGATATGTATTCGACAGCCGACCAACCGTGCAAGTTATTATCACATCCGCCGGAGCTGCACTCATTGCCCTTTTTGCCTGGTTTGCATTACTTAATGAACCCATCATGCTGTTGGGAATCCCCATCAAAGTTGGAAGTGATTGGCTCATACTTGGTCGGACCTTCACATTGAATAGCGCAAATAGAGCGGCAATCGGATTCCTATACCTTGTGGGTGCTTTTATCTTTGGGGGCGCATGGGCCTCTCGACGTGGACGTATCTTTTACATGGCAGGTATGGCTGCGCTGGCTTTCGTTGCGGCATCTTTATCCATACAACCGTTTCTCTATGCTGCGATCTTCTTGGAATTTGCTGCAATGGCTGGTGTATTGATTCTTGCCGCGAGAGATTTATCCGGCTATCGCGGCGGTATGCGTTTGCTAATCCTGTACAGCCTGGCAATGATGGCGGTGCTTCTTGCGGGCTGGATGCTTGAGCGTCTGGGCGCCTCTTTTGCGACGTCAGAATCTACTTTGTTGGCGACAGTATTTCTGGCGCTGGGATTTGCGGTTCTTATGGCCGTTCCTCCTTTCCACCTTTGGCTGCCTATTGCGGCAAGCGAAGCTAGCCCATATGCGCTCACTTTCGTAACGGTGATTCTGCAAAGTGCAGGTCTGTTTTTCCTCTTGAGATTCCTAAACGCCTACGCATGGCTGCGCGAGCTGACCGACCTATTTGTCGGAATCCGTATCGCCGGAATTGTGATGGTGTGGTTTGGAGGGCTGCTTGCAGTTGCGCAGCGCGATGTTTCGAAGACGATGGCATATGCGCTCCTTACCGATTTTGGCATCATGTTGCTAGCCGTCGGAGTTGGATCACCAGAAGGGTACAAACTCGCTCTCGGGCTCAATGGTATCCGTGTTGTGAGCTTGGGTATTTGGGCGATCGGGTTGGATTTTCTGTTTGAGCGCTGTGATAAATCGGATCCATTCGCGCTAAAGGGACTCGCGCATCAATACCCTCTTGCCACCATTGCGACATTGACAGGAATATTATCGATTGCAGGATTTCCCCTCACTGCCGGATTCCCTGGAAGATGGGCTCTCCTGAGCATGCTTGCACCAATCGATTCCGTAGCTAGTATCACGGTTATTCTCGCATCTTTGTTTATCGGCGGCACAGCGATCCGGTGCGCGGGCATCCTGATCGCAGAGCCAAGGTTAGAAGATCAAACGCACGTTTCATTCCAGGAGAAAATCATTCTCGGAGGGGGAGTGGTGATGTGTCTTCTTCTAGGTCTTTTCCCCCAATTAATCTATCCCTGGGTCGTACAAGCAGCGGCGGGAATCACGCAATACGTGCCCTAAATTTCATGATGAACCCCTATGCTATAATCCGCCAACGCAATGGAGAGGTCTACCGATGGAGCCTGAACAAGTCGAAAAAAGGATCGCTTGGCTTGATGAGCAGCACCGCAAGGATGCCGAGACGATCACTCGGATAAACGAGAGGATTGCGAGCGTGGAGGCGTTGCACGCAACGCTGTCCAAGCAATTGCAAGAATTGTCCAGCGAGGTGACGCGCCAGGCGGCGATTTCGACCCGGATTCACCAAATGGACGAAACACTTGGCAGGCATCGAAAGGAAATCTCCCGCCAAATTAAAGAATTGGAAGAGCGGCGCGTCGATAGAGACAAAGCCTACGACGAGCTTCGTAAGACCGACCAGAAAGCGTTGATGAAATCTTTAGATGATTTCAAAGCAGATATTGGAGCCTTAGATGAAATAAAAAACACCCTGGAAATGAGGCGTGAGGAAGAAATAAGAATAACCAAGAAAATGGGCTCGGTGGAGAAGCGGATTGATGAAATCAGCGACAAGGGCGAGGATACTGCGCGCGGATTGGTGTCCGTAGAAGAGGGGCGCAAGCAGGACAATCATCGCATCACCGAATTACAGACGGATACGACCGATCAGCGAGTTAAATCCGATACCTTGCAGGGACAGATGGATTTGATGCAAGATCAGATTCGAAGATTTGACTTACAAATATCCGAACTCCTGGCTGGTGAGAGTGAGCGGAGAGAAACCCAGACATTGCGGATTGAGAAGCAGGATCGAAAATTCATGGATTTTGAAAGATCCTGGAAAGATTGGGAGAAACGCTTTGCAGAATTCGAAATGAAAGCTGGGGATCTGGACGAAAGGATTCTCACGTACGAAGAGACATATCGTTCTCTCAAAAAGATGCAGAGTGAGCTGGAAGAAACCCTCGAAAGATTAGAGCGACGAATCAATGAGGTGACCGAGATGCAACGCCTTGCCGAGGATCGGATGAAACATGAATGGTCCTCTTTCCAGGCGGATGATCAAAAGCGTTCTAATACGATGAAGCTCACAACAGACGAGAGATGGCGCGAGCACCATCGGCAGCATGAGAAATTTGAGACTAAGGTACAGATGATCGAAGAAAATGTTGGTGATGTAATACGCATGACGGCAGAATTCAAAGAAGAAGACAAACAGAGAGCCATGGCACTTTTTGAGGTTGTGCGAGATTGGTTGTCTGAGACGGAATAGCATACGCGACGCTTTGAGGCAGGCTGCCCATCAGCATATACCCCATGTGTAGATCGTTCGAGTAGAACAAGATGAAAGTCCTCGGAACCGCAGGGCATGTAGATCACGGAAAAACTCGCTTGGTCCAGGCGCTCACAGGCATGAACCCTGATCGTCTGCGGGAAGAGCAAGAACGCCACATGACCATTGACCTGGGGTTCGCATGGTTGACTTTACCCGATGATACATCGGTTGGAATCATTGATGTGCCGGGGCATCGGGATTTCATTGAAAATATGTTGGCGGGCGTTGGCGGCATTGATGCCGCGTTATTCGTCGTAGCAGCTGATGAGGGGGTAATGCCTCAGAGCCGTGAGCATCTCGCCATACTTGATTTATTAGAAATCAAACAGGCTGTTGTCGCACTTACTAAGGTTGATCTCGTCGAAGATGAGTCGTGGCTC
>CAYLOP010000202.1:0-4786 GCA_964385305.1 uncultured Anaerolineaceae bacterium | reverse complement strand
AAGGCCTCCCAACCCTCGTCGAGATCTTCGCTTGAGAGTGGAAGCCCCGGATTTGAGTAGAAATCAGCCTCCCTCATACCGGGTATCCCCGCCATGGCAACTAGCAATGCGTTGGGATCATCCATAGCCAGACTCGAATTCCCCCGCGCCTCGGGTATTCCATAGGACTGCGAACGACTCAGCGGCATGCCTACCCAGTGATCGCCCAATCCCATCCCCCTTATATGTACTGTGTTGCGGTTGAAATAGATTTCTAGGGAAGATTCTGGATCGCTACCCCCTTCGAGATGCATCCACAGATACGAAAGCGGTTCCGAATTCTCTCCCTGGGATTCAAACTGGCCCATCCCGCGCAGGACCTGCACCCATTGGCCCGTTGGTCCTCGATATCCCGCGTCGAAGCGAACTTTGAATCGCTCTGTGGAAAGCAGAGTACGATCGAACACTTCTGTGCTGGAGACATCATCCGTGTCATTTAAGGGTATGGTGGGTGTGGGGATGGGCGTTGGTGTAGATAAGTTCGAGGATCGATCCATCATGAGCGAGCAACCTACCAGCGATAAGCACAGAACACAAACGGTCAAAATGAGCCGCAGCACCCCGCATCTCCGCGCTTGCAGATCGGTTTGCTGGCTATTGGAAAAGCGGGAATGTCGGCAGTGTGCACCTATGCCGTCCCTTCCGGGATTGTTATCCATCACCGTCATTCCGTCTCGATGAACAAGATCATGGCAGCCTTCGACACCCCGTCCTCGATCGGCGAGCCGGCGATGGCAAAGGTTGTGACCGGATGCAGGTATTGCTCTGCATCCCCTGCAAAGGGTTCCTGAACAATGTCAGGTAAGTTCTGCTGAATGAATGCTGTCAGTCCCTGAACATCGACATACATCACAGGTGCCATTTCCTTCGGAAACGCTTCCCATACCTGGATGTAGCGCTCGCTCTCGGCCAGGGAACGCCCGCCTGCGAACAAATCATTGAGCGTGTACGCCGACGATCCCAGGAGGAAATACCCTTCACCCACACCGTATGTGAGCATTACGGTGTCTCCGTCTATCATGTCCACCAGTTCATAAAGGTTGGTCTTCTCGTTATGTGTAACCTTTACATCGCCTACCTCATACTCTTCAAGGAGGGAAGCGATGCTTTCCGACACATCCAGGAGTCCCTCCGGATCGCTCGTCTCAGCTAGAAATGCAAAACCCATTGGAAAATCCAATTCTTCAGCCCAGATCCCTCTTGAACTTGGAAGGATGCCAAATGCCCACTCCCCATCGAGTTTTGCAAGAAAATCTGCGATGGGATGGAAGCCATAGGTCATCTCAAAGATAAGCAGCGGTGCGGTGAGTTCCCCTGCGCCTTCCACGCGCCCCAGGTTCTCTTGCAGCCTATCGACACTCCGATGGATGCCCGAACCCACGCGGTAGAACAGGGTGCCCTCCGGCATCATTGCGTCAGTTTGCGGCTGCTTCCCCACATACTCGTAGGTCGTGAGCATCTCTTCGGTAAGCGTTTCGGGGTCGAACACAAAAGCCATATCCGCTCTGATGCCGTCATCGACGATGTACAGACCCCCAGCCTCATAATGTGCTGGGCCAAATGCATCGGTAAAAGTCTCAAACGCGTCCCGTTGTCCCATGCTGCTTAAGATGCCAGAGAACACGTTGATGATATGCCCAGAATCGAGATAGACGGTCAGCATGCGACCCGAGGGAATTTCGGCCAGGGTATCCTGGAAAGCCGTAGAATCCGCCAGGGACTCGCCCTCCTGGGCATCGATCGCAGCCTCGACATTGCTCCTGCCCAAACCGAATAGGAGCATGTTGCCAGAACGACTGAATGTGAATTGTTCCAGGTCCTTGACGGTGTCCATATAGTAAAGCGTCTCATTCTGATAATCCGCCTCTAAGAACAGCTCCCCCGTATCCTCAGATATCGCCTCCATCAACGCAAGCAGGAATTCATCAGCGGCAGCGGGTTTACGGACCTCGACCGCGATAACCATCTCGATATCCTTAACGCTTCCATACGAATCCAGGACAAAGTCGCTCCAACCCAGGGCGATCGATTCACCGATCCATGGCCTTACATCATCGCTGAATGTCAATCCCCACGCCTCCGCCATGCTTTCGTCAAGGACCTTGATCCATTCATCGACGGCACACTTGCCTTCCCCCTCCCATTCTTCGGAAAACGCCCAGACGATGGGGTTCAGATCTTCACACGTGATATTCCCCAGATCCAGGCTCAGATATAAAGCTGCGTCGGCCGGGATGGCCCCTGCGGCGGCTTCAGCCCGTCTCAAGCTCAAAAAGTTCCAGCCGAAGGGATCAATGTATAAGAAGATAAACAGTGCGAACAGAACGATGCTTACTCCTGCGATGGCACCTGCGATGAGCGCAAGGTTCCGCCTGCGGGTGCTTGGGGCGGTAACTGCTTCAGGGATCCCATTCATCGGGAACTCCTTATGTAGAGCGATTCTCCAAGGTTTGAACGGTAAAGCTGATCATGAGAAAAGCGACGCCCTCGATCAGAAAAACTCTGGTGGCACTCACAACTACATCCCTGCTAACATGGTCAAGGTTGCACCCAGTGCGGTTTTTGTTGCAACCCAACACCCTTCATGCATCAACAAGGTCCGGCCTGACAAGAAGAACGACAAGAATTGCCACATCGAGGATCAGTCCTAGGACAATCCAGGGATGCCAAAATGCGACAAGCAAAACGAGAGAGATCACGGCAGATACCATGGCGATTTGCGGCCAGGCAGATAGCAAGAATGGGACCTTCAATGCTCCAAACCCTGCTAACAGGAATCCGACCACAGAAAGTGCGACCATACTAATACCAACGGCGCGGACAGTCTTCTCAGAGAGATTCAAGCTTGAGAGAAGCCAAGAGCGGGAGAGAGAAGTGAAAAACGCACCGGGCTTTGAAGCAGGCTCAGAGGGTATGGGCGCCGCAGCAAGACCCGCATGGGCAATGGCGTGGGCAATGAATACGATTGCAGCTATTGTTCGAAGCATAAGGTTTACCTTCCCATCTTATAACAATCTCATATTGAAGTTGGCTAGAATCACTTCCCCTTGCATCCAGAATACCTTGTGATGAGGGAGCAAGCTTGGTTTGGATGGTGAATGCGCTTTACAGAAACCGGGTCGGGCGGGGTGTCCTTTGGCTAGGTGGAATTGCCTGTGAATCATCTTAGCATAGCATGAGATGGGTGGAGAAGGAAATGCCAGTAATTGGCCAGCGCGGCATGCTACGAACAGACCGGATCGTTCACCCAAAGCACGTGTTCCCCACCGTGCAGGTCTTTGGGATCATCTGCCCAGTGCGAGGATGAGGCCGTTGTATCCAAAGCGTAAACCAAACAAGGCCAACGCCAATCCCGCAATCACGGAGACCCATCTTGCCACGCGTTCATTCACAAATCGCCGTCCCCTATGTGTGAGGAACGACATCGAGGCATGCCAAAGCAGGATGCCAATCAGGATCGTTGAGCTATGCACCAAGGCCATCAGCCTCGACGTGCTACCGATGGTTTCACTGAGCAGGGAGCCAAAAACGCCCGACCACCAAACCACGGAGATCGGGTTGGAGGCGTTCACCAGGTATCCGACGAGGAATGGATTGCGCGCCGTGGCGACCGTATCCCCCTCGAGATCGTAGTTGCCCTTCGCACCGCGAATACTTCGATAGCCAAAATACAGGAGCACAGCGGCTCCGAAACACCAAATGGTTATTTTGACGATCGAGCTTTCTAGAAAGTTAGAGAGGCCGAAGAAAACCACAAGCAGGAAGGTAGCGTCTGCCATCGTCACCCCGAGCCCGGTGAAGAAAGCGCGGGTAAATCCATGTCGAAGGCCATTCTGGATCACGGCGACACCGGCGGGTCCGAGGGGAGCTGCCAGGGATATGCCCAAGAGGATGTTGCGGAAAATCGTCACGATCGATCCTACTCCAGCGGTCGCATCAGGAACAGGTCAGGTAGAATCAGCTGGCCTTGGGGATGATTCGTCCAGGATCCAATGGACCGCCTTCGCCCGCGCCAACCTGCTTCCGCCTTGGCTCCGTACCTCTGCGCTAAAAGTGAGCTTTTGGTCTTCTCGACCTAGAAGCCTCGCCTTGACAATGATCACACCCATATCGAGCGTCACGGGCTTGCTATAGGTCATCTCCAGCTTGCGGGTCAGGTTTGGAGGGGCGACAACAACGCTCAACGGGCCCAACGTGTTGTCCACGGCGGCCGCAATCATGCCACCCTGCATGGCCGAGTAGGGATTCAAGTAGCTCTCGAGGATGGGAAATTGCGCGGTGAGCGATTGCTCTTCCAGATCGAAGGCGATGAATTCACCCTGCATGGCTTCGAAGACCGGTGGCGGGATCTCATACGCATCGATTCGATCACCAACCTTCTTTCTTAGCAACGCCACGATCTCAAGTGCTATTTCCCTGCTGCTCGCCATAGCCACCCTTCAAAGTAAATACGCATCTCCGATTTGTGGGGCTTATTGTAGGCGTTGGCGAGGGAAAAGAGAAACGCACTCTCACCCAGGATCAGCTCTCACCCACCAAATCGCCGGTTTCTCTTTTCGAGGAAATATATAAACTATACGGCATGTTCCCGGGGGGCGCTGCGGACATGGAGTCGGATTCCAGCCATCACCCTGCGCGAGACCCAATCCCCTTCAAGTGAAGTCATTATTAGCTCAGGGAGGTAACCAAGCGGAAGGCTCCGGCGGCGCCATTTACGCCCAGGGTGGAGAGCTCACTCTCTCAGCCA
>CAYLOP010000201.1:0-4789 GCA_964385305.1 uncultured Anaerolineaceae bacterium | reverse complement strand
CTCATTTTTGTGTTATCAGGAATGCTGACATCTGACACAAAGACCAGACTATAGCATGAGGTGGTCGGGAGAATCCCTGCGCTTGTAGCAAGCATCGTACCAGGCGTGTTCGTTACAGCGGGTGTACTTGTGGTTGTCGGCGAGGGTGTAAACGTAGGTGTATTTGTTGGCATGGCCATCGCCGTCTGCGTTAGGCCTGAAGAGAATGTGCCTACCGCCATCGTTTGAACGGACTCCACACTGAAGGTGGGGGTTGCATCAACATCCTTGGATCCGCATGCGCTGACCCAAAGGCTGCTCAGCAGGATCAACCCGAAAAGGGTGTGTAGAAGTTTCGTCTTCTTCAATCTAAATTCTCCTTACGGTTCTCAACCGAATATAGCTTGGTCATTTCTCACGAGAAATCAACTTGAGAAGTTCATGAACATGGACTTCCCGTTGATCGTTACGACGAAGGGGAAGGCTTGTATTGATCGTATAACGATTTTCTCTCCCTTCCCTTCGCTTGGTAACATAGCCTGCCGACACAAGATCCTTGATAATTCGAATAACCGTTCTTTCTGTTATCCCTAAAGCCATAGCAATTTCACGAGATGTCAGATGCTCTTCCCGATCTAGTGATGTAAGCACGGCAGCGTGGTTGGTGATAAAAGTCCATTTGCTTTTCGGCATATGATCCGCTCGATTTTACTATGCTATTTTTATCATGATATATATGTCATGAATTATATGCCTATTACACCACGTGTCAAGGAGGTATTTTGCAAAGCATTTTCCCTGCTTTCAGGGATGGGGGAAGTTCGAGCCTTGACCACTCAGAGCGGCAGATTGTGATTGACCGATTCCATCAACCGGGGTTACGAGCGCCTGCCTTCGAATCACTCTGTTGAGGGTTCGAGTCCCTCCGGGGGCGCCTGAAGTGTGTGATTGGCTCACTAAAGCAATCCCGCATTTTTCCATTAACCAAGAAGCCGTAGAGACGCCCCGCCCCCCGCTAAGCCCCTCGAAATTTTCTCGGGGTGCAGCGCGAAACGTGCGGGGCGAACGGGGGGCGTCTCTACTAGGAAAGACCGAACAGCCGACCAAAAGTCCTGTCGACAGAGGATCCGGTTTGCCGTTATGATGGAGCAAGGACTGGATCACGATGTGGCGCAATTCAAATAGGTCTCAAATATGAAAGTCCGTTGGCGCTTGCTATCTTGCGTGCTGCTCGTCTCGCTCGCGCTGGGCGCGTCCGTATCGAGTGTGCAAGCCAATGCTTGGGAAGACATCGCCCCGGGAATCGCGTACCAGGAATTTCGCCTGCCGGGTCCCAACCGAGCATTTGTCGCTCGCATGGACATCGACAACCCCAACGTAACGATCGAGAGCAGCCTCGCGCAGGGCAAACTGGTCGAGGGACGGGAGACCGTTAGCGGCATGGCCGAGCGGTACGACCAGGCCATCAACACATGGCAAGTCGCAGGGGAAGCCAGCAATTCAGCCAGTGCGTGGGGGGCTCGCAACCAGGTTGTCGTCGCCATCAATGGCTCGTTCTTCGATCTCGAAACCGGCGTGCCCTCGGGGGGCATGATCCAATCCGGATGGTATATAAAGCGCTTCGGGCATCTTGGCGGCGGTAGCGGGGTTGCATGGGGTCGCGATCGTAGCATCTTCGTCGGCGGCTGCATAAACAATGAACGCGACGACCTGATGCTCACCAATCTCTACAACGGAGAGACCCTCCCAATCCACGGGATAAACAGCAGGCGTTTCGGAAACAACATCATCCTTTACACACATCAATATGACCGCGATAGCCACAGCGGGAATCGCGGGGTTGAATTCCTGATCGAATTGACAAGCCCCCTCGGCGTCCAGTCCTATCCAGATGTGACCTTAGGCATCGTGCGCGAGATCAGCTTTGCAGAAGGCTCGATCCCCATCCCGTTTGATCATATCGTCCTCTCGGCGCATGGCGATATTACGGATGAGATGAAAGCCAAGCTCCGCATCGGTGACGTAGTGGGGATATCCTTGGAAATCACGCACCTTTCCAAGGATTGCAAATATCCCAATCCCACAGATTGGACGGACACGTACACCACCATTGGAGACAGCTTTCATTTCCTCAAAGATGGTGAAATACAGAGTTTTGATGACTTGGGCGCGACACAACGCCACCCACGCACCGCAATCTGCTACAACGAAGACTATATCTACTTCATTGTGGTCGATGGGCGCCAAAGCCGATACAGCGTAGGTATGACCACGGATGAGTTAGGCGCTTTTTGTCGTGATACCTTGGACGCGGATTGGGGCGTAAATCAAGACGGCGGCGGCTCGTCAACGATGTGGGTGAACGGCGAGGTCGTGAATAAACCTTCCGATGGTTCAGAGCGCAAGGTCGCCAATGGACTGATGATGGTCGTCGTTGAGCCCATGGAGCAATCGACACGCTTCCGGGCTGGTGACGCAATCATTGTGAAACAGGCGACCAATCTATACTTAGGGCCAGGAACGAATTATCAGGCATTTACTTCAGTTCCCGAAGAAGCACATGGAACCATCATGCCGCATATCAATGGTTTAAACGGCGTGTTAGCAAAAGGTGCGTATTGGTGGAGGGTTCAATTTAATGGATCGATCGGTTGGACAGACGAATCTGCACTATCGAACTTATCCGAATAAGCTGTTCGCTTTATAATCTTAGGCCCCCAGTCAGTCCAACGCCCACACTCGCACACGTTTATCTGCAGCCGCATTCGCCAACCAGCGCCCATCGGGTGAGAAAGCCAGGGCATACACACCCTTGATCTGGAGTACGCTCTCATCGATTTTCACCCCCTGCTCCACAGACCATAATTCCACCTTATATGGGAAGCCAACGCCCATTTTCACCCAGTCGGGTGAAAAAGCGATCGAGCGCGAATATCCTGGTTCAGAGCCAAGTTCGAACCTGCGCAGCGTCCCCCAATCCTCCGTCGAGCGAAACAGGATTGTCTGCTCGCCTCCCGAAGATGCAAGGGTTTTTCCATCCGGTGAGAACGCTAATCCCCCAACCGTGATTTCGTGTCCTGGCAGGGTCTCAACGAGCTCACCGTCCGGCACCGACCAAAGCAGAACGTCGCCGCCAAGACCAGCGGATACGAGCCATTCGCCATCCTGCGAGAACGCCAGCGAGCCAATGTTCTTTTTATGTCCTTTTAGGACCGCAACCTCCTCACCTCCCGGAAGCGACCAGAGCCTGACGGTCGCGTCGTAGGAGGCTGAAGCCGCAAGCCCCCCATCGGGTGCAATCGCCACATCGGTTATCGTCTTCTTATGTCCAGATAGGATCTTCAGCGATTCCCCACTAGGAAAAGACCAAAGCCTCACCATCCCGTCTGTTGATCCTGTCAGAAGTTGGTTCCCACCGGGTGAAAGCGCCAGAGCGTTGACGCTGTTTTGATGACCCTCGAATGCCGCGAGCAGCTCCCAGTTCTTGACCGACCACAGTTTTATCTTGTTATCCATACCTGCAGAGATCAAGGTTTTACCATCCCCGCTGAACGCGACATCCATGACATGACTATCGTGCGCGACAAACACTTCCGGTTCTCTCATCAGTCCTCCCTTATATCGTAAGGATTCTACCAAGCACAGAACATTTTCCTGCGTGGATTGTCTCGTTTCGTCGGCAGAGCATGCATTTCACAAACTTGATTGTTTGGACCAACTACAGACAGCTTTCATATTGTGGTAAAAAACAATGCAAGGTATCCTTTGAGCAATCTGGGAAAGTGACAATAGGTGGGAAAATGGCGAGGAAAACTGTCGGCTACGTAGAGCTAGAATGGACTTGTCCACATTGCGAGACCAGAAACCCGGGACCTAACAAGTATTGTAATGGCTGCGGCGCCCCCCAACCCGAGGATGTCGAGTTCGAGCAACCGCTTCAGGAAAAGCTAATCGAGGACGAAGCGAAGATTGCTCTGGCGAAAGCTGGCCCCGATATCCACTGCCCGTATTGTGGCATGCGCAATCCCGCGCAAGCTAAATTCTGTGGTTCGTGTGGGGGCGATATCGCAGGTGGTAAAGCCCGCGCCGCTGGGCGTGTTATCGGTGCGCACCGCCACGAAGCCGTTGCACCTGTGCACTGCCCATCCTGCGGTTCCCTCAACCCCCCCACCGCCCGCACATGTTCCAACTGCGGCGCCAGCCTTACCTTAGAAGATCGTCCGGCCCCGAAGGTCGAGGCGGGGACGCTGCCAGCTTCTCCTCCTCGGCGCAGCATCAGCACAGGCCTGATCCTCATCCTAAGCTTTGTCTGCCTTGCGCTGGGCGCGTTCGCCATCATCATGATGACCCGGACAGAAGAGCTTGTCGGTGAGGTCCGAGACGTGAGATGGATACGCACGATTCCGATTGAGGCCATCGGCACCGTCGAACGCCAAGACTGGCTTGACGAGATCCCCGCAGATGCAGAAGTTGGCGCGTGCCGGTCGGAGTATCATCACACCCAGGATGAACCAACCCTAAATTCTCGGGAAATCTGCGGAACGCCGTACACCGTGGACACGGGTACGGGAGTGGGTGAGGTTGTGCAAGATTGCGTCTATGAAGTCTATGAGGACTATTGCACCTATACAGCTCTGGAGTGGCAAATCATCGATGAGGTCACGGTAACCGGAAGCGACCTCGACCCATACTGGCCTCGCGTGGAACTAGATCTCGAGCAGCGTGAGGGGCAAGCCAGCGAGGAATACGAAACGACATTCTGGAGCGAAGACGGAACCTATTCTTATACGCCCCACGATGAGACGGAGTT
>CAYLOP010000200.1:2997-4793 GCA_964385305.1 uncultured Anaerolineaceae bacterium | reverse complement strand
GGGTGCTGATGATAAACAAAGGCCGTACTGTCCTTTACAGTGACTTAGTGGAAACAAGGGCTAAATTCAGAAGAAATTCGGTCCTGGTGGCTACGGATGGAGAACTGGGTGACCTGCCTGGGGTGATTGATAGAAAGCTCAATAACGGTTCCGTAGAATTGGTCTTAGCACCAGACACAACACCACAAACCATTCTCGATCGACTACGCGATCGCGGAATAACCATTAACCGATTTGAAGTCACAACACCCTCCCTTAATGAAATATTCCTGAATCTAGTGGGGGTGGATCATGAATAAAACCTATTTGATATTCAAGCACGAGTTACTGCAAGCAATCAAGAGGGTCGGTTTTATCGTTATGACCCTCATCGTACCGGTGTTAGCCCTTTTGGCAATTGGAGTCTTTGAACTGGTAACGAGCTTGACCGAACCTTCGGCAAAAGAGGTCACGACCGTCGGATATGTGGACGAAGTCGGAATCTTTAGTGATCGAACCGACCAGGGGTTAATCAAGCTGATTCCATTTGCATCGAGGCAGGATGCAACCCAGGCTCTGGTCAGAAGGGATGTTTCGGAATATATCGTCATACCATCGGATTACACCGCCTCGGGGACCATTCAACGATATACGCTGGCGAAAGAGCTCATTACCCCTCCGATCACAGCGTACTTGATCGAAAGCTTCCTTACTTGGAACCTCTTGAAAGATGATGTGTCACCGGAGATCATCACCTCGATTGTTTCTCCTCTGAACCTGGAAGTCACCCGCCTGGACGAAAATGGAGATATTGCGCAAGAACAAGGAAATACTGGCAATATCATTATCCCCGGCGTTTTCTCCATGTTGCTGAGTTTGGCTTTCATGTTCGGCGCGAATTCTCTAATCAGTGGATTAGGAGAGGAAAAGGAAAGCCGCCTCATCGAGGTATTGTTTTCCTCGGTTTCCGTTCGCCAATTGCTCATCGCCAAAGTATTGGCGCTGGGCACTGCCGGGCTGCTGCAAGTACTCGTATGGTTGATCTCAGCACCGCTGCTATTGCGCCTGGCCTCCTCCTCCTTCGGCGGATTTCTGAGCGACATTCAGATACCCGCCAACTTCCTTGTCCTAGGAATTGTGTATTTTGTCTTGGGCTATCTGCTGTTCGCCATACTCTCCGTCACGCTCGGCGGTATCAGCTCTAGTACAACGGAAGCACACAACCTATCCATGTTCTACATCCTTGCGCAGTTTGTACCACTCTGGTTTTTCGCAGGGTTGATCAACTTCCCGAACAGTCCCATCTGGGTTGTGCTCTCGATATTCCCGGTCACCGCCCCTGTTCAGACGATGCTGAGGTTGGGGGTGTCGGATATCCCGGCGTGGCAGATCGTGACCAGCATTGGGGTATTAGGGCTTTCAGTAATCGTGGGACTATCCTTCTCGATAAAGATCTTCAGGATGTTTATGTTAATGTACGGGAAAAGACCGGGTTTAGCAGAAATTATCCAAGGTTTGAAAACTGCTTGAGGCCTGTGTCTTATATCGACAATCAGAGTTCCGCCAAAGACTCAAGGTATAAAGAGATCGTGCAGTGCTTTTTTCAATTCATCGATTGGTTATGGTTTGAAAGCAACGGCCTTAAGCCCAACTGCTTAAAATCAGCCATGATCGTGTCATTGACATGGCAGTTGGATATCAACTCGCTGGAGGCGATGCCTCGGCAAGCTCGGCACAGGCTAGGGATCCAGTCCAGTTCCGTCAAGTCAAGCTTAATGAACGATCTTCGCGGAACGAACGGTCAAGCTGGATGAACG
>CAYLOP010000200.1:0-2897 GCA_964385305.1 uncultured Anaerolineaceae bacterium | reverse complement strand
GCGGGGCGAACGGCCCCGTCCAGTCAAGCTGGATGAACGATCTGTGCGGGGCGAACGGTCAAGCTCATCCTTCGGATATGCTCCGCGAGGGCGAACGGTGTGGTGCGATTGGCAATCGATAGGACGGGACATGACGGCGGTAATTCATGGCCAGGGCGAATGCCCCGGCGCCTCCCTGGAAAACCGCCAGGACTTCGCCCCGCAAAGAGCGCGGGATCTTCGACAGCTCGAGGCTGTTGGGCAGCAGCGGGTTGCTCCTGTTATATCTGGGCTGAGCCGTCGACCAACCCGAGCTAGTTCAAATACCTGGATGAGGACCATGACTAACACTTCAGCAACATCTTCGCCTCTGGCTTCGACCGCCTCGTGGACTGCAGCAGTCCGTGCCCTGGAAAGCCAAAGAGAGGATCGACTGTTCGACGATCCATGGGCTAAGGACCTCGCAGGGGAGTCTGGGATGTCTTGGATGAAGGACAAGTCGCCAGAAAGCGTGGTCCCAATCGTGCTCCGAACCCGTTACTTCGACGATCAGCTCAAACGTATCGCCCGTGATTTCGGCATCAGGCAGATTGTATTGCTTGGCGCGGGTCTCGACACCCGCGCGTTCCGGCTTGAGTGGCCAGCCGGCACCAGACTCTTCGAAATCGACCAGTCGATGGTCCTGGAGCGCAAGGAGAGTATTCTGAGAGATGCGCGTGCGACAGCATGGTGCGAGCGCGTAACAGTCCCGGCCGACCTGGAACAAGAATGGACCGATCTCCTAGTGCGAGCAGGCTACCGCAGAAAGGAGCCATCCGGTTGGCTCTTAGAGGGCTTTCTATTCTATCTGGGTACAGATACTGTCACCGCGCTGCTCACGGGGGTGAGTGAGCATTCAGCACCTGGTAGCTGGCTGTGTTTCGACATCATCAATGGCAAGATGCTTACATCTCAGCTAACCAGGCAATGGCTGGACATGCAAAGGGCTTCCGGAGCCCCATGGATTGGAGCGCTCGATGATCCTGTGGGATTCCTCGCGCCCTACGGGTGGAAGGCCACGCTGACGCAAGCGGGGCAGCCCGACGCTAATCATGGCCGCTGGACTCTGCCCGTCTTCCCTACAACTCATCCAGACATGCCCCACAACTGGTTCGTTGTTGCCCATAAGGAGGCGCCCATCACAGGCTAGCGAGCAGCTTGCTGCCGCCCAAAATTTCGCTCAAGCGGACGCCGGAAGCGGCGGCAAATCCATTTTTCGATACGAGCCGGCGCCGCTTAGCTCAAAGACGTTAGGCGGATCGTAATGAGATCTTTTGGAGCATAGCCATGATTAGGAAGGTTAATTGCATAGAGATTCCGGTTTCGGACATGGAAAAGTCCATAGCTTTCTATGAGAAAGTGCTGGGCCTTGAAAAATCATATGAACATCCAGTTTGGACATCATTTGATATAGAGGGGACATCTCTTGCTATCGCAGTAAGCGGCACGAAAGGCGTGAATAAGGATGCGGAGATTTGCAGAAGTTGCGCTCCTTGCGTTCTAAGATATGCCGCCGGAAAAGAGCAACAGGCAGGAAAGCCTGACGCAACATTTGTTATTTATCTTTCAGTCAAAGATCTTGATGGGCAATATCATGAATTGAAGGAAAAAGGGGTGGAATTTATTGGTGAGCCACGAGAGCAAGCATGGGGGGGTAGGACTGCAGTGATGCTGGATCCTGATCAAAACATCTTTGTCTTATCTGAAGAGATGTGAATTATCTAATCTAAGGTAATAATAAAATCTGGGAACGATACGATCCGCCCTTCAACTCAGTACCTTAGGCAGAAGACAAATTCGAGACGATGACTGAACTTCCAAAGGGCTTTACAACTCGCATAATCGACCTGCATGGGGGAGAAGGCCGAGAATGGCTGGATGATTTGCCAGCCTTGATCGCCTCGATCGAAGAGCAGTGGTGTATTCGAGTCGATGAACCATTTCCTGCTCTTACATACAATTACGTTGCCCCCGCAACTCAAGCAGATGGAACAGATGCTATCCTCAAGCTTGGGGTCCCTGGTGATCACGTCGAGCGTGAGGCAGAATGTCTCCGACGATATGATGGCCAAGGCGCCCCATATATCCTCGAGCACAACTTGGTGTTGGGCGCGATGCTCCTCGAGAGAATCCGGCCGGGAACGGACATAAAGCAGCTAAATGAGTATGAAGCGATCGAAGCTGCTGTAACCGTGATGCGGCAATTGCATCAGACACCCGCCCCAGACACTATGATGCCGACGGTTACCGAGTGGTGGAATGGGTTTCAGAGGTTAAGGGAGCAGTTTTCCGGAACCACTGGCCCGCTCCCCGATAGATTGGTGGATGAGGCTGAAAGCTTGTATGCTGAACTGGCTGGATCGATGGACCACCCTGTGCTTTTGCATGGTGATCTCCACCATGAGAACATCCTGGCCGGGGACCGGTTGCCGTGGATTGCTATCGATCCTCAGGGTGTAATAGGCGAGACAGCCTATGAAGTTGGTGCGTTTCTGCGCAATCCCATGCCTGATTTGCTAAACAGGTCGGGATTGGATAAGATCCTTGAGAGGAGAGTGGCTGCCTTCTCTGAATTACTAAGCATTGACAAGAAACGCATTGCAGGTTGGGGATACTCGCAAGCTGTTTTGTCTGGAATTTGGGCGCTCGAGGATCATGCTTCTGGTTGGGAAGGTGCGCTCGAAGTGGCGCATGCCCTTCGAAAGTCTGCTTCTGCCTAATGTCTCGCTGGACGCGATTCATCGGCAAGCTCGGCACAGGCCGGGGATCCCGCTAAGCCCCTCGAAATCCCCTCGGGATGCTGCGCGAAACGTGCGAGACGAACGGTCCCGTCTACGCGGGACGAACGGTCCCGTCTACGCGGGACGAACGGTCCCGTC
>CAYLOP010000199.1:0-4936 GCA_964385305.1 uncultured Anaerolineaceae bacterium | reverse complement strand
GCTCTATGGCGAATATGCGCGATGGTCGTACTATGGAAAGGATTATCCCAGCCGCGAGGAGCTCATCGCCGCCCGGAACCGCATGATCGCCAGGCATCCCGACACAACCTTCATCTGCCCGCATATGGGGAGCAACGCCGACGATCTTGGCAGCGCGGCGGAAGATCTCGACGTATTGCCGAATATCTATTATGACTTTTCGGCCCGTATTCCCATTCTGGGAGTATCATGGGAACGCGCGCGTTGCAGCCGTGAGTTCTTGATGAAATACCAGAATCGCGTTCTCTTTGGCACCGACAGTATATACGACAACATCCATGTTCCCACTGGCATTCAGATGCAATGCCTGTACCAGCCGGGAGAGCATCCCCTTGGAGATATCGATTGCTGTGACACGTGCCCCCCTCCGCGCCATGGCCATCGCCAGGGCGCCTGTCCCGCAGCCGATCTCAAGTACTCGTGCCCCCTTGTGCACCAGAAGATCGACCAAGCGCGCATGCAAATGACCAAGTTGGCCCAATGTAAGAAGCTGGATGCCCCGTTCATAATCCTCGGGCTTCGTCTCAAGCCACCTCATGAAAACTGTTGCCATTCAGTCATCTCTCCCCATTGAATCTATCCGAAGGTTCGCATCGCAGCAGGTAGGCAACGCCTATTGATATCGAAGTCTTTGCTGAACAGCCGACCGATTTCAGTATAGGGGAGGGGTCTTGCGTGTCAAGCACTCATACTGCCATTGCATGTGCTATAATCCCACAATGCTTAAGAACCCACCTCCCCAATCGCAAGATGATCTTCCTGGAACCGTCCAAGACGAGGGCTTCCGATTGAAGCAAAGCACCATCTACGCCTTCTTTCTTCCCGTAGTATTTGTCGCCGGCCTTCTTGCTGGATACTTGATCTGGGGGCGGACGACAACCCCGGTTGAAAGCTCACAAACAGCTCAGACAAATCCTACGGCTGTCGTTCAACCGACCTCAGAAGCCGCCGAGCAAGCCGAAACACCCACGGATGAAGAGCCCATGCGCTTCGATATCGGCGTTGACGATGATCCATCACTCGGCCCAGAGGATGCCCCGATTACCATCATTGAGTTCAGTGATTTTAACTGTGGCTACTGTCGATTGTTTCACAACCAAACTTTCGATGCGCTGCTCGAAGCCTACCCTGATCAAATCCGTTTCGTGTATCGCGACTTTCCGGTGGTTGGTGGTTTCGAAGCTGCTCTAGCTGCCCAATGCGCACACGAACAAGGTGCTTTTTGGGCTTTCCACGATCTTCTATTCACCGGTGATCTCACGCACGAACGCTCCGCGTACCTATCCTACGCCGAGACCGTAGGGGTGGATATTGCGACATTTGAACAATGCCTTGATGAAGAACGCTATACTGATGAGATTGAGGCCGACGCACAGGAAGTTATGAACCTTGGTGCACGCGGTACGCCTACCTTTTTCGTCAATGGAATCCCCGTCGTGGGCGCATTGCCCTTAGAGAGCTTCATGGCCATCATCGACGACGAATTAGCAAAGTGAGACTCGAACACGCACCGTCGGAAATACATAAATCATCACCTCACAAAAGAAACGGCGTTAAATATCCCCAGGTTCGCTGAATTTGTCGCCTATTGCACACATTCCCACCTAACGCCTGGAACACCTTACATACCCTAAAAGCATCTAAAGCGCATACATTCTTCTCGATATCCTGCCCTTCTTCCCTTGTTATTTGGGAGCAGACCGCTTGACAGGTGGGGTTGCTTCTATTTATTGCTATATGCGTCTGCCTCAACAACAAACGCTCCCCTTCCGCAGGGTGGGAAGTGGGAAGAAATACAGTTCGACAAGCTTGGAGACTGGTAAGCGTATATGAAGTGAGGATTAGGAGGATGCCAGCTTCAAGGCTGGGGTCAATCTTCCGTTCACCAGTACCTGCTCGATCGCATGATCTGGCAAAGGATGACTAAAGAGGAATCCTTGAGCGAGATCGCAACCTTGCTCCTTCAAAATGCTGAGCTGTGCTCGTGTTTCAACACCCTCGGCGATAACACTTAATCGCAAGCTATGTGCAAGTGCTATGATGGCCAAGGATATCGCGGCGTCATCAGAGCTCAAAGTAATGTCATCAACGAACGGCTGGGCAATCTTGAGAGAGTCAAGTGGGAAGCGTCTAAGGTAACTCAAGGAACAGTACCCCGTTCCGAAATCGTCAACCGAGATCCGCACACCCATATCCTTGAGACGCGTGAGCGTTGTGATGCTGATTTCGGTATTTTCCATCAACGTGCCCTCGGTTAACTCCAATTCCAGCATGCAAGGATTTAAGCCCGTATCGTGCAAAATCTTTTCGATTATGCTCGCCAAGTCTCGTCTTCGAAACTGGCGTGCGGATATATTGACCGACATATTGAAAGGGGGCAACCCCTTATTTAGCCATTCCCGACATTTTGCACATGCCGTACGGAGCACCCATTCACCAATGGGCGCGATAAGCTCCGTCTCTTCAGCGATGCCGATGAACCGATCGGGGTGAAGGATGCCAAATTGTGGCAGCTGCCAGCGTATCAGTGCTTCAACGCCGACAATATTCCCGGTTCCTATCTCCACCAGTGGCTGGTAATGAAGTTCGAATTGATCACGATCGAGGGCATGGTAAAGGCTGTTGCGGAACGTAAGACGCTCGGTGGCACGCAAGTTTAGGTTAGCGGCATAGAACTGGTAATTATTGCACCCAAGGTCTTTCGCGCGGTACATGGCTCGATCGGCGTACTTAAGCAATTCCCTGGCGGTTTCACCGTCATCTGGATATACCGTTATGCCGATGCTTATTCCACTAAAGACTTCTTGACCAGCAAGAGTAAAGGGGGGCGATAACTTGTCGATAATCTTTTGAGCTACGATGATTGGATCTTGGTTTGATGTAATACCCTCAAGAATGACTGTGAACTCATCGCCCCCGATACGAGCGACGGTATCTGTCTTCCGCACACAACTCTTAAGCCGCTGGGCAACCTCTTCGAGCAGTTGGTCCCCGGCATCGTGCCCCAACGTGTCATTAATGGATTTAAAATGATCGAGATCCAGGAACATCAGTGCCAGTCTTTGATTATTACGCTCAGCACGTGCCAGCGCCTGGTCTAACCGGTCGCGGAAAAGCGCACGGTTGGCGAGACCCGTAAGGTGATCATACTGCGCCAGGTAGGCCAGTCGCTCCTCGGTTTGCTTCCGCTCGATAGCGTAGCGCATAGATCGCATCAGCAAACTCCCGCCACCTTCGCCTTTGACCAAGTAATCTTGCGCGCCGCCCTGAACCGCTTGAAACGCTAGCGTTTCATCGCTCATACCACTGAGTACAACGATCGGCACGTTTGGAAACGCCATTTGGATTCTCTGTACTGTACCCAAACCTTGCGCGTCAGGGAGAGATAGATCAAGGAGCACGACATCGAAGTTGGTCTCTGCAAGGCGACGAAAAGCCTCCTCAAGCCTATCGACATGGGTCAGGTTAAACTGCGCGTTGCCGGTCTCAGCCAGAAACTCCTTAACCAGCCTTGCATCACCCGGATTATCTTCGATCAGAAGGACACTGATAGGTTTGTTGATCTTCATAATTCCTTACCGCCCGCTGTGTCCATCCCTACGATAATACAACCAAGAATCCACATAGCCGCCTAACCTTGTGGCAGTTTGACAATCTTAAGCCAAAAATCTTCGATCGAACGCACAATGCTCAAGAATTGATCCAAGTCAACAGGCTTCGTTACATAGCAACTTGCCTGCGACTCATAAGCTTGTAAGATATCATCTTTTGCTTCTGAAGTTGTAAGAACAACCACAGGTATTCGGCGTAGCTTACGATCCGCCTTTATCTCCTTAAGCAATGTCTGCCCGTCCTTCCCTGGCAAATGCAGATCCATAATGATCAAGTCGGGCGTAGGAGCGCCCTTATATTCTGCCCGGTGGCGTAAAAAAGCCATGGCTTGTTGACCATCTTCAACAACATGGAGGTTGTTTAAAACGTGTCCATCTTTCAGCGCCTCTTTCGTGAGACGGACATCCCCAGGATTATCCTCGATTAGCAATATCTCTACTATTGAAGCCTCTGCTCCCACGTTCATAATATGACCCTCTTATTCACGGGCAGTGTGAAATAAAACGTACTCCCTTCACCCGGTTCGGATTCCACCCAAATCTGGCCCTGATGGCGTTCGACGATCTTCTTACACACCGCCAAACCAATCCCCATCCCAGGGTATTCTTTTCTAGCATGCAAGCGCTGGAAAATCATGAAGATCCTATCAATATTTTCAGATGAGATCCCGATGCCATTATCTTTCACCGAGAAGAGCCAATCACCATCCTGCTGCTCCGCGTGAACAGCAACCCTCGGCACATGGTTGTCTGTAAACTTTATGGCGTTTCCTACGAGATTCTGGAAGAGTTGTACTAACTGGGTTTCATCTCCCATTACAATAGGCATTTCTCCTCGCTCAATCTCTGCGCCGCTCTCCTCGATGGAAATTTTTAAGTTCTTGAGCGCACTTTCTACAACTGCGTTGCAATCGGTTGTCTTAAACTCCTTCCCTTGGCGTGCGACTCGTGAATAGGCAAGAAGCCCATTGATGAGGCCTTGCATCCTTTTAGCGCCATCTACAGCATAACCGATGAATTCATCCGCATCATCATCTAGCTTTCCGCTGTATCGTCGCTCAAGAAGCTGCATGTAACTGATGATCATACGCAGAGGCTCTTGCAGGTCATGGGATGCGATGTAGGCAAAGTGCTCCAACTCAGCATTCGAACGGGTTAATTCTTGTGCCCAGCGTTGGATTTCGCCGAACAGCTGTGCATTGTCAATCGCCAAAGCCGCCTGCTGGCTGAAGATGTTGGCTAATTCCGCCATCTCCAGGGTAAATAATTCCGATTCTTTATTGGCG
>CAYLOP010000198.1:0-4955 GCA_964385305.1 uncultured Anaerolineaceae bacterium | reverse complement strand
TTTCAGCTTGTGTGTCCATGGATCGAAATTCATGAATTCTTCTCCTGACGCAGGATTGATTCTTCGGGCTGGCATCTTGCCAAGGAAATCTATTTTGGAAACACAAGTATCTTAAAGCCTTGACGATAGTCACTCTAACCGAACAGTATAGAACGGTTAAATGCTGAACTAATATGCGGTTTCTTAATCAGGATGCTGAGGGCTTGCACGAGGTAAACCTTTTCTAGAATAGTTGGTACGTCACTTGAAATTCATTCGGAACCCTGCGAATTAAAGTCAGTATCACCCAAGCCCAATTCTAGCGATTGTACCTTACCCCGTGATTATGAGGAACAGCGGAGCCAGCAGGGACAAGATGGTTTCATTACGCGGGATCAATCCGAATGATAAATCCATTAAGCGGTCTAGCACGATCGCCGACGAGATAATGTATGTGATAAAATGCTGTGTTTCAGCTCGAATTCTCCATACACCTCGCCAAATGCGATTTGGCGCATGAAGTCATCCTTGTGTTAACAGCGGTTGTAGATGATTTGCTATTATTAGACCAAGAACAACGCTCTGAGATATGATATGTCCACGAAAGTTAGAATTTCACTTTGGCCAATGGGAGGGTAAGGGTGCTCGTCCTCATCCCCTTCATCTCGCTTCTTGGAATCACCATTCTCTTGTGTAATCTTCGTTCGGTCTGGGGATGGCGGCGTGGATTTCTGCGCGCCGTGGTTCTGTGCGGTGTTTACACGGTCTTTGCCAATGAAATTCTCAGCCTCATTAACGGGATCACTGTTGTTGGACTCGCAGTTGTCTGGGCTATTCCTGCATGTATCTGCTTAGGCTGGTTCGCAGCGGATATGCGCCGTGGGAGATCCTGGCAACTGCCTGCGTGGAAACTTCCCATATCTTGGATCGACCGGCTTCTCTTAGCGTGCATTGTCGTCATCATCATCCTAACGGCGGTTGTGGCCTGGTTTGCCCCTGTCCAGACCTATGACTCCCTGAACTACCACATGAGCCGGGTTGCGCATTGGGCGCAAAATCATTCGCTGCGGCTTTTCGCAACCGGAATCGAGAAGCAGAATTATATGAGCCCCGGCGCGGAGATCGCGGTATTGCAGACCTATGTTCTTGCGCAAGGGGACCGCTTCGCGAACTTCGTGGAGTGGTTTGCGATGGTTGTCAGTCTGATCGGAGCTTCGTTGATCGCCAAGCAGCTGGGCGCGGGCGAGGTCGGACAGCTTCTGGCCGCCGTCTTCGCCGCGACGTTACCCATGGGGATCGCACAAGCTTCGAGTACGATGACGGATTACGTCGTGGCTATGTGGGTGGTATGCGTTGCTATGGAGAGCCTTGCGCTCGCATCGCGAGCTTCGGATAGGTTTGGCTTGATCTCCGCCATTTTGGCGGCTGGACTGGCGATCCTCACAAAGCCCACCGCATTCACGTATCTTCTTCCCTTCGCTTTATTGATTGCATATCACCTCATACGACAACAGGGGCTGCGTAGATCGATCATCTGGGTGCTTATCGCTATATTTTTGGTTGTTGTGCTTAATGCCGGTTACCTGACGAGGAATGTTGCACTCACCGGAAATCCTCTTGGCACCTCGGGAAAGGTAGCCCACCACGCAAATGATATATTGAATTGGAGAGTCGCCGTCTCTAATACGCTACGAAATGTGAGCTTGCATGCCACCACACCCTTCAGCAAGGTGAACAGGTGGATCTACGTCCAAATTGCTAAGGTGCATATCAAACTTGGCGTGGGCTTGAATGACCCCCGAACCTCAACGAATCAGAACTTCAACGTACAGATGCCAAGCTTGAGGGAGGATCGAACAGGCAATCCCTTACATGCTCTCCTGATTCTCATTTTCACAGTCGTCATAGTCATTCGTGCCCGTACGGTGAGCAAGACAGTCCTGCTGTATACGCTCCTTTCGGCATCCACCATGGTGATCCTGAGTGTGATGTTCAAGTTCACGATTTTTGGAAGCCGCTATCACATGCCGTTCTTCTTACTCTTCGCCCCATGCATGGGTTTTGCGATCGTGCGCTTCCTGCGACCGTATCCAGCGAGGCTTGTGGGGCTCCTTCTCGTTGTTGCGTCCTGGTCGTGGTTAACGGCAATTGATTCACGGCCGCTCATTCCCGATTCAGAAGATGTGAACAGCATCATCGTTGAGTCCCGGGATAAGTTATACTTCGCGATGGCTCCTGGAGGCGATGTACTGTACAAGGAGATGGTGGAGCTTATTCAGGAAGCAGGGTGTACGGATGTTGGGATGATGTTCTCTGGGGGCGGGGCGGAGTATCCACTCTGGGCATACATGGGAGCACCGAGCGATCAAATACGTTTGGAGTGGATCGTCTCTGGACCACCCTCAACGCGCTTCCGTGATTATAGTTTTGAACCGTGTGCGCTGGTTTGCGGGAGCTGTCCCCAAGAGTGGGAAGACTTTCACGGCATGCCAATTGTCTATAACAAATCTGGCTTCCGGTTATTTCTAGATGAACGTTAGTAGATAATGCGTAGGTCGAACAGACATAGAGGTAAACGTGGACGCAGGCAATGAAAATTCGAGGATGTTGAGATTGATCTATGGGATAAAAGGGCAAATTCCGCGGCCGATTTGGCGTCTTCTCACGGGACCTTATTGGTGGTGGTACAACCGCGCCCGGCATCAGTGGTCTGCTGCACTGAGCACGAGACGCCGGCAGAGCGTCGCTGCGATCACAACCTACCGTGACAAGCATCGCGGTCAGCGATGCTTCATTCTCGGCAATGGACCCAGCTTGCGCAAGACCGATCTCAGCTTGCTGCGTGATGAGATCACCTTCGGGATGAACCGGATCTACTTACTGTTTCAAGAAATGGGTTTTCCAACAAGCTACTTCGTTTCGGTGAATACGCTGGTGATCGAGCAATGCGCGGCGGAGATCAAGAACCTATCCATGCCAAAGTTTGTCACCTGGCGCGGACGGCGCTGGCTGGCCGACGATCCCGGTGCGGTTTTCGTGGATACGGACTACACGCCTCCGCCGACGTTCTCTGGGGATGTCTCCGGCCGCGTCTTTGAGGGGTCAACCGTCACCTACGTAGCCCTTCAACTGGCTTTTCACATGGGATTCGAAGAAGTGATCCTCATCGGCGTTGACCACAGCTTCGCGATAAAAGGACCTTCTAACGTGACTGTTGTTTCCGACGGAGAAGACCAAGATCATTTCACCCCCGATTATTTTGGCAAAGGATTTCGCTGGCAGCTTCCCGATCTTGAAGCCTCCGAGGTCGCTTATCGCATGGCGCTCGAAGCTTACCAAGCTGCAGGCAGACGTGTACTCGATGCTACAATTGGCGGGAAGCTGATGGTTTTCCCGAAGGCGAACTACAAAGATCTTTTCTAACGATTTCATTCGGAGAACCGGGCGGGGCAAAATGGATCAGTCCACACTAGATCGTTATGAGAAAAACCGGTCTTTCGAAGCACGGATCCCATCCCGCCCTTGGAATGAAAACCTATGACGCACCCGCTTGTTTCGATCATTACACCCTCCTATAACCAGGCTCAGTTTCTTGAAGCCACGATCCAGTCTGTCCTTGAGCAGGATTATCCGAACGTTGAATACATCATCATCGACGGTGGTTCGACGGATGGCAGCATCGAGATCATCAAGCGCTATGCCGATCGCATCACAAAGTGGGTTTCTGAGCCGGACATGGGACAGACCGATGCCATCAACAAAGGCTTCGCCATGGCGACCGGTGAGATCATGGCGTGGCTCAATTCGGATGACACCTATCGTCCGGGCGCTATCGCGGAAGTCGTGCAGTTTCTGCAGGATAACCCTGAGGTTGGCATGGTGTATGGGGATGCATACTACATCGATGAGGCGGATCGCATATTGGCACGCTATCCTTCAGGACCGACGGACTATAAAGGGCTGCGGCGCGGTGTAAACACGATTCCCCAGCAGACGATGTTCTTTCGCTCGCGGCTATGGAAGATGGTTGGCCCGCTCGATCCCAGCTTCTACTATGCGATGGATTATGACTTGTGGGTGCGGATCGCGGCCGTTTCCCCAATTGCATACCATCCTCGTCTGTGGGCCCATTTCCGGCTCCAAGGGGATTCGAAATCTCTGACCGAAGCCTATCGCTGCTGGCCGGAGATGATGCGCGTGCATTTTCGGAATGGGGGAAGAGTGTTTTCCATTCTGTACGCGAAATATCTGCTCCGCCGGGTCCTAGAGCCGGTGATGCCGTGGAGGATGCGGTTGCGTATCTGGAAATATTCACGCGAGCAGGCCCGGGGGGGCGCGAAAGAGCACGGTTGAGATCATATTTATGCGCTATAGCTTTCTAACTGTATCCATGTTATGACTCAAGTGAAATCAAATCCCACCGCCCTGCTATAAGGGGCACAAACCAATACGGGTGGTTTAAGTCCATGCGAATCTTAATCCTCCACATGCGGTATTGGCCCGACGCCACCGGCACGGCTCCGCTCGTCACAGAGCTTGCCAAGGACCTGGCAGCGAAAGGGGAGGATGTCACCGTCGTTACGAGCGTCCCGCATTATCAGCGTTCAGCTATTCCTGAGGAATACCGCGGAAAACTTATCCATCGAGGCTTCGAAGAGGGTGTGAGGGTCTATCGGACCTGGGCTTACGTGCCGCCGGCCGGGAGCGTGCTGGGCCGGGGCATCGATTACATCGCTTTTACTTTGCTCTCTACGATCGTCGCTGCGAGCGCTGGACCGCAAGATGTGATCCTCTGTATTGCGCCCCCGATCACCGTCGGTATCTCGGGGTGGCTGGTGGGTTTGCTGCACAGGGCGCCCATGGTTTACAACGCACAGGATATCTGGCCGGACGGTTTGGTGAGCATGGGCCGCCTCAAGAACAGGGGCGTCATTGCAGCCTTCCATGCGCTCGAACGTTTTATCTACAGAAGAGCC
>CAYLOP010000197.1:0-4992 GCA_964385305.1 uncultured Anaerolineaceae bacterium | reverse complement strand
GAACGGCGTCATCATCGCGGAGGAGAAGGGGATCACCTCAGTGAACGTGCGAGACCTCGCGGCCGGTGCGCCGGAGGATCCCGAGATCGCCCGCCTCTTGGGACTTGAGGGTGAATTTGGCGCTCTCATCGGTTTGGATGCCGACTTCATGGTCAACGTCATCGAGAAGGTTGGCAACTACGGTGAGATCTATGAACGCCACCTTGGCCCAGAAGGTACGAACATCCCACGCGCGGGAAGCCTGAATGCCCTCTGGAAAGATGGCGGTATCCTTTACGCACAGCCCTGGCGCTAAGGGTGTAACCGATTCGTAAACTGAATAGCTGTGTGCAGCCCGGCTTTGCTCCGGGCTGCACGCCTTGCTTGTTTCCAGGCGAGAATTTGTGACAAACCAGACACCCTCAACGTCTAGCGCATCCACGCGAATATGGTCGTTCTGGCGGGATACGCGCTTCTTGCAAGCGATGGCACAAGCCATCTTCGTCGTACTTGTGCTGATCATGGTGAGGTGGTTGATCGGCAACTTGCTCGATGCCATCAACACACGCGGCTTGAGCCTCAGCTTCGATTTCTTCAGACGAACTTCGGGCTTCGAAATTGGCGAAGGCCTGCCGATGGATCGGACCAACAGCTTCTGGTACGCATACCTGGTTGGTCTGCTAAATTCTTTGCGTGTGGTCGGCATCGGTCTGATCTTGGCGACGATTGTCGGCGTGTTTGCTGGGATCGCGCTTCTGTCGCCGAACTGGCTCTTGCGGACGCTGGTCGGCGTCTATGTGGAGGTGATGCGTAATACACCGCTGCTTGTGCAGCTCTTCTTCATCTACTTCGGCATTATCCTTAAATTACCATCCTTATCCGATCGCATCACACTCGGCCCCATCGTATTGAGTAACCGCGGATTGTATATCCCTCGACCCATCGCCGAGGAATCTTTCATCCCTTGGGTAATCGTAGTCATCGCTGCGATTGTATCCGCGATCGCACTTTACATCGTGCTCTTCCAACGCAGGCTGCGATATGGCGTCGAGACTCGCCCGATGCTATGGACATCGATCGTCGTCTTTGGCCTTCCTCTCGTGGGTTGGATCCTGCTCCCTTCTAATCCACTATCCTTGGAAAATCCACAACTTGAAGGACTGCGCATGGAGGGCGGCGCCCGTCTCACGCCCGAATTTGCGGGCATCTTGCTGGGGCTTGTGCTCTACACCGGGGCTTTCATCGCTGATATCGTCCGCGCTGGCATCCAGTCTGTGCCAAAAGGCCAAACGGAAGCAGCCACGGCCATCGGACTGACCAAAGGCCAGGTTCTGCGGTTTGTCATCCTACCCCAGGCGCTGCGCGTCATCATCCCCCCGTTGACGAACCAATATCTCAATCTCGCCAAGAACTCCAGCCTGGCGGTCGGTGTCGGTTTCCCTGACCTGTACAACATCTCATCAACCATCTTTAACCAATCCGGGCAGGCAGTTCAGGTCATCACGCTCATGATGAGCACCTACTTATTGATGAGCCTGCTCATTTCAGTCGTGATGAATTTAGTCAATACCCGCATGAAGATCAAAGAGAGATAACTTGTGGAAACGGTAGAAAAGCTCGGCCACGCATCTCATGAGAAACCCCCTGTCACGGCGGTGGGCCCTCTGGGGTGGCTGCGTTCGAACCTCTTCAGCAGTTGGTTCAACACATCGCTCACGCTCGTCGCTTTGATCTTGATTTACGCCGTCGCACGCGCTGTTATCCCATGGGCGCTCTACGAAGCGAATTGGCGTGTAATCCCCGCCAACATCACCGTTCTTACCTGGGGCCGCTACCCTAACAAAGAAGCATGGCGCTTGGGTGTCAGCCTGGGCGTGATCATCGCCCTGGGCATTCTGACATGGCGCATCTGGCGTGATGAGCAGGCCGAGGCGGGACGGCGCGGCGTTCTTATCGGCTGGCTGCTCTCCCCGATTGTGCTCACGCTCCTGATCCGAGGCTTCTCCCTCCCTACATTCGCCACGATTGGGAACAATATCGGCTACTACATTTATCGGCCCGAGATTCTTCCCCAACTCGGAGAAGAATGGCGAGCCAACGCCAGTCTCTTCATCACCGGCGTCCTCGCCGGCGTCACGTGGGGACTGTACGGGGATCGAAGGCGGCGTTTCGCTGCAGCCGCCGGCTGGCTTGCACTCCTTGGGCTTCTCACCCCGCTTGGTTTGCAGATGTCGGAAATATTTCCGGGATTCCACGCACCGCTGCTCGTACCGATGCTGGTCAGTTCTGCACTCGCGTTCGCCATCGGATTAAACTTGGGTCGGTCTATGACCAATATCGAGGCCGTCCGTAGATGGCTGCTCTGGGCCTGGATTCTTGCTGTCTTACTCCTGCTCCTGATCCTGACCGCATTTGACGTCGGTGTGGAGCGTGTGGCTCCTTCCGTGATCTTGCAGATCATCGAACCCAACATCTGGAGTGGGATCATGCTCACCCTACTGCTCTCTGCGGTGAGTATTGTGGCCTCTTTCCCCATCGGGGTCCTGCTTGCGCTCGGCAGACGCAGTGAACTGCCGGTCGTGAAGGTGTTCTGCATCTTATTCATCGAGGTCGTTCGGGGCGTGCCGCTGATCAGCATCCTCTTCATGGCACAAGTCATGTTTCCGCTCTTCCTCCCCCTCGAGGTCACGGTGGACCGTGTTGTGCGTGCGATGGCCGGCATGACGCTCTTCACCGCAGCCTATCTTGCAGAGATTGTGCGGGGAGGTCTTCAGGCTGTCCGCCACGAGCAAGTCGAAGCCGCAAGAGCACTCGGTTTAAGCGAGATCCTCGTCACCGGTTTGATCGTACTTCCTCAAGCGCTGCGGGCCGTCATCCCGCCCATCATGGGACAATTCGTCAGCATCTTCAAGGACACCTCACTGGTAGCCATCGTCGGTCTTCTCGATCTGCTCGCAGTCGGGCAAAGCGTGATCAAGCAACGTGAGTTCCTTGGCGCCGTCCGCGAGATCTACATTTTCGCCGGAATTTTCTATTTCACCTTCAGCTATGCCATGTCGGTTGCGAGCCGCAGGCTTGAAAGACAACTAGGTGTGAGTGAGCAGTAGACAGGAGATCCTATGAGTGAGACCATCATCCTTTGCCGAAACGTTCATAAATGGTTTGGCAACTTCCAAGCCTTGAAGGGCATCGATATGGAAGTTCAAAAGGGCGAGGTGATTGTGATCTTTGGCCCCTCCGGCTCTGGCAAATCCACCTTCATCCGCACCATCAACCGGATCGAAGAACATCAGCGCGGACAAATCGTCGTGGATGGCATCGAGCTCACCCATGATGTGCGCAACATCGCGGCCATACGCAGCGAGATCGGCATGGTCTTCCAACAATTCAATCTCTTTCCACACCTCAGCGTCCTGCAAAATGTTACACTGGCTCCGATATGGGTCCGGAAATGGCCCAAGGAGCGCGCCGAAGAGGTGGCCATGCAATTGCTCGAGCGCGTCGGCATCCCCGAGCAGGTGGAGAAATTCCCAGGTCAGCTTTCTGGAGGGCAGCAGCAACGCGTCGCCATCGCACGCGCGCTCGCCATGCAACCCAAGATCATGCTTTTCGACGAGCCGACCTCCGCGCTCGATCCAGAAATGATCAAAGAAGTGCTCGACGTGATGGTGGGGCTGGCGCAATCCGGCATGACCATGTTGGTTGTCACACACGAGATGGGCTTTGCACGCGCGGTCGCAGATCGCATGTATTTCTTCGACGAAGGGCTCGTCGTGGAGACCGGAACACCCGATGAGATCTTCGGCGACCCGAAGGAAGCGCGCACAAAGTTGTTTCTCTCGCAGATCCTGACCCACTGAGCGCGCCCCGCCATGCGCGCGTAATCCTTCCGTTCCCCATCAGGCTCTATGCCCTTACCTCAAGAGGTTCCTTATCGCAGGTCTTCCTTTAAAGGTCAAACGCTCCCACCTGCTCCCCATTCACCAATACCGTGAACGCACCTTGCGTGTAATCCCCTAATGGGATCCGCGCCTCAAAATGCTCGACCACCTGAATGCAAAGAGCCTCCGGTTCGATCACCGCCCGGATCTCCACATCGATGCGCCCCTGCGCGTTTGGACCGGATACTTCCCACTGCAGCGTGTGGCATGGCGTCGGCTTGTAGCCTTCGAGGTGAAGCAAAACCTGTACTGGGAAGCTTTCCAACAGCAGGATTTGCGCCTTCTCAATTGAAACGTTGCTTTGCGCTGCAGGTATGCGCTCCTCAGGCGGTGATGCATTTGACCCATGGGGCGCACATGCTGCGAGGGTCGCTATGCTTAAAATGAGTATCCGTTGCCAACACCAGGTTTGTTTCATCGAACGCCTCTACGATTACCATTCAATCCAAAGACGTGGAGAGCGATCATATGGTTCCCGGAGCCACCATTGCAAATCCATTCTTGGGACGCTATGATAAGCCCGTATCCCAAACGTGGAGAAGGCTATGCAATCCGAACTGCCGATCGATCTCACTTACCTTACGGAAACGCTGAAAGACCTCCTCAACACTCCGAGCCCCACAGGCTTTACCGAGGGCGCGACCGTGTTCATCGAAAGGGAACTGGTCGATCTCGGGCTCCCCACACAGCGCTCTCCGAAGTGCAACCTGGTTTCCACCCTGGATGGCGCATCGGACTCGGCTCCTCGCGCGCTCCCCGCACATGTGACACACTGGGTGCGATGGTCAAGGAGATCAAATCCAACGGCAGGCTCAAACTGAGCAAGCTTGGCGGCTTTCCTTGGAACACCGTCGAAGGCGAAGTCTGCCAGGTCTTCACCTCCTACGGGGATATTTTCCGTGAGGCCCTGCTTCTCACAAAGGCTTCCGCTCACATATACGGCGCTGAGGTCGGCGAGCTCGAATGCAGCGACGATACGCTCGAGGTGCGACTCGACGAGCGAACGACATCGAGCGAAGAAACATATGCCCTAGGAATCGAGGTCGGTGATTACGTCGCGTTTGACCCACGC
>CAYLOP010000196.1:2801-5000 GCA_964385305.1 uncultured Anaerolineaceae bacterium | reverse complement strand
AACTAGTGGCCATGCCAGTCCAAGCGCGAAGATTCAAGCGCTCCTTGAAGAGTAGGGAAGCGAGCAACGCAACATAGATCGGGGCAGAGGCGATGATCAGACGGGCCGTGCCGGCCAGGATGCGCATCTCGCCAGCGTTGAGGGCAACGTTGTAAAAGCCGAAGCTCAGGAAGCCGTTTATGGCCATGCCGAGGAGATCTCGTGGGGAGAGGAGGCGGCTTCTTTTACCTGCAGCGAAAACCGCGAGGGCGAGGGATGCCGTGAGATAGCGCAGTAAGGCCGTCCCTTCCGGCGAATAGGATGTCAGTACGGCGTGAATCCCGACAAAGGCGGATGCCCGGGTGAGAACGGTAATCATGATAGCTACAACTATACGCCAGTAAGAGTCCAATTCTTCGGCTTTCTTGATCAAACAGGTCTTAGGTTCTGTGATTAGATATGTTTGTAAATTTGCAGTATTGCACGCTTGAGGGATAATCCGGATCAACGGTTCCCATAAAAGTATTTTTTGCAGGACGTGAAGGCGGAGATCGGTGGCATGGTCCAGAGTTACCGATTCTGCGTTTAACATGAGGCTGAAATCTAATCCCCAAATGTTGGATCGTCCATTGCTAGAAGAAGCTCATAAGATTCTAGAGCTGAAAGGAGCGCGACATGGATTTGTCAAACCTGTCTGAGGAACAGTTGAGAAGGATGTTTAAATCGTTCAACCGCTTCATGATTCTCTTATTCCGGCTCGGTCTCGGGTCGTGGGGCAATGGGACGAAATACGGCGGGTATGTGATGGTCATCAAACACATCGGTCGGGTGACAGGGCTGACACGCTATACGCCCGTCAACTATGCCATTGTCGATGGGGATGTCTACTGCACAGCCGGCTTTGGGAGCATCTCGGATTGGTATCGGAATATCATAGCGAATCCGCAGGTAGAGATCTGGCTGCCGCATGAGCGTTGGGCGGGCGTAGCAGAGGATGTGAGTGAGGCAGATGGGGGTGCGCAGATTCTTCGAGAGGTGATCATCGCTAGTGGGTTCGCCGGACCGCTGTTTGGTGTTGATCCCAGGAAGCGCTCCGACGATGATCTGGAACGATTGCTGGGGAGCTATCGGCTGATCCGGATCAAGAGGACGGAGGCGCTTACAGGGCATGGTGGTCCGGGCGATCTGGCGTGGGTCTGGCCGCTGGCGACGATGGTGCTATCTGTTTTGCTCCTGAGAAATCTTAACAGCAGGCTAGAGGTCGGCTAAGTTGTGTTACACCTATGCGTTGGTGCACGGTCAGCTGGAGCGAGTTTGAAATCCCGGGTCTGACGTCGGTCCCTCATCGAAGGTGACAACAATGAATGGGAAACTTGGGTTTTTACTCGAGGAGGGAGGTGGAGAAAAGCGGACTTTGTAGGCTTACGCAGCACTGGGACTGGGCGTGATGGTGCTCACCGTTTCACCGCTTTTTGTGCGCTGGGCGGATGCCCCTGGTATTGTCACCTCCTTCTATCGATTCTCGCTCGCAACCCTCTTCCTTGCGCCTTTCTTTTATAACTACATTCGCACACATGGCAGACCCACACCCGCTCAGATTCTATTTCCCATCGTGGCGGGCTTTTTCACTGCTTTGGATCATGGTTTTTGGAGCACGGCTATCGATCGGACGACCGTCGCCAATGCAACGCTTCTAAACTACATCTCTCCCTTGTGGGTGGCACTATTTGCCTGGATCGTGTGGCGGGAGGACCTGGGCATCCGCTTTTGGATCAGCCTGGTGGCTATCCTGGCTGGGGCTTCCGCCGTGTTGGGGAGCACGATCCTGATCCGTCCCTATTTTGTCCAGGGCGATTTTCTCGCTATCCTCTCGAGTTTCTTTTATGCCGGTTTTTTCCTCGCAACGCAGAAGGGACGGTTCAACCTCAATACGGTCCCGGTTCTATGGATCACGATGCTGGTCGGCTCGATCTGTCTCCTGGGCGGAATGCAGGTGCTGGGCATGCCGCTATTGGGCTATTCTCCCGCCACCTATGTGACCTTCCTCCTGGCAGCTTTAATCTCGCAGCTCTGCGGCTATTTCCTGATTACATTCGCCCTGGGTACCTTGCCCGCCTCTGTTGTCATGCCTACGATGGTCGCTCAGCCGGTCTTGACTGCGATCATCGCTATCCCGATCGTGGGCGAGCCTCTTTTGTTGGGTCAGATCCTTGGAGGCTT
>CAYLOP010000196.1:0-2701 GCA_964385305.1 uncultured Anaerolineaceae bacterium | reverse complement strand
TCGGATTCTCTTGTTGGAACGGGATGGTCATCCATCGTCCCTATTAGACATGGCTATGCTTTCAAGCTATGATGTCGTCTAAGCGAGGGTAGACGGCAAGCTTCGTTCACTATTCATCGTAGTCGGGTTGAACAGTGTGTATCCTAGGGTGTAGATGCTGGAGGTCGATGATGCAATTGCAAGAAATCAACGGTTTGACTCTCCATTACGACGCTGAGCATCGCGATGCGGCAGCTTTGATCCGGGATGCCTGTGAGCGCACTGTTGAGATCATAGCGGAGGCATGGGGCCTTGATGTCCCGCAGGATTGCCATGTGTATGTCATGACGTCGTGGAGCGCGTTTTTGTACGACGCCGCGCCCTGGCACTGGCGCGTGCTTCTCGCGGCGACATTGCCGCTATGGTTCCTGCGAGTGAGACGAATGTGGTCCTATGCTGGTGGGTGGGCGCAGTGTTTTAGCCACCGGAGGGCGGTGGGCGTGAAACCACCTGATCTTCTCCAGCGGGCTGATTCAAGCATAGGGGCGCGTGTGTTCGCACACGTGGACGACCCACGCGTGAGGGTAGGGCACATTACCTGCCATGAGCTCACGCATGCCTTCACAGCCCACCTGCGGCTGCCGGCCTGGCTGAACGAGGGGCTGGCGATGGTCACGGTGGATCGCTACGCGGGAGCCGACACCGTCAAACCTGAGACGCTCGGAGCGCTGCGATCGGATGGGCGCGCGACACGGCCGAAAGGGTACGGGCGTCTGGGCGTGCGTGATCCCGAGGACTTGATTTACCACACCACGCGCGGTTACTGGGTCACGCGCTTCCTGGCAGAGACAAACCCCGATCTCCTGCCGGATCTTCTTAAGCATAGGCAGGAGCGCGCGCTCGAGTGCACCATCGAGGAAGCGCTGGGATTGGTCGAGGGCGAGCTTTGGAGCAAGATCGACGACGTGGTGGTGGATCACTTTGATCGGGTAGGGGATTAAATCAATCTTCGGGATTCATCGATCGGCCAAATCCGCACAGCTTGCGAAGGAATGCTTATTTTTTAATACTACGAAATACGCCCGCGACGAACGGCGTTGGTTTCCGTATATACTTACAGAATAACGTTCTGTGGCAATGTGGACTGAATAGGAATAAGTTGGATTGGAAGCGCCTAATCCGATGATGATCTGAATTGGCTTTTGTGCATGTGGGGTAGGAATGATGCGATGAACTCAATCCAAGGTATGGGGATGATATGATGGTCGATGGGCGCGGAACGGAATATAGATGAGATGAAGGAGCATGGATGAATAAACGAGCTCTTCCACCGATGTACCTCTATGGAGCGGTCGGGTTGATCGTTCTGCTGCATTTCCTCTTTCCCATCGCGACGGTGATCCCTAAGCCGTGGCACTTCCTGGGCATATTGCCCTTCGCGCTGGGTTCGGCGCTCAACATGCTTGCTGACCGGGATTTCAAAATCAACGGGGCGACGGTTAAACCGTTCCAGACTTCAACGGCGCTGCTCACCGGGGGCGTCTACAAGTTCTCCAGGCATCCCATGTATCTTGGTTTCGTCCTGATCCTAATCGGCATCGCTGTCTTCCTGCGTTCTCTTTCGCCATACATCGTTGTGGGTGTATTTCCAATCCTCATGGATCTGGTTTTCATCCGTGTAGAAGAAGCCATGCTTGGGGAAACGTTTGGTGAGGAGTGGATGGCGTATAAGAGAAACGTGCGCCGCTGGATTTAAGTACAATCTTCAAAACCACATCGAGAGTGTGAAAGCGGGCGCTTTATCTTTTCGCTCGAACGGACAGCTTGCCTCTAGACGTCGGCTGAGATATGACCTAAGCTAGGGTATAGGCGCTGTCATGTTTCGGGGTCTGCCGCGCAACGCCATAGGAGGAGGGCCATGGCTAAGGATTTCACGGTTGTCCTTGACGACCGCCCGGGTGCGCTCGCGAAAGTGGGCGAGGCACTCGGTAAAGCAATGATCAACATCGAGGGTTTATGCGGCGTCACCATCGAAGGTAAAGGGATCATCCATATCCTTGTGGAAGATGAAACCAATGCTAGACGGGCTTTAGAAGCCAACCACATACCCATCGCCGAGGAACGGGATGTCCTGGTATTGGAGATCGAGGACCGCCCTGGTGTGCTGGGGAATGTCTCACGCCGTCTTGCTCACGCCGGGGTAAACCTCCAGCTCGCGTACTTAGCTACTTCGACGAGAATGGTCATCGGCGCCGACGATTTAGATACGGCACGCGGGACGTTGCAGAAAAGCGAATAGATCCGTAAGTACCACCATCCAACCAAACAAGGACCTTTGAAATAAGGGCCTGGGATGGTTACCACGCGCCTGCGCCTTCGAAACAGTGGGGTACGGATCGAGGTTTCTTTCTAATTATCCTGCCGGTACTGTGCGAATTGAGGTCAGAAAATCACGACCCAATTCTGCATATGACACGCCCTGTAAAAAACTGGTAGGGAACGGGGATATTGCTGAATGGCGTCTGGGATAAGCATGGAGTACGTATTTCGTGGCATTTTCATTCTGTCCGGCATCCTGATGTTTGCGATCCGCATCTACTACCAATCCAAGGTTGTAGGGGATTGGAAGGTGGTTGAAGTGCAGGAAAGCAGAATCGGTCTTGTAGCCGGTGGCATCGCGGCGGTCATAACCATCGTCTTTGGCTTGGAATATATCATCTTG
>CAYLOP010000195.1:0-5019 GCA_964385305.1 uncultured Anaerolineaceae bacterium | reverse complement strand
CTCACGATCTAACGGACATCCGTGAGCGGGCCTCGCTAACCCGGGCGCTGTGCGATAAGGCTAAGACGACGGGCTAAATCTAATTTCACGCTCTCGGTCGTACTCAGATGGCCGTCCATGCTTGCGTTCGGTGATCGCATTACCCAAGAAAAGGAAACCGCTATGGGAACAAGACCAAAGAAGAGCATCGCCGAGCGACTTGAAGACATGCAAATCGCGTTTCATAACACCCAGAATGACCCAGAGATCGCTGAGATGTTGGGCGCTTATGGATATACTGCCGATGAACTAGAGAAAGGGTATGCGATCTACCAGGCGGCCTTGGATGCTGTGAACGCCCGGGTGGATGCCGTAGGCGCGCAACAACAGGCTACCGTGGAGACTGAGCGGGCGTGTATGGAGGCGGAGAGAGCATACCAGCGGCTGGCGAAGGTGGCGCGAGCGATTTTTCTGCACGACGAGCCCCACCTTGCTGCGCTCGGACTGCAAGGCCCCATGCCGCGTACCACGGCCGAGTTTCTCAAAAGCGCCTACACACTCTTCGACAACGCACTGGAGGTCGAAGGAAGCAAGGTAGCACTAGCACAATACGGCTTTGATGAGGCGCGACTGCAAGAGCAACGGCAGAAGATCGTAGCCTATGACCGGTCTAACCAACTGCAGGAGGCCGCTAAAGGCAATGCGCAGCAAACTACCCTGGAGCAGGAAGAGGCGTTGCTACGTATGGATGAATGGTATGCCATATTCCGTAAGGTTGCCAGAGTGGCCTTGGAAGAGAAACCGCAACTTCTGGAGAAACTCGGCATCCCCGTCCGCAGAAGGCGCAGACGCGCTGGCTAAGGTGAACCGCAGCTGGACTCAATTGAGGGGTCAATGGTAGAAGGTGCAGTGCGCTTAACTGTACTACACCTGCAATAACGATCATGCCTCCTTGGGCCTGAACGCCAGATAAGTCACAGCCTCCTCGCCCTCGCCACGTTCCACGAACGCCACCTCCATCGGCGTTCCGATCGCAATGCTGGCGCCATCGGCGGCATCCACGTCCAGGATGCGGGCGCTGATCCGCGCGCCGCCCTTCAGCTCGACAATGCCCGTGCAGTATGGCCTGTCGCGGCTGAAGCCCTCGTCATTCATGAACGTGGGCCCCACATAAACCGAAGTGAACGCCGCTAGCACCCCCACCCCACCAACCTCCGACCACACCAATTCATGGCTGTGGCAAGATGGGCATACCGCGCGCGGCGGGAGAAAGACTTGATCGCAGTGCGGGCAGCGTGAGCCCATCAACTTCTTTTCACGTAGATATTGGTTGAACGATGCTGCCGTAAAGGGTCTCTCTGTCATCGACGCTTCTCCTTGTATGGGGGAATCCCCGCCGCCTTATTTGCGCTCGTAGATATGCACCACACAGGTTGAACCGGTCGCGCCGACGTTGTGTGTTAGCGCTAGCGGGATATCTCCAGCCACCTGACGCTTACCCGCTTCGCCGCGCATCTGCTTCCAGACCTCCACCGCCTGTCCGACGCCGGAGGCGCCCACCGGGTGCCCTTTAGCCTTCAAGCCGCCTGAAGTGTTGATTGGCATATCCCCATCGCGCGCGGTCACACCCTGCTCGGCTTTCTGATAGCCCGTGCCACGCTCGAAGAAACCCAGGTCTTCGGTGGCGATGATTTCTGCAATCGTGAAGCAGTCGTGCACTTCAGCGATGCGGATGTCCTCCGGCTTCACACCTGCCATGGCATACGCCGCCTGCCCTGCAAGGGCTGCAGACTGGATGGTGGTCAGATCCGCTCTATCGTGGAGGGCATAATCAGAAGCCTGCCCCGCACCGATGATGTGGATGGGATCATCCGTAAAAGACTTTGCGTGTTCCTCTGCCACCAGTAACACACAGGCCGCCCCGTCGGTGATCGGCGAACAGTCAAAGAGGCGCAGCGGCCAGGCGATCATCGGGTTGGCCTTGTCGTCGTGCAAGTAGTCCCACTCATCCTTCCAGGTCGGGATCGGTCTGCCCTGCGTCACGGCCTTGTCGATGCGCTTCTGCATCCAATCGGGTATGGAGATGCCAAATTGCGCCTTGGCGTTCAGCGCGCCGTTCTCGTGGTTCTTAATGGCGACCCGCATCAGGTGCTCCGGCGTCATGCCATAGCGATCCATGTAGGCCGTAGCCATGGCGGCATAGAAACCGGGAAAGGTGAACCCGGCCGGGATCTCATACAGAATATCACCGGCCGCCGCCAGAGTGTCGGTCACCTTGGAGGTTGGCAGATTGGTCATCTTCTCGATGCCGCCCACCAGCACAACATCGTACATGCCAGAAGCGACGGCGATGACCCCCAGATGCAATGCCACACCGCTGCTGGCGCAGGCATCCTCGACGCGCGTCGCAGGCCTGGGAATGAGTCCCACGGCATCCGCCATGATCGGCGCCGTATGGCCCTGTCCTTCGAAGAGGTCGCTGGAGAAATTGCCGATGTAGATCGTCTCGATGCTCTCCGGATCGAAGCCCTTGTCCACGGAGTCCGACATCTCGAGGAAAGCTTCGACAAAGAGGTCGCGTGTAGACTTGTCGGGGAACGCACCGAATTTCGACATCCCCGCGCCGACCATCGCAACCCCTCTTGAGAGCGGTGTTGCTTTGATTTTCATGGTTCACTCCTGTTGCTCAAGATAAGGTTTGGATCTCCTGGATGGAAACGCTCGATGAAAAAAGGGGCGTCTCTTCACCTGCGCCCCTCAAGCTTAATCCTGCCCTTCAGCCTGTCCTTTCCTCGGAAAAAGCATCAAGCTTTCTGCGGTTTGTCCCTCTCTTCCTATCAGAAACAACCGCATGACATACAGACCAACGGACATGGAAAAAAATACAATAGAATGATTCTATCAATAAGATCTATACATCGCGATCTCACACAACCACGCCGCGCTTACACCGTCAGAGACACCGTCCCTTTTACTTTCGAACCCACCCGTCCCCATACCAAGAATCTTAAAACGAGGTGATCCATCATGCAAGCCGAATAACATCTCCGTGTTCAACTTTCGGTTTAAGAAAATCCGTCCTCATACGCTAAAAGATAAAACGTGACGCTACGGTCCACCCCCTCCTGCAAGGTGCGGTCCGACGATGGCATCCAGGGAACCTTCTGCGACTGGGCCAATCCATCGGTTGATCAACTGTCCCTCCGCATCTATCAGCAGCGAGGCGGGCAGTCCCTGCATGCGCAGGTCGATCAAGACGTTCCCTGGGGGATCGATCCAGATCGGAAATTGGTAGCCGTTCTCCGCCGCCAATTCCCTCACCCGCTCCGGGCGGTCGCTCACGTTGACGCCCACAAGCACGAAGCCCTCGTCCTTATGCTCCAGGTAATACTCCTGAAGAACGGGCATCTCCTTCCGGCAAGGGCTGCACCAAGAAGCCCAAAAATTCACTAACACGACGTTGCCCCGCAGGTCGCTGAGATGGACCTCCTGCTCCTCTAGATCTTTTACGGTAAACTCGAGAACCAGACCTGCCGTTGGTGCAGGCATGGCTGTAGACCATGGGATCTCGGCAGCCTTGCCACAAGCAGTGAGAACCGTCATTAGCAAGAGCATTGCCCATCCGAGGTTGCCCAGCCTCGACCCGCTTCTGTAACTAGGTTCCTTCAAAATGTCTTTACCCCTCAACATACGACTATAAACCCTTCCATCAACCAGCGCTTTACCATCCCCCACCCTCCACACAAGCGGTTCGACCTCTAGCGCATCAAGGGCCCATTCCTGAGCCCTTGGACTTATGGGATTTGATCCCACGCAATCATCATCTTTGACGATTCGCTGTGAACGACCGGTGATCCACGCTGGCATTCCCAACTATTCGCGATCACAGGATCGACCTCCTCACGCGTAGCGCTCGGAGATCATAGGGATAAGGTAATCATCGAAGGCACGGTCGATGTCATAATCCGGTTCCCAGCCCCAGTCACGCCGTGCTGCACGATCATCGATATCCGCTGGCCAGCTATCCACAATACCCTGGCGCGGCACATCCGGCTCAAAAACAACTTCAGCCTCGGGGAAGGCCCCCTTCACGCGTTCAAGGAATTCGGCAGCCGTGAGGCTAAAACTGTTGGCGTTGTACACCCGGCGTGACAGCTTCTCAGCCGGCGCCTCGGCCAGCCCGACAAGCGCTTTTACAGCGTCCGGCATGGCCATGAAGGGCAGCGATGCATCTGGGCGCACGAAACACTTGTACGGCTTACCCTGTGCGGCATGGTGCAGCATCTCGGGCCCATAATCGCTCGTCCCGCCGGTCGGGACGGTGATCGCGCTTATCAACCCAGGGTAGCGCAAGCATCTGAAATCGACGGTGTATGGCTGGCGTTCCGCATCGAGTTGCTGATAGTGCGAGTGGAAATACTGTCCCAGCTGTTCGCAGTAAAGTTTGTTGCAGCCATATATGGTCGTTGGCGCACAGAACTGATCCTCTCGAACCTTTCCGGCTGCGGCTTTGGTCTCCAAGTCCGGCAATCCATAAGCTGCGATCGAGCTGGGATACAGGAACTTGATATCTCTGCCCTGAACGCCAGCCTGCCCCATCGCAAGCTTGAGCAAGTTGAGCGTTCCGTTGACGTTCACGTTGTGGGCGCGTTCCGGATTGCGTTCAGCGCTGGTTGAAAGGATCGAAGCCAAATGGTAGATGGTGCTGAAAGAATAGCGGTTTGCTAACTTGTCTAGAAGTGCTGGATCCAGGATGTCCCCTTGGAGAACCTCCGAGCAGTGAAGTTTGAGCGATTCATCCAGGGGTTGAATATCCGTAGCTACAATCCTCGCGTCGGTATGCTCACAGAGGTAAATGATTAGACCATGCCCGACCTCGCCGTTCGCGCCGGTGATCAAGACTTCCTTTTCTTTCATTCCGCCTCCGATTCTTGCCGAATGATAAGAATATAACATCTATACGGGCAAGACATTATGCGATGATGTTGCTCGCATCGTTAGCGATCGAAATCAAAACAGTATTGGACTTTATTAAACCTC
>CAYLOP010000194.1:0-5082 GCA_964385305.1 uncultured Anaerolineaceae bacterium | reverse complement strand
CTTAATCTTCATGGCCATGGCGCTCCTGGGAGGTTGCTTAGGCACCACCGCAGGGCTGATCTTGCAAAGCACGCTGCCTTCCTTTGTGATCGGGTTGACCGCTTCCTTCTTTACCTGGATCCTCGGCAGCGCCTTTGGCCTCTCGGCTGGGTTTGGCGGCGCCTATGAAGCCGTGAGCCGCTGGATGCCCAACACCTACGCTGTCGAATTACTCTTCCCGCTTTATTACCGAGTTGAAATTGGGACAAGCCAGCCTGCCACGATCGTTTTAACCACAACCTGCATGATCATGATCCTGATTACCACATTCACCTATCGACAAAAAGTATATATCCAGCAGAGGTAGTGGTGATGAAACGTTTGTGGATCCTTTTCAAATCAGAATTCAACGCCTGGCGTCATGACCCTATAACCGCGTTAGGCGGTGTTCTGCCCCCCTCCCTCATCCTGATCGCCTTCGCCTTGCTATTCGGGGGGGAGTTGAGCTTCAGAGTCGCTGTTGTAAACCTAGATGCAGGCCCATATGGGACTGAGCTGCGTCAAACATTCGATGAGGTTATCTCCCCCCTCAATGACATGCCCTACTACTATGTGGAGGATATGGAGGAAGTTGAAGCCTTGCAAGCCTTTGAGACCTATCGAATCGATGGCGTATGGGTCATCCCGCCAAACTTCTCCCAACGTTTAGAATCGGGTGATTATCCCAGCATCGACATGTATCTCAGCAACTATGTCGATGACCGGGCCAAGAACCACCGAATCTACGCAACAGAGATCATCTGGCGATTCTATGAAAAGATCGGCCAACCTCCCCCACCTTTAGAGATGGCCGAGGCGTACCCGCTTCCTCAAATGGTAGACTGGGTCCCCATTATTGCCGTAGGTGTCGCCCTACTCAGCGTATGCCTGGGAAGCATCTTCAATATCTATGCCCTGACATATAAAGAACAAATCTGCAACCTTACGCTGGAATTCGGCATGGCGCCCCGCTCTTTAGCCTGGGTGTTATTCCCAAAGACGGTGCTTGCGCTGATCTTTGGGTTGGTAAGCGGCACAATATTCTTCATCGTCATCTTTTTTTGGCTTGGATTCTGGCCGGGGAGTTACCTCTGGGCGGTCTGGTTGCTGGCGGGATTGACCGCCTTGTTCTGGATCGGTCTCGCCGTAGTCTTCGGCCTTCAATCCCGCACTTACATGGCTGGTGCGATTGCGATTGTGCTTACAGCGATCATCGTCTTTTTCATCGGGGGCGGGTTGGGTCTCGTACGGTACAATCGCGAAGAAGTCCTCTGGTTTTCGTGGATTTTTCCCAACACCCACGCCATTGATCCCATCCGCGACCTGGTGCTCTTTGACTCCTGGCCCCAGGATTGGAATGTCACGCTGTTTAAATTGATCGGCTTTGCTGCGATCGCATTAATTGCTGGCATGGCAATCACCTCGCGCAAGCTGCGTCGGTTAGGGTAGCTAGAAGAGAACGCATTCTGGAGAGCGCCTTTCTCAGGTAGTGAGGCGAGGAACAGCACATCCCGATCACAGCCAAAGCAAATCCAAACCATCTTGATCGCACCCAAAGCTCGTCATCATTGAGGAGACGGTTCTCCCGCGGTGCGCAGCGGAAGTGTGTCATCCATCCACCAACAGAGGGACATTAAGCTTGTTTGATGTAACGCCAGTCTGTGCTATCCTCTAATGTGTGTGCTCATTCCAGTATGGATGGCGAACTTGAAGTATTAACTGCGGTCGCCAAGACCCTTGTAGCGCCCCTAGAGCTGCCTAAATTGCTCGATGGTGTCATGCGTACCATCGTTCATGTGCTTGAACCGGCAGACATCGGCGCGATCATGCTCTGGGACCAACCCGCAGGGCTTTTCAAGCCGGTTGCTGCGACTGGCTATGATTTAACCATTCTCAACGAGATTGGTTTGCGAGCAGGGGAATCCATCACAGGGAAAGCCTACGATGAGAATCGGCCGCTGTTGCTCGCCTCCCCCGAAGACGTATTGCAGGCGATGTCCGATATGCGCCCCTTCAACCGACAGGTGATGCTGCGGGCAATCGGTCGAGAGACGTCACCCTGTTCCGCCGTGGCAGCGCCGATCAGCGCCGGCACGCAGCGCTTCGGCGTCCTTGTTCTTGAATCGCTGGATCTACAAAACTCCTTCACTGAAGATAACCTCCCCTTCGTTCAAACCATTGCCGACCTGGTGGCGTTGGCCATCGACCGGGCCCGGCTTGAAGCACATGCCGACGCAACCCGTGCTGCGCACCAAGCCGAGCGCATGCGATCGGAGCTCACTGCGTCGCTCTCACATGAACTACGCATGCCACTGGCGACGATCAAAGGTTATACCACCGCCATGATGCTGGAGGATGTCAACTGGACGGATGAGAAACGGTGCGAGTTCCTAGAGTTGATCGAAGGGGCTTGCAACGACATGGAAGGCATGATCATAGACATCCTCGATTCGTCCTTAATCCAGGTCGATGAGCTCAACCTCACCTTTCAACCCGTTGATTTATCCAACATCGCTGATGAAGTCGCGACCGAGGTGCAATACAGATCTGCTCTCCATCGCCTGGTTGTTGATTTCCCATCGGATTTTCCTACTATTCAAGCTGATCCGCGGTGGATCAAACAGGTTTTTCGAAACATCTTAGATAACGCTGTTAAATACTCGCCCGAAGGGGGATTGATCGTCATCAAGGGTGAAGCGCGGGAGCAGGACGTCGTCGTCAGCGTTGCTGATCAAGGCATCGGAATTTCTGCAGAAGATCTCATCCCACTCTTTGAGAAATTCCACCGCGTGCGATCGCTGTCGACTCTGCAGATCCCTGGAGTAGGACTTGGACTGCCAATCGCTAGGGCGATTATCGAAGCGCATGGAGGTCGTATCTGGGTCGAAAGCCAGATTGAAGAGGGCACTTCGATTTACTTCTCCCTACGCCATGATGTCAATCGTGAGGCACACTGATGGTTGAGTCTTCAAATGGGCAGCGCATCCTAGTCGTCGACGACGATCCCCGTATCATCCGCCTTGTGCGTGAGGTTCTCTCAGCAGTTGGCTATCAGGTTCTTATTCGCAACGACGGGCAGTCAGCGATTGAAGCCGTCGCCGTTGAACAGCCAGACCTGGTCGTGCTAGATATTCTCATGGATGACATTGATGGATATCAGGTTTGCCGGCGTGTGCGTGAATTTTCTGAGGTCCCTATCGTTATGCTCACCGCGAAAGTGATGGAGACCGATATGCTCACTGGCTTCGAGGCCGGTGCGGATGATTACATTACGAAACCATTCAGCTCGAAAGAACTGCTGGCGCGCGTACGTGCCGTGTTAAATCGCACCCAGAAGAGCTTGTCTCCAACCGGTCAGGCCGTGGTGGAATGTGGTGACTTGCGGGTAGATCTCGCCCGTCGTCAGGTATCAGTCGCGGGTTCCGAGGTATACCTAACCGCCACAGAGTACAACCTGCTCTATCAGCTCGTGACACATCTCAACCAGGTGCTAACCCATGAGCAATTGCTCATAGAAGTTTGGGGCTCACAATACCGTGATGATATCGACTACCTGCGTTCCTACATCCATTACCTGCGCAAGAAGCTTGAGCGCGATCCTTCCAATCCGCGAATGATCCTGAACATCCAAGGTGTGGGGTATTTGTTGACCACACCTGAGGATGAGAAAGTATAAGGGTGAACCGTGGCCCAAAAATCATACAACCTTTTCGAGAACACACAACAACAGTTTGACCGCATCGCCGATCAACTCGATCTAAACCAAGCCGCACGCCAGCTGCTGCGCACGCCAATGCGGGAAGTTCAATTCAGTATTCCTGTTCGCATGGATGACGGACGGGTTCAGATCTTCCGCGGCTCTCGCATTCAGCATAATGATGCTCGCGGACCTAGTAAGGGCGGGATTCGCTTTCACCCACTTGAGGCAATGGAAACGATCCGCGCGTTGGCAATGTTGATGACTTGGAAAACGGCGGTCGTCGATTTGCCGCTCGGCGGCAGCATGGGTGGCGTCGCCTGCGATCCACACGACCTCAGTCCGCTTGAACTGGAGCGCATTTGCCGTGGTTGGGTGCGCCAGGTCGTTAAAAACGTTGGTCCGGACTGGGATGTCCCCGGGCCGGATTTGATGACCGATTCCCGTCATATGTTGTGGATGTTGGATGAGTATGAGGCCATCCAGGGCAGCAAGCGGCCAGGGTTCATTACCGGCAAGCCGGTGACGCTCGGTGGTTCTGTAGGACGGAAGGAATCTGGCGGTTACGGTTTGATGATCACAGCACGCGAGGCCTTGAAAGACATGCACCTCGATCCGGCGGAGACAAAAGCCAGCTTCCAGGGTTTTGGCAACGTCGCCCAACATGCGATCGATCTCTACCTGCGTATGGGTGGGACTGTTTCGTGTGTCTCCTGTTGGGACCAGGCTGATCGCACGACCTACGCCTACCTCAAGGGAGATGGCATCAACTTAGAGGAACTGCGCAAGATCACCAATCCCTTCGGCGAGATCGATCAAGATCGAGCCGTCGCATTCGGATACGAACGCCTGCCGGGGGACACCTGGATCGAACAACCCGTTGATATCCTTGTTCCCGCTGCGGTTGAAAACCAGATCACCCCGGGAAATGTGAGCAAGATCCATTCGATGGTTAAACTGATCGTAGAAGGCGCCAACGGGGCGACCACTCCAGATGCCCATTCCCTCCTGGTTGAGCGTGGGTTAAATGTCATCCCTGATTTATTGGCCAATGCAGGCGGGTTTGTGTGCAGCTACTTCGAACAAGTCCAGGGCAATATGAACTATTATTGGCGCCGTGATGAGGTGCTCGGTAAGCTGGATGTACACATGACCGATGCTTACCTAGCCGTGAGTGAGTTTGCAGAAGATCGCAAGATCGATCTCCGTGATGCCGCCTATCAGATCGCCGTTACACGTGTCACGAAGGCATGCCAGGAGCGTGGCTGGATATAGCCCGGGTTCGGGGAGCGTGATGACAGTGTCAAATCCTAGCAAGTTTGCTGAGTTCGGACGCAGCTTCCTCGATCCTAAAACCCCTCTTACCC
>CAYLOP010000193.1:0-5096 GCA_964385305.1 uncultured Anaerolineaceae bacterium | reverse complement strand
GCGTCCCGCCCGGGGCGAAGTTCAGCGCCGTCTTCGACGTCGTGACGATCGTCGTGCTCCGGCTACCGTTCGGTGCGAAGCTGATCGAGCTCATGAAGAGAGCCTCCCGACCGTCTGACCTCCAGTATTGTAAAAGCGCCCGAGACGCGGTCCCTTGTTTTTGTGTTGACGGTAGGACGCTTGCGTAGGCGGTGCGGAGCTTTTGTAGGACGTTACATGCCTTGCGTGGATGGTGCAGGGCTTGTGTAGGACGTTACATCCGTTGCGTTGGCGACGATCCTCTCTTGAATCCCACGCAAACCATAAGATGACAAGGAAAGGGCATTTCTGGCAGAAATTGGCGCGCGCGTTGCAGGCGCAGGGGACGGGGTGTATGATTCTTTCATGTCGTACGTGGGGGACGGTTTCTGAGACCGATGATCGTTTTTTTCCCGTCAGTAGTGATTTCAAGTTTTGGTTAGAAGTTGTGAAAGGGCTTGCATTCAAGGTAGCAGGCGGTTTGGGATGCTATCAGGAAAGATTTCCGCATATTCACATGTTAGGCAGCGTTCTATGAGGAACTTGAACCTTAACTTCTTAGGGGCTTTATCAAAGATATCACTTCTTGCTATTTCACTTGCAATGGTGGTTGCCATTGGCGTTGCGGACTACGTCACTGGATACAATCTTTCCCTCGGACTCTTTTATGTCGCCCCGATCTCCATCGTCTCTTGGTACGTTTCACGTCGAGCGGGAATTGTATTGGCGGGTATTTCCGCCATTGTGTGGTATCTTGTGAACTCGATCTACGCCCCACCAAATTTAGCCCATGCAATCCTCATTTGGAACAGTGCGATCAGAATTGGTTTCTTCATCATAATCTCTTTTCTCCTAGCCGCTCTCAAGAAGGCATACGATCGACAGAACGATCTTGCTCGAACGGATCAGCTTACCGGTCTATTGACCAGTCACGCATTCGCAAACGAGGCCAGGCTCGAGTTGGCCCGTGCTACACGGAACAAATATAGAATTGCTGTTCTGTATATCGATTTGGACAATTTCAAATCTTATAATGATTCGAGGGGGCATGCTGCGGGGGATTCGCTCTTGAGGGACATCGGACTCGCCCTGAAAAGCTCCCTTCGCGCAACAGATGTGGCTGGAAGGGTGGGAGGAGACGAATTTGTAATTGTTCTTTCTGCCGTTTCCCAGATGCTAGCCCAAGCAACGGCCTCGAGGCTCCAGTCGGCAATACATAGGGTCACATTGGGCCAGACCCCACAAGTTACAGCGACAATCGGTGTGGTCAACTCAGATGGGTTCGACGATATCGAAGCGCTCATGGTGCGGGCAGACAGCATGATGTTTCAGGGAAAGGCAACCTCTAAAGGGTCTATTCAGGTTGAAAAGAGGAAGGACGATGCCTAATATCTTCTCGCTGCAACGTACCCTGAGGACCGGGGGTTAAGATGTGAGTCGATTTGCGATAGGAAGTAGCGGATCATCGAGGGGCGCCTTGCTGGCCGCTGAGCTCGAGGGCGTTATCTGGCTCATCTGATGCATGGAACATAGGAACGATTCACAGTGATAAAGCTGAAGTGCACGAAGAAGCTCCTAACTCGTATGGGTGAATTACCTGAGGAAGTGCTACTAGACCGTACGAAGGGTCTTGGTGATTGGGTTGCGAATATTGTCCCTATTTGGGGTGGTGAGCTTCTGATCCTTCTGAATGAACGGACCATACTAACTATTGTTCTTCCGCCATCAGCGGTTTCTGATCTTCGAGTAGCATTTCGCAATCAAGTTGTTCTCTTGCTAGAAAACTTGGAGACCCCCGAGGTATTCATTCGTGAAGTGAGCTCAGAAATGTCGTCTATCTCGATAGGGGTAACAGATAGCCGACGCATGCTAGCGCTTCTCCGTGATGCTTCTTACTATTATCAGGATGCCGCAGATTTTGTTCCGCCCGATAAGATTCGCAACCAAGTTGAAATGGAGATTCATATGGCCGACTGGCTATATGGCCCACCACCATATCAACGACCGTTTGATTTGCTTCATGATGTAATTCGGGAATTCGGTGGAGAAAGAGCCTGATAACGAGTCGCTGAAGCTCACACCGCTGTCGCGGCGGAGTTGCTGCTGCAAGAATTGAGAGCCTTCAAGTTGAGTCTTACAAAAGCCCAACCATGGTTTTCGACACATGCACAGAAAGGAGACATCTAATGGGTACATGCGATGTTTGCAATGCAACAACATCATGGGAACAAGGCACGACATACACAGCGACGGAGTTCAGGCAACTTGTTTCCAAAGGTTTTGAGCCAGATGAGTCCACGATAAGAATGATGACCATATATGGAATATCCAGACAACAGGCAATTGCACAGTGGAAACTAGGATTAGTGGCTCAATCCGCGACCGATTGGTTGCTCTGCCCATCTTGTGCTTCAAGAGCAGCAAGGTACATGCCCAAGAAGGCAGGAGCTGTTTCTTCCGTACACATACCCGGATATCGACCATCCACCCCATCAAAACCCCATGTCCGTGATCTGGGTTTGGCCATTTTAGGCCTTGTTTTAACCTTCTTGCTTCCGGTACTGGCTGGCATATTGTGTATCCGCGTTGCCCTCAAGGCAGAGAATAAAGCAGCAAAGGTGCTAGGCTGGGTAGGTTTTTCACTGAATGTTCTTGCCTTGCTCAGCATACTCGTAGTTATTATTACTCGTAGCATATAGCGGTGTACTCATTCGGCGAGATGAAGTGTTGTTGGTGCGTGCCAGGTATGCTGTGCAAGTCAACCTATTCGGGAGTGTATGTGCAAATGCGCCGCACAAACAGCGCATGCACCCAACTTGGCTGATCTCGGCGCTTTTCAATGGCTCCCCGCGCTTTGAGGTTGGTCGCTTGTTGAAGGTGGCTTCCCACACCCGCCAAGCGGGTGTGCGCTTCACCTTGTCGGAGGGTGTCAATCTCGTCCAAGGAGAGAGCTGCCGAAACTACCCCGCTGGGACGAAATCCAAATGTGGTATCGATGAGCTGAGTTTCCGTCGATCCAGCGATCTCTGGGGGGATAAGGGCAACTGCGCGTATCTCTTCTCACCGACCGGGGTGCTGGAAGCGGAATACTGCTACTGATTTCGGGTCGGATGCAACGGCTTATGTATCGGCTAAGGACACTTAATTATGCGACAAGCGCCTGAGGTTCGGGCGCTTGTTTTTGGGATGACAGGAGGAGGCTAGCGTTGACGGTAGGAGACCTGCGTTTAAGTTGCGGAGCTTGTGTAGCGTGTTACCACCCTTGCGTTAATGGTAAGGGGCTGGGAAGGTGCATGGAGTCTAAAGGAATGGCGATGGTGGGTAGGATCGGGGGCTTCGTTCGTATCTATCGAACCGGATATAGATAACTTCGTCGCACACACACAGAATCCAGTTCGGAAATGAATCGTTTTTGCAGGGAATTTCTGTGGAAGAAAACGAACGAACATACTACAATGGGCTATTCCCCTCCCCCGGAGAGTAAGCGACCATGGCGCATGATGTCTTTATCAGTTACTCCTCGCAGGACAAGAACGTTGCGGATGCAGTATGTGCGAAACTCGAAAGTCAGAAGATACGGTGTTGGATCGCGCCGAGAGATGTGCCAGCCGGCCAATCTTGGGCGGGAGCGATCGTCGAGGCCATTAGTGAAAGCAAGGTCTTTGTCCTTGTTTTTTCAGATGGCTCCAATAAATCGGGGCAAGTCGTCCGGGAAGTTGGGGAAGCTGTTGACAGCGGTATCCCGATCGTTCCACTACGCATCGAAGACGTTGAGCTATCCCGGGAAATGCGCTACTACATCAAGTCCATCCACTGGTTGGATGCGCTGACGCCGCCGATTGAACGGCATCTTCAAAAAATATCGAGCTCGGTCCAAGCGCTATTGTCCATAGAAGCAGAAGAACAACCCCCTCCAGGGGCCGAGACCATCATCGAAGCACCGGTGAAAAAGCGCTGGCCTTTGCCGACTTGGGCGACAGCCCTGCTCGCGCTTGCAGCCGTGGTGATCGTGGGCGGCGGCGCCTGGTTCGCCGCCACCCGGTCGGGCTCGGCAACAGCAGATGTAGAGGCCACATCGACCCCGGTGGAGGCGGCCGCCGTCACCGAACCCACCCTCCTGCCGACCACTGAGAGTTCGACGACTGCGCCGATTGAGGACACCGAATCGACAAGCGAGTTCGACTGGCGCCATAACCCTGTTACAAACCACTACTACGCGCTGACCGATACGGGGATGTCATGGGACATGCTCGAAGCCCTGGCTGTGCAGACAGGCGGGCATCTCGTTTCCATCAACAATGCCGCAGAAGAGGAGTGGCTCTACTCCACCTTCGGTTCAACCATGTTCTGGATCGGGCTGACCGATTATCCGGACGAGGGTGAATACCGGTGGACGAGCGGAGAACCGACGACGTACCTCAACTGGTGCCCCGGTGAACCCACCGACACAGCGGGAGGTGCTGGGTCGGAAGATGCCGTCCACGCCATTCCCTGGGCGCAGTGCTGGAACGACGAGCCGACATGGATCACGGAGTTCTGGGATCCTGAAACCCAGAAGAACATTCCCAGCTATCCGGGTGTCATCGAGAGCGAGTGGCAGACATTATCCTTCAATATTCCCAGTGAAATCCTCTGGCGTCAGTCGGGGGAGAATAGCTACACCATCATCGCCAAGCCATCAACTGACACCATCGCCTGGTCTGACGAGATCATCACGGGCGATTTCATCTTAACCGCCGAGGTGACCCATAGCTCTCGACGTGGAGCGGCTATGTTCATCCTTTATGGAGACGGCATCGGCTTTTCCCCCGGTTGTCTAATGGCCCATTATGGGAGCACGACAGACGGAGACGGATGGACTGCTTTTGAAGCACACTCCATCTATGCAGAGGGTGACATCCTCGCGAGTAATTTCGGGGATTTTTATTTCTATGAGGCCGCGCGGGTCATCACGATTGAAATTATTGGCGGTAAAGCCAATTTATACGTCGATGGCCAGAAAGTTGTCTCTACATTTCTCCCTTCCGAAATTAACCACGCGGGCAGAATCGGAATCCTTCAACATTGGGAGCAACCTG
>CAYLOP010000192.1:0-5133 GCA_964385305.1 uncultured Anaerolineaceae bacterium | reverse complement strand
ACAGGCTGCAAGCATCAAAGAGAGTAGGGCAATTACAGCCATCAAGACCTGTAGATGTTTTTTCATGGTATTTCTCCTCTTTCCCCTCTTTCTCAGAGTAAAACGTGTTTTAGTAATCTTTAAGGATCTATGTAGAGATGCCCACCTCCTTCTCTGACAGGATTACTGATGTTGTCTCTCATTCGGTCGCTGCTGTAGGTGCAACCAACCGATCCTGAAACTTACTCAGTATCCAATCCACCAAGACGGCCATCACCGCTGTGAGGATTGCGCCAACCAAGATCATCCGATCCCGCATGAGAGGAATGCCTGTGATGATGAACGTGCCCAGCCCACCGGCGCCAATAAATGCCCCCAGTGCAGCTGTGCCCACGTTAATGACTGCAGCAGTCCGCATGCCAGCAAACATGACTGGCAAGGCTAACGGCAACTCGATCTTAAGCAGGATCTGACGACCGGTCATTCCCATACCAGTAGCCGCCTCAATAATGCTCGGATCCACTTCCTCGATTCCTGTAGCGGTGTTGCGGATGATGGGTAGCAAGGCATAGAGCCAAAGTGCAAAAATAGCCGTTGTCGCACCCAATCCGAGGATGCCCATGAAGAGAGCCAAGATGGCAATGCTGGGCACCGACTGTCCAATGTTTGCCACACCCAGGATAAGACCCGAGAAATCGCGGAAACCTTGCCGCGTAATCAGGATGCCTGCAGGCACAGCGACGGCGATGGCAAATCCTGTGGAAATCAGGATAAGACGTATGTGCTCCACGACAGCATCCACGACATTAGCAAAACCAATATCACGGCTGCCCATCATGTTCGCTTCCATGCTCCCCGGCTCGATCTGGAGCAAGAGCTGGCTGTACACCAAGACCACGGTTATGATCATGAGCACCGGGATCACCGACCAGCCCAGGATGTTCCTCAAGGTGAAAGAGGACCAATCCATACGTCCAAAGATGCCCTTCTTTTTCACCGGTTCCAATCCATTTTGATCACCGGCGTCAGGGGTGTCGGAGCGACCGGACAACTTTCTCCCACTCATTGGTTACTCCTCCCCCTCCTCGTCCATGACCAAAACCCCCTCACTCTCAATTACAGCCTCCTGCACCATCTCGGTGCTAATAAGCCCTCGCACACGATCTTGGGCATCGACCACACAGACCCTTGCATAGTCGACCAGCAGCATTTCCGACAAAGCATCTCTTAAATTGGTACCCATCTGGATTGCCGCAGCAGTGGGCACCACGGATTCTTCAACCCAGCCGGTCTTCCCCTTCAGATCATCGAGCCCGACATATCCTTTCAATTGCTTGTAAGCATCAACGACGTACGCAAATTTAAGGCCCTTTTCGCGCATATACGCGATCGCTTCCTCGGCTGATTGTGTTGACTGTAGAAGCGGCGGGTGTGGATCCATGACCTCCTCGACACGTATCAGGTTAAGCCGTTTAAGGGTGCGATCGGTCCCGACAAAATCCTCCACAAACGCATTGGCTGGGTTGGAAAGGATATTGGCCGGCGTATCGAACTGCTCCAGTATGCCACCCACATTCAGGATGCAGATCTTATTACCCATCTTGATCGCCTCATCGATGTCATGCGTGACGAAGAGAATGGTCTTTTTAATCTCATCCTGTAAGCGCAGGAACTCATTCTGGAGCAGGTTACGATTAATGGGATCAATGGCACCGAAAGGCTCGTCCATCAACATCACGGGTGGATCCGTGGCTATCCCTCGAGCTACGCCTATTCGCTGACGCTCACCACCCGACAACTCATATGGATAGCGATCTAGGAATTCGTGGGACATTTTCATCATATCGAGCAGCTCTTCTCCACGACGACGGATACGTGCTTCATCCCACCCGAGCAATTGAGGGACGGTACCAATATTCTCTAAAATGGTGCGATGAGGGAATAGACCAATCTGTTGAATGACGTAGCCGATGCTGCGCCGTAATAGAATTGGATCGATCTCGAGCACGTTTCGTATTTCCCCCCGATCATCCAACACATAGATGTCCCCATCCGTCGGTTCAATCAATCGATTGACCATTTTCATCGTTGTGGTCTTTCCACAACCAGAAGGGCCAACGATGGTGCAAATTTCCCCTGTAGGCACCGTGAACGATAATTTATCCACTGCTGGGATTATTGCCCCGGGATAGATCTTGGTAACATTTTCGACTTTTATCATTTCTTTACTCCCCTCGAGTTGCCCGTCGCGAGAAAAGCGACTCAGCGCCTGCCTTTTAGCCCCTCAGGTGTCAATCGATTCTGGAGCCAACCCAAAAAATAATCCACCGCCAACGCCAGGATGGCAACCAGAATTGCGCCTGCAATGTATCGTTTCTCTTGAGCGCGGCTGATGCCGGAAAAAATGTACTCTCCCAGCGTATCGTTGCCGATGTAAGCTGCAATTGCCGCGATACCCACCAGCATCACAACGGACACGCGCACGCCCGTCATGATGACTGGGACTGCCAGGGGAAGCTTGACTCGGAGTAGAAGTTGCATTTCGGTCATGCCCATCCCACGCCCTGATTCAATGATCTCTGGCGCGACCTCTTTGATGCCCGTATAGGTGTTCCGCAGGATGGGTAGTTGGGCATACAGGATGAGGGCGAAAGCCGCGTTGAAGGGGCCGATCCCCAGCGGCCTGATCATCACACCAAAGAGCGCCACACTGGGAATCGTCAAGATGATCCCGGCGATGTAGAGGGTAAGACCGCTGGATGACTCTCCCGTCATGAACAGGGCATACAAGAGGATCGTCGCCACCATTCCAATCATCCCAACAGCCACCGGTTTGCCGACGATGGCGCCGACGATATCCATGAGCGATGCAAAGAAACCTTCCGTCCTCCCCAACGACCGATCCCATTTTGTTACGGTCTCCATGATCACACTAGCCGTCTCCTCACCTAGCAAGCCGGATGAAGAAGACCACAATAGGAAGAACAGCCCCAATGGGATCAGAAGGAGCAGATGAGAGAGTTTGGGGCGCTGTGAAGGCATGGTGATCAGAACACCGACCACGACGCCAATAAAGACGGCGATTGTCACCGAGAATAGAATCAGCCATAGGTGACCCAGGAGTAATTCCTGAAGAGCACCCTTCGCCCATTGCCCGGCGAGGAACTCCCATTCGATCGTGATGATGTTCACTTCTCGTGCGACGAACATTGAGATTACGCGCAACAAACCCCAGCCAGATAATGCTATCCCAAGCGTGTAGACAACCGCACTGGCTTGCATCTCGTGAGCTGCCTGCAAAGCAAAGAGTAGAAGAAGAAGCCCATAAAAGCTCAACAAGAAAATGAAGATGCTTGCGATTCCCACAGGACTGAGAGGGTTCAGGATGGCCATCAATGTCAAGCCTGATTTTTCACCCACGAAGAGAAAGGCGACAATGATCGCTCCCAAAGGCACCGTAATCAGAGATAGCAAATGGTTATGCTGAATGATGCTCCCATTTCCACCAAATGCTTTCGCAATGAAAAATAAAACGAGGCTGATGATAAAAAAATCAGCCTCGGTGAAAAAGATGATCCGCAACAAGTCGAACAGCGTCGCCCCTGTTCCAACGACCAGGGAGGTCGGCTTGATGACCAGCGCCCACAACCCGATCACGAATCCTAAGACACCTATGCCCAGCACCGGTTTCAAGGGGTCTGCCCGGGCTTTCTCGGCGCGAAATGCATCCAGGTTAGGTTCTGTTATAACCTTAAACCACCCTTCGAGTATCTCACGCAGTAAGGAAGTCTGGCCCTGCCTTCGCGCTGTCTCCGTTGCCATAACCCCTCCAATTCCCAATCTTGCTGCGTTTCATATAAAAAAATCGGACTAAAACTCTTCACATGCTGAAGCTCGTTCTGGTCATACCGACCCAACAGCGCTTACCAACAAGCGAACAATCCAGTCCGAACTACCTTCTCGCCAGGTTTCCGTCTACCTATTTCCTGGAATGCGACAACGCTCTTTGGAGCAACTTTCTTGAAATTTTTCTAATTGTAGGGTATCGCATTCAGGTGCCAGGAAGACCCGTTTTTCTGGATAACACGCTCTAGAATCGTCTCACGGGTTTCGTTTACTTCGCTAAGCATGGCTTGCCGAGCCGCAGCGGCATCCCCTTTCCGCAGCGCTTTGATGATGAGCCCATGTCTGGGCTCCAGCGTCGAGCCCTCGCGGCACATGACCATAAAACCAACCAACCTGTCGTGCAAACGGCCCAATGTTTCGGCTAATTCCTGGTTGCCGGATGCTTGCGCAATAAGATAGTGAAAGTGGCGGTTTTCATCCATGTATCGATCATAGGATTCATCGTCCTCACCAGAATAACCCGCGTGAACACTCTCGAGTTCTTTAATCTGCTCCTCGGTGATCACAGCCGCCGCTAGCTCAATGGAGACCAATTCGAGAATTTCACGCAGGTGGAGCATGTCACGCAATTGTTTAAGAGTCACGCGGGTCACAAAATAGCCTGAACGGGGCTTGATGGCGACGAGCCCTTCTTGGCCGAGCATCTGGAGCGCATCTCGAAGGGGCGTGACGCTCGTTCCATAACCCTTCGCGAGATCCTCCAGGTCTAACCTCTCACCCGGCTTGCGATGCCCAACGATGATAGAGCGGCGCAACTCCTTATAGATCAGACTCTTCGAGGTGCCACTTTCCTGCGACGAAGACATCACAACACCTTTTCTCTAGATTCACTAAAGGACCCTACCCATGAGGAGGGATTCGGAGATAAATTTACAGCATAATACATCAGTATCAACAATTAGTATATCATACATTGTCAAATTATATATCTGTTATCGTTTATGATATATCTATTGGATTCGGATTTTTCCATCAACCCTACAGGATTGAACCCCGTGGTCCATGGTTTATACCGCAGACCGATCCCCTTCAGTTTCACAGCTTCTTCCGACTACCCCTCTAGCAGTGAGGTGAAGCTCAACGGTCCTCCGGAAAGAGCGCGATGATCCATTACACACCCAGAATGCTCGGTCCCTGGAAGAGCACGTATAGAAGAACAAGATGGGCGATACGAATGCATTACTGAGGAGAGGGATATCGGATGGTTGAAAAGGGAAAGGTCTTTTTCGACGGCAGGGAGAAGGCGTT
>CAYLOP010000191.1:0-5218 GCA_964385305.1 uncultured Anaerolineaceae bacterium | reverse complement strand
CGCTGCGAGAAGAACGAGTGAAGCCGTCAATCCAAAGCGAAGCCGAGCAGCACGCTCCCTCCTTCGGGTGGGACGGAACCCGAGTAAGAGTAAAGTCACCGCACCCGCCAACGTGATGGCGATGAGGTTGGTTACGAAGAGCAAACCGCTTCCCAGCGCGATCTGGGCATCTCCCATCGCAAGTCCGATACCCAGCACACCCAGGGGAGGTACAAGCGCGGCTGCAATAGCCACACCAGGCAGTGAGGCCGCCACATCCTTACGGGCGATGGCATACGCCCCGGCTGCACCGGAAGCAAGTGCGACCGCCAAGTCAAAGAGGTTTGGATGTGTACGCGCTGCGATCTCATGGGTCACAGCACGCAATGGAGATATAGCCGTGAGAATGACGACCAAACCAACCGCCAGGACAACACCCTTCAATGCCGCCTCGATTGCCAGCCAGAGCAACCGGGCATCCCCTTGAACGATTGCCAAACTGAAAGCCAGAATGGGCGTAAAAAGTGGCGCCACCAACATCGCACCGATAATCACCGCACCGCTATCCTGCAGAAGCCCATAGGTGGCGATAATCGCTGAAAGCCCAATCATAATGAAGAAATCGACATCCGGACGAGCGCCCCGCCGCACTGCCTTGTACACCTCAACTTGCTCCGGTCGAGCGAGTGTTGGCATCACTCCAAAAAGCGCGTTCCACAAGCGCTGCGCCCAAAATCTGCGTAAGCCGCGGAAATGTTTCACCATCAGAACCGGTGAGGGACATGATTGCGCGACTTGTTCCGGGACTGTTCCGAAGAGCACCTGATCGATCAAGCTTTCATTTGAAGCGCCAATCAAGACCAGATCACTCTCGGCGCCAGCAAGGGCGATTCCCTCCGCCACACTTTCGGCGGTCACAACCTGACTATCGATTGCCAGATCTTCATATTTAACTCGCTGGCTGCCCTCTCCAGGGAGAGCATTAAGCTGCTCCCGCATCGCTTCTAATGTTTGGTTAATCCGTTGCCGGCCCAGCGACAAATCCGCCGGGGTTGCCTCTGGATCGGCCACATAGATGACACTCGTCCTCGCCTCGCATTCGCGCGCCAGGAGAAGCGCCAAACGTGTGGCAAGCGGGGCATGCGGCCCACCTGCAGTAGGCACGAGGATTCGGTTGAGGCGTAAGCCGCCGCCGGCTTGTTGATCCGCGCCACAGCCATCATCTTGCTGATCTTCTTGAGCAGCGACCTGCTGGCTAAGTCGTTCCGGGTGAACCGCAACGACCGCCACGTCGCACGCCGCATTCTGCACAACGGGATCAAGTATCTTTCCCATGCGTGCCCCACGCGACGCACCGCCCAACGACCAGGATAGCAAAATCAAATCACACTGCTCCTCCGTAGCCGTCTCAAGAATCCCTTCAGAGACACTACGTGAGAGCCGGGTTATCGGGAACGTGGGCACCTCACTCCTCGCAGCCACACGCGTGGACCACTGAAAGAGCGTGTTCCGCTCACTCGCCAACCGGCGCCCTTCTTCGATCTCCAATGGGTCAGAGATGGGAATGATTTGCAGCGGGATCACCTCACCATCCGTTTGACGCGCCAAGACCGTGGCGATATCTAACATGAGATGTCGCTCCGCGCCTGTGCTGAGCGGCACAAGAATGCGATAGACATCCTGGTCCTTCTCTCGTGTGGTCGCACGTCCAAAAACCAGAACACCTTCTTGCGCCTCTGCAAGATGGGTGCGCGCATATGCAAGAAAGATGATCAATCCAAGAATCAGCCAAATCACGGCACCAAGGACACCCCAGATTGGGAGCACAATTAAAGATGCTGCGCTCAAAGCGATCGCCACACTCGGCACAAGCGGGAAGAACGGTACGCTAAGCGAACGTCTGCGCTCTGGCTCTGTGTGCCTGCTTCGGATGGCGGCGACATTCACAAAAATCATGGCAAGCAGGAAAAGACTCGCACAAGCATCCAACAACCAATTCGCCGATGCCCATAGGGTAAGTGGGACAACAAGGATGAATAGCGACCCAAAAAGAACGGGGGGCATCCGAAAAGGTCGCCAGAGGGTGCGAAACATCCTTGGAACCGCGCCCTGGCGGGCCAAGGCGTTGAGTTGACGTGCGCCAGTCAGGAGGCATGCATTCGCAGCGAGGATTAGCGCCAGCATGGCTAGTATGCAAGCCACCCACAACGGGACCGCGCCGCCAGAACCCAGCGCCTGCGCAAGAAGTGTGCTTGAAGTAATGGGGAAGGAGAAGCCAAGATGCGGGATCACCCATTGGATCGGTAATAGAAGAAGCCCCTGGATGATTAATGCGCTTAGTATGCCCCACGGGAGTCTGCGAGCCGACTCCCGAATTTGTCTCCGTGAGGAAAGAATCACCTCTACAACCGCATAACTCACTGCTCCCCAGCCTGTCGCCCGCAGGAAGCCGCCCGAGGCGAAAGTGATTGTGGCAGCTTCAGCCTGCCATTCACCACGCGTCAGTGCGCGTACGAGCAAAACCACGAGAGTTAGAATGAGGACCAGGCTGGCATGCAGGCGGAAATCACCTCTAGGTAATACTTGAAAAAGCTGAACCAGGAACAACGCCGTGACGATGCCGAGGGATAGGTAAACGGTGAAAGGTTCCCATCCTTGCAGAACGGTTGTGAGATGGCGAGCCGCCATCTGGATCATGGCTGCGGTAAGCGTCACACACCCCGCCACGATCGACCAACCCGCAAAAAAACCTGCTTCTGGCCCTAATGTTTCATGAATTAGCGTATAGGTGCCGCCATATTCGCTGCTCCCAGCGAGAAGCTCCAAGATGTTCAGCACCGTAAGACCTAGGACGGCTAGAATCAGGATGGTGGCTGCCGCAGACGCGGTGCCAATCAATCCCAGCGTTCGGCCTGGGATGATGAACACCAACCCGAAGGCGATGATCAGACCGACAGAAACAACTTGCGCTGTCGAACTCAATCGCTTACCGAGGATCAAATCCCCTAAGAATTCATCTGATTGAGATTCCATCTTTTTTCTCGCTATCGGATGAATATGGATTCACCGACTATATGATGGGGCCAACCCCTTCGCGATGCTTATAAAAGCATCACGCGGGATCTTCCAGTTTACAACCAATATAGAGCCCGCGCCCTGTCAGTCCTTCCGGATCATATATCGTTTCCAGATCGGCCCGCGTGAATGCCGCCATGTAGTCGGCGTGACCGAAAAGCCCTAGCTCATGACGTTCCACAAAATGCTCAATCCCGTCCAAAGTTGCCACGAGGTGATGGAAATCGATCACGGAGATTTTATTCTCCTGTTCGCTGATACTCATGCGCGCGATCTTTAAATCCGGCTGGTCTACAAAATTAGCGTGCAGGGTCCCTGGTTGATACGTCGCCTCCGAAAACCATGGTTCAATGATCAGGATACCACCCGGGTCAAGGTGACGAGCCATGTTGGCAATCGCTTGACACAGTCTTGTCACATCTGTTACATAACCAATCGAGCTGAAAAGACACGTCACAATATCGAAGCGCTGCGGGAGATCAAATTCGAGCATGTCGCCAATCTCAAATGTGATATCAGGATGTCTCCCGCGGGCGATATCAATCATCCCGGGATCAAGATCTATTCCCAGTACGGCAAAATCCTTCTTCAAGCCTGTGATGTGCCTCCCAGTACCACAAGCCACATCAAGCAAGCGAATCCCCCCCGAACGCTTATGTTCTCCAATGATTTCGATAAGGAGGCGCGCCTCCGCATCATAATCCTTAAAATCGTAGAGGGCATCGTAGATTGCGGCCATCTTTTCATACATGTCCTTAGCTGCGCCTCCTAATTGAACGCTTTCCCTGTCCGATCTACAGATGCAAACGTTCCGCAATTCTTCCATCTGAGGAACGGTGATCTGCATCCAGATGTCATACCACTAAGGGCTTTAGTTTCCATGATGATAACGCATCTTCCCAGATTTGCACGTAGACTTGCAATCCCCCCAAAGTGTGCAGATCCTGCCCCGAAACATCACCTGGCATTTCCCTGTCCCTGTTGTAGGCAGTTGAATCGAACATTGAACGGGGTTTATCATTAGTGGTGAACATCGAACATCACCACGATAAATTAACTTCATAACTTTCTCATAGTACCCTTAGCCCCCCAAAAAATTCCCGCACCCAACCAAGCGCGGCGAGGTACTTCTTGATAAAAAAAAACCGAGATACTTGTTCGACGTCGAACCCATACCACCGGCAAGCGAACGTACACTTCAAGGAGAGTTGGGCATGCCCAAGAGAGTAGCTGTAAACGACTTACGGGGTGTTTGCGATCCCACCATATTTGGAGGCGTTTCAAGTCAGGAGATCTCTCGCCTGGATAAGATCATTGGTCAGGAGAGGGCCTCCAAATCCTTGGAGTTCGGGCTTGGAATCAAAGATGCGGGTTTCAATATCTACGTAGCCGGACTCCCAGGGACAGGGCGGACGACCGCTGTCAAACGATTCCTCGAAGAAATCGCCAAAGGCGAATCCGCTCCTGACGATTGGTGCTATGTCTATAACTTCCACGATCCTTATCATCCAAAGGCCATACGCCTCCCACAAGGCATGGCGAGAGCGCTTCGGGAGGATTTCAAGAACTTCATCGATGGTTCCAAAGGCGAAATCCGGAATGCCTTTGAGAGCGACGAGTACCTTGCTCAAAAAGAGGAAATGACCAAGACTTTCGGCCAACGCAGAGACAAGATACTCCAGCGTACGAACGATTTAGCGCAGGAGCAAGGCTTTCTACTCCAGGCTTCTCCAATGGGCGTGCTTACGATCCCTCTACGCGAAGGTAAACCGCTCCGTGAAGAGGAATTCGCCGCACTCAGCGCGAAGGAAAAGAATGAGATCGATGAGAAACGTAAAGGGGTGCAGACCGAGATCGAAACCGCGATTCGACAAGCTAAACGCATCGAGAAGGACGCTGAAGAAGCTCTTGCACAATTGGACCAGGAAGTAGCACTCTACACCCTCAGCCACCCCGTCGAAGATCTACAAATGAAATATCACGATCTACCCGAGGTGGTTGAACACCTTCATGCTGTCCGCTAGGATATTATCGAGAACCTCTCTGATTTCACGGAGAAAGAGGAAAACGACGCTGCCGGTCGAAAAGACCCGCGGAGGTTTGCCTCCCCGCTTAACCGATATGAGGTCAATGTATTGGTGGACAATTCCGGCCTTGACGGCGC
>CAYLOP010000190.1:0-5255 GCA_964385305.1 uncultured Anaerolineaceae bacterium | reverse complement strand
AGCGTGCCGAACGCTTGAAGTGGTTGATCGAACGTGAGGACATCAACGCCTGGTTTTGTCAACAATTAGAGTGCGTCGCTGAATTGAACCTATAAATGAGCATGAATTCACCATCTATTGCTATTGTTCACTATTCTGCTCCCCCAGTGGTGGGGGGCGTAGAAACAGTTATCCAAGCTCATGCACAAGTATTCCGAAACTCAGGGCATCAAGTTTGCATCGTTGTAGGTCGTGGTGAGAACCAAAGTTTGCCTGCTGGTTGCGAATTCTATCGGATTCCTGAGATGGACTCACGGCATCCAAGAGTCGCTAAGGTCAGCGCAGCGCTAGAGAGGGGGAATGTGCCGGAGGATTTCAGGGCGCTATCGGATAAGCTTACAATGAGCTTGGAACCGGTTGTAGCAAGTGTGGATTACCTTATCTTGCACAACCTATTTACGAAACACTTTAATTTACCTTTAACTGATGCGCTTTATCGCCTCTTGGACCAACAGGTCATCAGATCTTGCATCGCATGGTGCCATGACTTCACCTGGACCAGTCCTTCTTCTCGATCCAAGGTCCATCCTGGTTATCCTTGGGACATGATACGAACCAAGCGCTCAGATACGACATATGTCGTTGTATCAAGAAATCGACAAGCCATGCTGGCTGAGTTGTTCGATTGTCCGCTGGAGGAGATCAAGGTGATCTATAACGGCGTAAACCCTAAAGTGTTATTTGGTATTTCAGATGAGATTGAGGAACTAATTGCTAGGTTGGATCTATTCAATAGTGACTTAATCATTTCAATGCCTGTACGTGTTACGAGAGCTAAAAACATTGAATTTGCTTTACGGGTAGTAGCATCGCTGAAATCGTGTGGTTGCCGACCAAAGTTGGTGTTGACAGGTCCTCCTGATCCCCATGATGCACAAAATATGTTCTATTTCCGAGAATTACGAGAGCTACGGTCTCAATTGAATGTTGAAGGGGAGATGCGCTTTGTATATGAGTCGGGGCCCAAATCAGACCAAGGATATATCATCACTCCCACCCAAGTGGGTGAACTTCTTCGTGTTAGCGACTTGATGTTCATGCCCAGTCATAGGGAGGGGTTTGGCATGCCAGTATTGGAGGCGGGTTTTCTCGGCATACCAGTTATGGTTACAAATGTCCCTGCGGCGGTCGAGATAGGTGGTGAAGATATAGTTCTAGTGGAGAACCCTGAGGATCCAATCGAAACGGCGGATCAGATCATTGAATGGTTGGATGGGAATCCCATGTATCGCCTGCGTCGTCGGGCACGTCAACAATATACCTGGGAGGCGATCTACCATCGTAAGATAAGACCGTTGTTGCAGTATGTGAAAGCTGATCGATGAAAATGGGATTCGATGAACTTAATGAACGAATCGCACAAACTCAACGGGTGTGGTTGTTCATTGATTATGATGGAACGCTTACGGACTTCGCACCAACACCTCACATCATCGAGCCCGATGATGATTTAATTCAGTTCCTTCGCAGGATTGTCCAACTACCCTATCTACGCCTGGCTGTTATCAGCGGCAGACGGCAAAGTCATCTCGAGTCACTGCTTCCTGTTCCAGGTGCCATTTTATGTGGCGCATATGGAATTGAGCTGCTTGCAGCAGATGGGCATCGCATCCAAAGAGCGGACTTCAATAGGATTCGCCCGACGCTTGAAAAGATCCAACCTCGCTGGGAGCGATTAATCGATAACCGTAGCGGCTTCATCCTCGAGGATAAGGATTGGACGTTGGCACTTCATGCCAAACTGGCTGAGGAATCTGAGGTCCCAAAGGTCATGCACGCGGCACAAACGGTGGCCAACGAAATGATCGACCCAAGGACATTTCGTCTCAATGAGGGCAGAAGGTTCCTGGAAGTCGCACCGGTGGAAGCGGAAAAGGGACAAACTATCAAATACTTGTTGAATCGATTCCCCTGGGAGGATTTTTTAATTTTGTATATTGGCGATGACGATAAGGATGAAAAAGCTTTCGAGGTGGTCAAATCGAATAATGGGATACCTATTGTAGTAGCAAAGGAGCCTCGGGAAACGGAAGCTTTATACCGCCTTGAATCACCTCAAGCTGTTCGTCAGTGGTTAGAAGATTTATTTTTCTAAGGAGGCTTGTCCACGAATTCAACAATAAGGTGCTTCGTCGATAGGAACTGATGCTAATGTTTAGGCACTAATGAACATGCGGCCGCTGACGACCGAGAAGATTGCTCGTCGCAAATATCATTTTAGGTTAGATCTTATTTTTCGGAATATGGATTAAATTCAAAAGTTCAACACGGAGGTTTGTTGCGTTAATATTAGCCCCTCGATAGCACTTGTTGCCATGACGTTCTGGTTATAGAGTGAATTCAATATAAGGCTTGCTGAGTTTCAAGCAACCGTATATCGCAAGGCTACCCTAGGAAGCTCAGCCTGACGATCCAAGCCTCCCTGTTTCGGGTTAGAACTCATAACCTGAAGGTCCTCAGTTCGAATCTGAGCCCCGCTACCTGAATCTGGAAAAGGCATCCAACCGGATGTCTTTTTCGATAATCCCCAGCCCCCCGTTTTCGGATTCGAACCTGCGACCCCGAGGTCCAGGAATACCTGAGCTGCAGTACTCCAAGCATTTCAAGGACCGATTCATGCGTACGAGAAAGACCAAATCGGTCATTTTATAAGGTAGACCATGGTTTTTTTGGGGGTTTGCAGCTTCTTTTTTCGTCAAGGGTGGGTGGTTCAGGATTCGAACCTGTATCCACGAGGTTATGAGCCTAACCCTGATTTCGAGGAATTTCAATTTGTTTGCTGCAATCTTAGTTCGTTAGGCTTGTCCATTTTTCAACCCTAAAGCTTTCCATTTCCTCGGTTGGAAATGAAACTCTCCATAGCCCTAGAAGATGTGATTTGGAATGAACCATGTTATACTATTCAACATAGAAGTATAACGTCTAAAGGAGGGAAATCCGATGACCTTGAAGATATCTCAGAAAGGTTGGGTCGTGATCCCGGCCGACCTGCGAAAGAAGTATGACCTGAAACCCGGGGATGAGGTCCATGTCGTCGACTATGGCGGCGTGCTCTCCCTGATCCCCACTTCAGAGGATCCACTGGAGGTCGCTGCAGGGATGCTCAAAGGTGAAACCTCCCTCACGCAGGCTCTCTTGGAGGAGCGCAAGAAGGAACGGGCTCGTGGGCGATAGCCCGAGCGTCTTTATCCTCGACAGCTATGCCATATTGGCCTATTTGGGAGGCGAGGCTGGGGAGGGGCGCGTCAAGGAGATCCTTAACGATGCATCTCTTGGGAAGAGCCATGTCTTGCTGTCGCTGATCAATCTGGGCGAGGTGGCGTACATCACGGAACGGGAGCGCGGCTTGGCGAAAGCCCAGGAGGTCCTGGCGATCATCGAACAGCTGCCCATCGAGATCCTCCCGGTTAATCGACAAACGGTGCTCGCAGCCGCACACAACAAGGCGCAGTATCCGATCGCATACGCAGACGCCTTCGTCATCACCGCTGCCCAATCGCATGAGGGAGTGGTACTCACCGGTGACCCGGAGTTCGAGGCGGTGAAGGACATAGTACCGATCGAGTGGATTGGTGAGCGATCGGAATCAGGATAACCATGGTGCAAAGGAGATAGGGGGAATTATGGAAGTCTATGTAAGCACGGACGTGGAAGCCGATGGACCAATCCCCGGTCCTCACTCGATGCTGAGCTTCGGTTCTGCAGCATACTTGGCCGACAAGACCTTGCTGCGAACCTTCCATGCCAATCTTGATACGCTTCCGGGTGCTACCGGTCATCCCGATACCATGGCATGGTGGAACGAGCATCGAGAAGCATATGAAGCGACTCGGGAAAATACCAGGCCACCCGAGAGGGTGATGCCCAAGTATGTTGCATGGCTAAAAGATCTTCCGGGCAAGCCAGTCTTCGTGGGCTATCCCGTAGCGTATGACTTCATGTTCGTCTATTGGTATCTGATGAAATTCGCTGGAGAGAGTCCATTCTCGTTTTCTGCGCTCGACATGAAGACGCTTGCGATGGTGATCCTCGGAAGGGAATATCGGAAGATCGGTAAGCGAAACATGCCCAGGGAGTGGTTTGATCCCATCCCCCATACGCACATTGCCCTCGATGATTCGATTGAACAGGGGGCGCTCTTCTGTAATATGCTACAGGCTGTTGAGCAGATGCGGGGTCATCAGTAGAAGGATACATAATCAATCGTGCTTTCCTAACTATCGCTTGAGTGGGTTAAGAATGGGCGGGAAGAAACTCCGGTCACTGGCTAAGCTTATTGGATCGCCGCAGCTCTTCGAACCTCCTGAACACAGGATTCGAACTGATAATCTCTAGGTCCTTAGTTCTCCAGACTGTCCGTCTAGGACAGGCGAATCATTACCCTGCTACCTGAGAACGAAGCGCCCGCGAGGGCGCTTTCTTTTTCTAGGTCCCATATCAAGTAATGAGAATAACCTTGGATACACATGACGGAATTCCTTCCCGAGATTCTCAATAACCAGCATCGCTTTTCAATAATCTATCCAAATATAAAATTAAAGAGTATGCCTTAAAGGTTGATAAAGAAAGCAAAGTTCATCATCACTTCAATCTGCTCTTGCCGAGATTTAAGGGATTTCTTTAAACTCAAGGCCATGATAGTGAATGAAACTCGCGAAGATAGAAGTGACTACTTAGAATACCAGGAAAACAAAAGAAAGGAGTAGTCATGAGAATTGGAATAATCATTGGAAGGATTGGTGATGTGGATGGCGTTGCCTTGGAGACAGAAAAGTGTATTAAAGTATTACAAGAAATGGGGCACGAACTATATTTGCTCTCAGGAAGATATAGAAGATCCATACTGGGAGAGGAATTTGAAACCTTAATCCCTGGTTTATCCTTTTTCTCACCCGAATGTGAATGGGAACAAGATAGGGCATTTTTCCTTCCACCCGATGATCCAGAAGAACTTTTAGATCATTTACATCGAGTATCGGATGGCTGGGCAATAACCCTTAGGACTAATAATTTCAAACAAAAAGGTTCTTTCACCACCATTATTTAACAAGCCTGCTTTTATTGTTTTGCCAGACAGCACAATAAGAATAAAAAGGGTGAATTCATCAAAAGGTATTACTATTTCGGACTCCTCGAATAGAATCGTATTTTCGCCTGATGCTTATAATCCAAAACATCAATTGAATACACCCTGTTTTTACGATCTCCTTTTTCCT
>CAYLOP010000189.1:0-5327 GCA_964385305.1 uncultured Anaerolineaceae bacterium | reverse complement strand
CCGACCATCAACAGCATCTCCCAGGCGCGCGAGCCGTGCATGATCATCTCGAAGGCATCCGGTTGGTTGTCGTTGATGGCAAGCATGTAGATAAGCCCAAGCACAGGCTGGAAAACTAGTCCCAGCAGTCCCCATGCCATGCCGTAGGAACCCACCCAATCCCAATACCGCCTCGAGGCGATGTCCTTGCGATCCAGGTAGTGGAACATAGCCAGCATGGCCAGCAGGAATCCGAAATAGGAGATAGCCGCTGCTAGACGATGGAACTGCAGGCGGAAGACCGTACCGTTGAACCACCAGGCGATGGCGTCGCTCCAAGCCATGGGCATCAGACCTGCCTGACCCCAGGCAATAGTATCGGCGCCCGGTGTCAGCATGCCGCCAGCGACCATGTTGATCAGCAGCGTCTGCAAGAAGACATCCACAGCGTATCCATAGCCAAGAACCTGGTGCCAGCCGGAGCGGATCTTGTCCCAGGTGAACCAGTAGGTGTAGAGGAAAAAGATTTCCAATGCAAAAGCGATGGCCTCGAGCAGCAGCGGCCACCAGTAGATGTGGAAGAGTTCCTTGGTAAAAGTTGGATACAGGGAGGCGAAGAACAATACCCCGGCCACGGCGAAGGTCGCCCCGGCGCTAAAGAGCATCACGTTGAACAACGTGACGGAACGCGCCACGCGGCGGTAGCGCTCCTTGCCATTCTTGAGGAACAGTGACTCAGAGATCGCCGCTACCCACGAGCCGCCCAGGTGCAAGTTGGCGTAGAGCACGTGGGAAAGCATCACCAGCGCGATGATGATGGAACGCCCAGAGCGGCCCATACCGACCTCTTGGATAGGCAGATCCTCCTCGTACTGTTGGTCTGCCTTTTGTAGATCGTCGCTCTTTTGCTCAGTCGATGAGATCAGCCCTCCTTGCTGGGGCACGATGTAAAAAGTGAGCACAGTCAGGAAAGCCGCCAGGGCTAAGACCAGGACAAAGAGCTTTTTCATCTCGCACCTCCTCCTTGTATCGTGAGAAGATACCTTGTCTAGGGAAAATCAAAAATAAAATCCCGGGGCGCGGGGCGCTTGCCGGGATCTTTAATTACCTCTGATTGCAATCTGCTCGGGGCGGCAGTATCTGAGATCTTACCTTATTTCGAGAGTTGAGGAATACCTTTTCCTTGAAAACCATGTCCTCGTGCCCTCCCCTCCACACTGCATGGTCACATTGTTGGTATATTATCCTAAGAGTGTCCGGAATTCATAGTGATGATCTTCCTCATCCTCGAGCATCTCGAAAGATGAAGACAGTCGTCGGGTCTCCGTCCTTTTCCGCCAGTGCTATGCAATCCTGGCTAAAAGCGATAATCTTCTTCTTACCCTCTTGAATAGACCTTCCTGTTGTATACCAAATACTATACGATTAATAAGGGTTAGTTACAACTCGAGTGGTTCTCCAATTCCACTCTTGCTCTGGTGAATCTGGCTGCTTGTGTTTCCTTTCTTCTTATGGTTTTCATGAGATGATTGTCAAGGATATAAGTAGGATCAGGAGGGTTGGATGTTCACTTTGGCGATTCCTGCATGGGATATTATCCTGCGAACTTTCGTGATCTACTTGGCTATCTTGATTGGTCTGCGTTTGGCTGGCAAGCGCGAAATCGGGCAGATGACGGTTTTTGACTTGGTCGTGCTGCTCTTGATTTCCAACGCGGTGCAGAATGCCATGGTCGGCCAGGATACGTCGCTTATTGGCGGGATCCTCGCCGCTGCTGTGCTTCTGCTGCTCAATAGCCTCGTGGCTCAACTGCGCATGCGCTGGCCCAAGTTGCGCCGTCTGGTTGAGGGGACACCGACACTGCTGGTCCTGCGCGGCGAGGTCATCCCCGATCACTTGCATCGTGAGGGGATTGACCAAGAGACATTGGAGGCTGCACTGCGGGAGCACGGCATCAAAGACCTGGATGATGTGGAAAGTGCCGTGCTTGAGATCGATGGATCGATCAGCGTCGTGCCGGTCGGCGGAGTGACAAGACACGTCAAACGCCCTCTGAAGTATCTTCGACATCAGTGAGGTATATTAAGGCAATAAGCTCGGTGGAGGAATTCAGGTGGAGCGAGACATGATAAGCGCGCATTATTGGAGTCAGTCGGCAGACGACCTTTTGGCAGCGCTGAATAGCTCCCCAGAGGGCCTCTCAACGCCCGAAGCGCAGGGGCGGCTAGTCCGTTTTGGCTACAACCTGCTTGAAGCCCGCGAGGAAGCTGCACCTCTGAAGCTTTTCCTCAACCAGTTTAAGAGCCCGCTTATCCTCATCCTGCTTTTCGCCACGGCGATCTCCGCGGCGACGCAGGATTGGGTTGATGCCATGATCGTGCTGGCGATTGTGCTGGGCAGCGCCGTGCTCGGCTTTATCCAGGAATATAACGCCAGCGCCGCCATTGAGAAGCTACGTGCACAAGTGAAGATCAAAACCACCGTGCTGCGCGACGGCGCTCCGAAGGAATTCTCTGCCGAGGAGTTGGTGCCCGGGGATGTGGTTTTGCTTTCCGCGGGCAATCTGATACCCGCTGATGGGATCTTGCTGGAGGCTAATGATTTCTACGTTAACCAGGCGGTGCTCACCGGGGAAACTTTCCCGGTGGAGAAGAAGCCGGGTTCGGTGGGTAGCGGTGCCAGCCTAGCAGAACGCCTCAACAGTGTCTTCATGGGAACCAACGTCCGCAGCGGCAGCGCGCATGTGTTGATCGTTCAAACGGGAACGGGGACGGCTTTCGGTCAGATAGCTAAACGACTAACGGTAAAGGAACCGGAGACCGACTTCGAGCGCGGTGTGCGTCAATTTGGCAATCTACTCAGCCGATTGATGCTGGTGTTGGTGATTGTTGTGTTTTCCATCAACGTCTTCTTTCATAAGCCGGTGCTGGATGCCTTGCTCTTCTCGATCGCGCTGGCAGTGGGCATCACCCCGGAGCTATTGCCGGCCATCATCAGCGTAACGCTGTCGAAGGGTTCAAAAGAGATGGCGGAGCAGGGGGTCATCGTCAGGCGGCTGAACGCCATCGAGAATCTCGGCAGCATAGACGTGCTCTGTACGGATAAAACGGGCACCCTCACCGAGGGCGTGGTGAAGTTGGACGGCGCGTTCGATGTGCAGGGTCAGCCCTCACAGGATGTCCTGCGCTGCGCCTACCTCAATGCAAGTTTGCAAACGGGCTTGAGCAATCCGCTCGACGAGGCGATCACCTCCCTGCAGAAACCCGATCTTGGTCGTGTGGTCAAGATCGATGAGATCCCTTACGACTTCGTGCGGAAACGGCTAAGTGTGGTTGTCGAAGAGAATGGCGCACGGAGGATGATCACCAAAGGCGCCCTCGAAAACGTCCTGGCGGTGTGCTCGCAGGCGCGAGTTGGCGGAGATCAGCCGTTAGATGAGCGGAGCCTGGAGAGGGTTCGAGCACAATTCACAGATTGGAGCGGCCAGGGTTTCCGCGTGTTGGGTGTTGCTGTGCGTGAACTTGCGGAGATGAGGGATTTCACTCGTGAGGACGAGACCAGGATGACCTTCCTCGGTTTTCTGCTCTTCTTTGACCCGCCGAAACCTGATGTGCACCAGACCATCCAGGACCTTGCGGCCAGCGGCATCGAGTTGAAGATCATCACCGGGGATAACAAGCAGGTGGCGCTGCACACCGCGGAGACGATCGGTATGCAGGTTACCGGGGTGATCACTGGAAACGAACTCAACCAGTTGCGCGACGAGGCGTTATGGCATCAGGTCGAAAAGGCGAACCTATTTGTGGAGGTGGACCCTAATCAAAAGGAACGCATCATCCTGGCGTTGCGGAAGAAGGGTCGCGTGGTCGGATATATGGGGGACGGTATTAATGATGCCCCCTCCCTCCACGCGGCGGATGTTGGCATATCGGTAGACCAGGCGGTCGATGTGGCGAAAGAAGCCGCGGACTTTGTGCTGCTTGAGAAAGGCCTGGACGTTTTGGAGCGTGGGATTCGGCTTGGGCGGAGCACCTTCGCCAATACGCTGAAGTACGTCTACGTCACCACCAGCGCCAATTTCGGCAACATGTTCAGCATGGCTGGCGCTTCTCTCTTCCTACCTTTCCTGCCGATGCTGCCGATGCAGATTCTGCTGACCAACTTCCTGACCGACTTCCCGGCGATCACCATCGCCAGCGATCTCGTCGATATGGAGATGGTCGAAAAACCAAGGCGTTGGGATATCCGGCACATCCGTAATTTCATGTTCACCTTCGGAACAGTGAGTTCGATCTTCGATTATCTGACCTTTGGTCTGCTGCTGTTGGTGTTACACGCAACGATAGAAGAGTTCCGCACTGGATGGTTCATCGAATCCGTGATGACGGAATTGCTGGTGATGCTGGTGATCAGAACACAGAGACCGTTCTTCAGAAGCCGGATTGGGTTGATGTTGCTAGTCTCTACTGCGATAATCGCTGCAGTAACGATCTTGTTACCTTATTTGCCATTCAGCCCCATCCTGGGCTTGACGCCGCTTTCTATCGACCTCATCCTTGGTCTGCTAGGCATTGCCCTGCTGTATCTCGTTGGAACGGAGGCGACGAAACGTATATTTTATCGAAGGACGATATCGGTTTGATGGAGTCGTTGGCGATGGGGAAGTCAATTTTGATTGTAGATGATGACGCCCTACTAAGAAGGAGCCTGGCGTTTAACCTTGAGCAGGCCGGATACCGTGTGTTCAGTGCCGCAGACGCTGAGTCGGCGCTCTCGCGGTCTGAACGAGATCCTCCCGACCTTGTACTGCTCGACATCGGTCTCCCAGGCATGGATGGTTTAGATGCTTTACGGCGGTTTCGTGACGGCCTGGGGGTACCGGTGATCTTTCTCACCGCTCGTCGGCGGGAACTCGACGAGGTATTGGGATTAGAGCTTGGCGCGGATGACTATGTCACTAAGCCTTTTGATCTGGATGTTCTCCTTGCACGCATGAAAGCGGTATTGAGACGGGTCGATCAATCGGAAGAAACCGCCAAGGAGAGCACTCCGCTTGTCAGAGGCGATCTCGTCATTGATCCTGCAGCCCACACCGTCGTCGTAGCCGGGAAACAGATTGAGCTCGCTCCACGGGAATTTGATTTGTTGCATACCTTGGCCATAAACGCTGGGCGTGTAATCTCAACGGAGGCGCTTTTAGCGAGGGTGTGGGGTGCAGAGTATGAGGGGGAACCTCAAGTGGTGTATGTGCATATCCATTGGCTTCGGGAAAAAATTGAGACAGATCCCGAACATCCGAGCAGAATCCTGACAGTTCGCGGCGTAGGTTACAAGCTCGCTGCAGGGTG
>CAYLOP010000188.1:0-5344 GCA_964385305.1 uncultured Anaerolineaceae bacterium | reverse complement strand
AATCGGCCAAGGAATTGCATTAGCAATAAGGAGGCTAGACGATGGAGAAACGATATACCGCCCTTCGCACGATCGGTACCATCTATAAAATCCTTGGAATCATTTCAGGCGCGATAACGCTTCTGGTTATCCTAGGCATCTGTGCTGCGAGCGTTCTTGGAGGAGCAGCCTTAGGCGAATTGGGAAATCAGTTTGGCGGAAGTTATGGCATGGGAAGCATGTTTGGTGGAGTCCTCGGCGGGATATTCCTTGGCTTTTTAGCCATCTTATACGGCGGGAGCATTTCAATCACCTTATATGCCTTCGGCGAGGGCATCTTCCTTCTGCTGGCGCTGGAGGAGAACACACGCGCCACGGCAGAAATGCTGACCCAGCAGCCGGGCATGCGCCCACCGCCACCTGGCGTATAACGCGCTCGTATAAATTTCCCAAGAAGAGCGGAAGCCCATCCCAATCGATTGATTCGCTTGTGATGATCGCTCCCATCGCCATGATCGGTCATTCTGTACGCCTTGACATGAAAAGTGGGGTTAACGATGTATAGACTTATCAGGAGCGTGCTCCTCATCCTCCTTGCCCTTGCCATCGCAAACTGCAATTATCCCGCGTCGCCAACAGATACCGAGACCTCCTTGCCTCCTCATACACCTACAAAGAAGGAGCCCTCCCCTGCGTTCAAACCCCAACCTTCCGATACGTTGATCCCCCCCACCGTCACGCCCACCCCATCCGAAGCTTCGCTAGGGCCCGCCATCGCGCATTTCTCGCCTGGGCAGGAGGTCACAATCACAACCATCCACATGGTCGACGCCACTACAGGCTGGGGGATTGGCAGCGCTCAAGACCATATCCTCACTACACTTGACGGCGGGGCATCCTGGCGCGATGTCACGCCGCCTGAACCCGCTCCCATGGGCGATGAAACCCCAAAGACCGCACTTGGCGCCTTTCTCAATCCGTCCACTGCCTGGATAACATACTATCCGGAGTTCCCGGCGTGGTCTACTCCCTCTGCGATATGGCACACAACCGATGCTGGGGGTTCGTGGTCAGTGACCTACCTCCCCACGGACGAGATTCTTATGGGCACGCATGGTCCGCTATGGCTCCATTTCTCGGATGAGGCACACGGCTGGTTAATGCTCATGCTCGACGCCGGCATGAGTCATGTTTACGTTGCGCTTTACCGCACCACCGATGGTGGCGAGAATTGGGAAAAGACCATCGATCCATACAACCCAGAAAGCGGCAATCTGCATATCTGTTGTCAGACGGGCGTGGATTTCCACAACGCACGGTCGGGTCTCGTGACCTACAGCCGCGGCCCCAACGAATCCGTGTTCGTCGACTGGACGCAGGACGGCGGGTTGCGCTGGCAATCTCAGCAGCTTCCACCCCCAGCGGGTGTGAGCGATACAGCCGATTTCAATGGTGTAGCCTGTGAAACCTCATCACCGATTTTATTCTCTACCCAATCGGCTGCGCTCACCCTGAAATGCAGCTTGGAACCTGGCACAAAACAGCGATCTATGAACTACCTCTACAAAACAGAAAACGGTGGGCTGACATGGCAGACATCCCCCTTCCCAGGCGGTGAGTTAATGTTCATCGACAGAAGTATAGGCTGGGCGCTTGGAAGGGACATCCACCAAACCCAGGATGGCGGTCGTACCTGGTCGAAGATTAAAAGTGTAAGTTGGGATGGCCAATTTTCCTTCGTCGACGACCAGCATGGATGGGCGGTAGCACGCGCAGGGGAAGATATCGCCCTCGTAAGGACAGAGGATGGCGGGCGTACCTGGATGGAATTGGAGCCTGTCATCAGCCCCTGATGCTTCGCTGCAAATATTCGCACGCTTCATCTCGTTGTAAAGAAAGCGCCCCCGTATTTGCGGGGGCTCGTTCCGTTTTCCAGAGCCTGGCATTGTTGACTCGCAGGTCTGTTTATCACCGATAACAACACGACTTCCGAGAACCTCTACCCGTGAACACCCACGGCATTATTCTGAAACCAACTCTACACTCAGAGCAGCAAAACCGGGCCTGAAAGCAGGGTAGAGACCCTGGAAAACGGCGTAGAGATTTTCATAGCACGCAACGGCTGTTGGCTGAGGCTCAAAAACCTGCGTCACAGGAAAGTAAGCCTCCGATGGTCGATAACTTGAATACCAACCCAAGGTCCGTCCAACACTCAAAGCTGCGCCGCGTGTACCCACGTTCATCGGGTCGGCTAACACATTTACCTTGCATGCGAATACGTCGGCAAAGATCTGCGTCCATACCGCGGATTTCGCACCGCCACCAGCAATGTTCACTTCATCGTCGGTGGATTGCACAATGATCAACTCCCGGATTGAACGCAAGGCATAGGCCACACCCTCAAGGACCGCCCGGTATAATTCCTGACGCGTCGTCGTTGGCGTGAGACCAAAAAACACACCCCGCGCTTGCGGGTCTCGCACTGGGGACCGCAATCCTGCCGGGTGGGGGAAGTAAACCAAACCACCGCATCCCGGAGAAGCCGATCCAGCCATTTTATTGATCATCGCTTGCGGCAAGCCATCCAGTTCCCCAATAGCTTCAAGTTCCAGATGCCCAAATTGCCGACAGAGCCAGTCGAAATTCGAACCAGCAGCGAGCAAATGGCCAACTGAGATCCACTGCCCCGGTTCGGGGTGACGCAGATTAAAGATGCCGGTGTTTGGATCGATGGTGTTCTCAGATGTAACCGCGTACCAGCCACTCGTCCCCAGATATATGTACGAGTGGCCGATTTCTCCTGCGCCTGCCCCTAAGGTCGCGGAAGCCACGTCCCCTGCTCCCTGAAACACCGGTATCCCCTGCGTCAGTCCGGTTTCATCTGCGGCCTGACGGCTCACCGCGCCGATAGGCTCTCCGGCAACCGTCAAACGCGGCAACCAATCCGTGCGGAGGTCCAGGCATTGCAGGAGATCGAACGCCCATTCATTCTTCACAGCATCGAATAAGCCGGTTGTGGAAGCGGTCGTGTAATCTGCCCTATGAGCCCCACAAAGTTTGTACGCAATATAATCATGTGCCCCTATCAGCAAAATATCCGCCTGTTGATAGAGCGAAGATCGTTTCTCTTTAAACCAAAGTAGTTTTGCAAGCAGGCTGGAGGCGTCTTGTAGATTCAACGTTATGTGCTGCAAGCGCTCGGTATCAAGGCAAGCGTGCACGCGACGATTCTCATCTTGCGCGCGGGAATCCATGTAAAGGATGGCATTGCCGAGTGTCTCCCCCGCTTCAAGTAGAATCAAATCCTGCATCTGCCCACTGAGCGCAATGCCGGCGATCGTCGTCTCCGGATTCTCCACATGGAGCGAGCGAATTCCAGTCGCGACAGCCTGCCACCAGTCCTCAGGGTTCTGCTCAACGAAATTGCCCTCCCCGTGCAGAACGTACGCGTTGTACGCAATGGCCTTCAACGTGCCAGCGCGGTCCACCAGGGAAACTTTAGCTCCCGAAGTCCCTACGTCGATAGCTAGAATGACTTCCACAATTAACTTCCTGCCTTGAACGACTGTGACCTCGCATTAACCAATGCACGCACCGCTTCCGCAGAATCGAGGTTCAGGCACGCACCTGCCAACTCCTTTGCATCCTGCAAAGACCATTCACGAATGAGTTCTTTCGCGTGTGGTATGGAGGGAGGAGACATGCTGAACTCATCCAATCCAAAACCTAACAGGATGGGAATAGCATCAGGATCACCGGCCATTTCGCCACAAACCCCGACCCATATGCCGGCCTGGTGACCAGCCTCAATCACTTGTTGGATCAAACGCAGGACGGCCGGATGGCAGGGATCCCCCAGATATGCCACCTTGGGATTGGTACGCTCCGCCGCCATCGTATACTGGGTCAGGTCATTGGTCCCGATGCTAAAGAAATCAACCTCCAGCGCGAAAAGGTCCGCTTGCACTGCCGCAGCCGGCGTCTCAACCATCATCCCGATCTGAATCGGATCGGCCACTTTTCCACCATCGGACATGACCTCCTGGCGGGCTTGTGTGATCAACTGCTTTGCCTGCTGTACCTCAGATAATGTAGCGACCATCGGCAGCATCACGCGCAAGTCATGACCGACCCCAGCACGCAGCAAGGCGCGCAGCTGCTGTTTGAAAAACGCCGGTTCGCCCAGGCAATAGCGGATACCACGCCACCCCAAGAAAGGATTCGTTTCCTTCCCAAATTCCAAATAAGGCATATCTTTGTCGCCGCCCACATCAATCGTGCGAGCCACAACTGGACGAGAACCCATCACCTCCAAGATTTCTCTATAGACCGCAATCTGCTCTTCTTCACTAGGAGCTTGGGTGCGTTTGAGGTAGAGGAACTCCGTCCGCAGCAACCCGATCCCTTCCGCTCCCATCTCGAGGGCTGCCACCGCATCATCCACCCCGCCTACATTGGCGACCACTTCCACCTGATAATGATCTTTGGTAACAGCCGGCGTATGCGCTGTGGCTCTTTCCGCTTCTGAAAGTTCTTGAGCCTGCACGAATCTCCGCTCAAACACATCCCGCGTATCTTCCGAAGGATGGGCGATCAATGCGCCCTCTTTCCCATCCACCAGTATCGGAACGCCCTTTGAGATCTTCAGCAGTTCCTCACCCAACCCAACAACTGCGGGGACTCCAAGGGCTTTGGCAAGGATGGCTGCGTGAGAAGTGGGAGCGCCCTCCGCAATACAAAATGCGGCAATATGATCTTTCTCCAGGGAGGCCGTCTGGGAGGGTGAGAGATCGCGCGCGATAACAACGGAATCCTCTGGCAGGGTTTCTTGGCTTTCCGGCGACTCACCCAGAAGGTAGAGAACAACCCGCTGCCCGATATCCCGTAGATCAGCCGCCCGGGCGCTCAGTGTGGGATCGGGGATTATTTCCAATTGCCGCGCAAAATGGTCAATGCCATCCATCCATGCCGATTCGGCGTTGATGCCACCATCGATCGTTTCTCGAACGAGCTTCGTAAGGTTGATATCTTCCAGCAGCATCCCATGGGCATCGAAGATCGCCGCTTCCTCTGTCCCAATCTCACGCTCGACCTTCTCCTTCAAACACTGCAAGTCCACCCGAGCCATCTCGCGCGCAGAATTCAGCCGTTCCCATTCCCGCTCTGGATCCCGACCGGTTTCACGCGTGATTCGCACCTGTATCTCGCCCAAAGGAAAGGCGATCCCCACGGCAAGTCCAGGCGCCGCCGGTATTCCCCGCATCTCCACTTGTTTACCGTTGCCCACGATAAATGCCTCCACTGGAGAGCTTAGAGTCTTCCTGTGAAATCGGTTTTAATCAGTGCTTCCAATTCGGCAGCAGCC
>CAYLOP010000187.1:0-5425 GCA_964385305.1 uncultured Anaerolineaceae bacterium | reverse complement strand
GACAACCACAAGTTCCTTGCCCAGATCGGTGGCTGCTCTTTGCAGACTGTCACGAATTCGCGTAAATGCATCACGATTTCTGAGAGGGACATCGAACCCCCAAACGAAGATGAGGTCATCGATAGGGTTACGCAAATTCGTATCTGCCAATGCATCGAAATGCAGCACCGTATGAAAACCATCGACACCTCCTGAGAAAAAGGAAGCCGTCCTCCCAGGAGTTATACGGTGTTCGGCCTCGACAGTTTCGGCTTCGATGGGGACGATGTGTAAATGTGGGTACCATCCCACCCAGATACGCATCAGTTCCTGGACATTGGTGTAAAGTTCGCGATCGACGGGTCTGCTGATACGAAGGGGCTCGCCAAGCGTGACAGCCAGAGGGATCAGGCAGGCCAGCCACGGGTTGCCTGAGTCGGTCAGGAAGCCCGCATGCCGCTCGTGAACTTCAAACCAGACCTGTTCCGACCTTGCAAACCTGCGATCATAGGCGACCTCGCCAACCAGACGGACCCGATCTTGGGCGATCGGCGATTTTATGACCTCACAATGTTTCAAGTGCATGGCTTCTTTATTCCTAGATCGGTACAACCCTCGTAATTTCGAGTTGATTCTACCTTCTTTGAATAGGGGTCTAAAGTCGAGCGCGCTGATCAAAACAGCGCGAATATGTTGCGGCAGTTTGTATTGCAAGTCCCACCCCAGTATACGGTTCTTTTTATTGCGGACAAGATGAATCGTGCATATCAAGGTGCAAGGAACATTTTCATGATGGGATGGCCTTCTCCTCTCACTGAAAAGGAACGCTGCATGGGATGTTCGGGAACACCGCCACTAGCCAGATTAAGACAAACGCGATTGGTGTCCAGGCTTACTTGCCCGCGTTTTTCCCGATCGCTTGCTTCCGTTACAATGTTTGGTACACGTTCGGAACATAATGGCCTTCGAATCGTCTTGGTTGAGAGGGCCTCTATCAGCCCTAGACTCCAGTCTTATCTTGGAATGATAAAGACGAACCCGGAAGGAGTAGACAGCTTGAGCCAAACAATCCGTTCGGAGAGTCGCTATCAGGATCAGACTTTCGAAGGTGTGCTGCTGGAACGCCGAGAGATTACTTCGAGTATATTCCATGAGTGTACGTTTGTACGCTGTACGTTTTCCGAGTCGACCTTTCGCGACTGTCGGTTCGTCCACTGCGCCTTCAAGGAGTGTGACTTGAGCCTCCTTCAGGTGCCTGCCAGCACTTTCACTTCCACAAAGTTTCACAAATCGAAAATCATCGGTGTAAACTGGACTCAATCCGCATGGTCGAAGACCGATCTGGGTCTGCCGCTCGCATTCAACGATTGCGCCATGAACCACAGCACTTTCATTGGGATGAGCCTAAAGGGGATCCAAGTCAAGAACTGTGTCGCCAAAGATGTTGATTTCCGCGAGGCGGATCTGAAGGGTGCCAACTTCTCAGGATCAGACCTGGAGAAAAGCCTGTTTGGGAACACCGACCTCACAGAGGCCGACTTTCGAGGTGCGCGGAACTACCATATCAACCCAAGCCAAAACACGCTGCAAGGCGCCAAATTCTCAATGCCGGAGGCGATATCGCTTCTCTACGGCCTGGACATCGAACTGGATGGGTAGATTCATATTCCATTCGGAAGCTGTTATGGGTCGCCACTCCTTGGTTATAGATATTTTAGCTGACACTAACAATACACCCCCGATTATTCGACACTTCCTTTCCAAATAGAATCATCCACATCATCTCGACAATAAAACGGGCTATTCTGACCTCTTACGAACCCTTCAAATTGGCTACAGAAATCCAAGATGAACAAATACCATTGCAGCTGAGTTTAAGATTCCCAAACGTGACTTTGACCTAGGTGCTGTCGGGTTTTCCCCCCTCACGGTTTGAACCAAGCCGCAGAAGCACCACACCAAAGATGATCATCAACGAGCCGATGATCTGTATTCCAGTCATGCGCTCTCCTAATAAAAAAAAGGCCAGTACAGCCGTCAGCGGCGGTTCCAACGAGGCGATCAGGTTGGCGACACTGGCAGGCAGATAAGTCAGGCTTACATTGTAGAGCCCATAACCCCCGATGGTTGGTCCCAAGGCAAGGATAAGCAGGATAACCCACCCCGTTCGATCGCTCCCCAGCCAGAAAAGCTCAGGCATCCCGCCCACCCCACGCATGGCCGGCGTCCAATGCGAAAGCGGCGCCTGAAGCAGAATAAAAAGGAATGCTGTGGCGAAGGCGAAGGTGTATGTGAGTGTAGACCAGGGATTGATTGCGCGGTGCGAGGCACCCTTGCCGAAGATGCTGTAGCCTGCGTACATCAGGCCGGATGCCAACCCGATGGCAATCCCCACTGGGTTGAGGTCCCACTGCGCAGGGCTGTACGCGCCGGACAGAACAATGCACCCGAGCAGACTTAACGTCACCGCGACGATCATGCGAGCGCCCAGCGGCTCACGCCACAGCCGCCAGGCGATCAATGCGGTCAGGGCAGGGGAGCTGTAGCACAAGACGGTCGCTACCGCTGCGCCATTGAGCGCGACGGAAATCGTCCATGTCGCGTTGAAGATCATGAGCACGAGCCCGTATGCAACGAAATACGGGATATAAATTCGTGGAAGCCGCAGAAAGCTTGGACGGAACAATGCGAGTACGAGCAGCATAGCCAGCGAGACGAACAACTCTCGCCAGAATGCCAATATAAGCGGGGGTAATTGGTTGTTTTCGATTAGGAAGCGAATGAAGATCGCTGTGCTCGACCAAAGTGTGGTGCCGGTTAGGGCGATCAGGTATCCCTTGGTTTGCGAAGCTGAGGTGGCCGCTGTCTTGTCCATAGTGGTGAGGCCTGCGGTACTCGCATGCGTGTTGATCATAACCCCGACATCGACTGTTGTCTAGAACGATGTTCGGACCGGTCGATAGCCCCTCACCCGGACAGCTGCCCACCCTCACACAGGGTAGTCCTACTCCTGCGGCTCGAACGTAAGCGCCTCACCATCGGACCGCATGATGAACAAACGGCCCTCTGACATCCGCAGGGTCTGGGCATCCTGCAGAAACTGCGTGATGTACTGTTCCTGCTCCATAACACCATCGGGCGCTGGACAGGCCATCAAGGTCATTGCCAGATCGCCGATTTGGATCCTGCTCCCATCGACCTGATATGATCCAAAGTAGGAATTGCATCCCGCCGATCCACGCACCTCGCCATCCTTAAAATTGGCGGTAATCGTCGTGCCTTCGATTGGCAAGGTTTTTCGATAAGCGTACAGCGTCCACGATGTGCCATCCAATATGTCGCCGCTCGGTGTATCTGAGTTAACGCACCCCCCCACCATCATCAAGAGCATCGCAGCAAGTACCAGCATGTTGCGTTTCTTCATTTCAGTTCTCCATTCATTCTGGCTCTATCCCATTCATAGACTCTAAATCCATGCGTTTTGTTCCCGTCGGCTCGGGGAGTCGCATGTTGGAGCATAGGCGTGATTGCTTGCTCAGCGATTGCCCTCGCGTGAAACCGCCGTAGAATGGTGTGTGATCAGGCTGGTTCGACGATACCATGGGCCTGCAGCCCCAGAATATAGGATGAAATCGTAGGATGTAAGGAAGTCTGCTGATCGATGTGACCTGCGAGCTGAGGACGATCGAAGTTCAACGCTCTAAGAGGGAGGCGTTCGGGAATCGGCGATACATGGGTATATTGATTATCCGTATGGAAATCATCAAGGCGAGCTCTGATGAAGGTGTTTGAGAAACAACTCCTGCATGTCCTAAGTCTTATCGCCACCCTTACGCTCATCCTCCTTCTCGCATGTTTCGGCGACACGTACTCAGGAGTCTATCTGGGGATCAGCACGCGGAATTGGTTCTTTATTGCGCTCGCGATCCCGATCGTTCATCAGTTCTTCGTGGTGATAACCTGGAGATTGGAGCTCTACTACGCTCTCCTCACCCGGCTCTTCGGCTCGAAGAGTTTCACCGTTTACACCATCCCGTTTTTGATTCTCCTGATCTCACGACCCATCAGCATCCTCGCGCTCGCCATCTCGAACCGCATGAGTGTGGATGTCAACCGTATAGCATTGCGTGTGACCACTGCCATGATCCTGGTGCCGTTGTTCTTCGTTGCCCATGGGATTGTGCGCTATTTCGGTGTCAAACGCGCCATGGGTATAGATCATTTCGATACCTCCTATCGAAATGCCCCACTCGTCAGCGAGGGGATCTTCAAGTACGTTGGGAACGCCATGTACACGCTGGGGCTTCTCGTCCTTTGGATACCGGGTCTATTGCTCGCATCTAGAGCCGCACTCCTGGCTGCGTTGTTCAACCACACCTACATCTGGTCGCATTATTTCACAGTTGAATTGCCGGATATGAGACACATCTATGGAGAAACCATAAGCGACTCAGGCCGGAAATAGCCCCACGTGCAAACACGCAGGATTATCCATGAGATCCTATTCTCGCGTGATCGACTTTCCACATTCGGACAAGCGTGCTAGCATTAACATGCAAACTACGCACGTTCTCACCAAAGGAGCAAAGCGACTACCAACGCCCCCGTTCCTGACCACTCTCGTTGCGTAGTTTAGGCTTTATAAGAGGAGAAAAACATGACAGACACAAAAGAAAACCTAGGTGTAGCCTTCGCCGGTGAAAGCCAGGCGAATATGAAGTATCGCGCCTTTGCCGATAAAGCAGAGAAGGATGGTTTCCCCAATGTTGCCCGCCTCTTACGCACGACAGCAGAGGCAGAGCGGACCCACGCCGAGGGACATCTCAAGGCGCTCGATAAGATCGGCTCCACCGCCGAGAATCTCAAGGCTGCGATTGAAGGCGAAACCTACGAATTCAAAGAGATGTATCCCCCCATGCTCGAGCAGGCCGAAGAAGAAGGGCATAAGGCTAAGCGCATGTTTGCGTATGCTGTTGAGGCCGAGGAAGTCCACGCCAAGCTGTACACCCTGGCATTGGAAGCCGTTGAACGCGGCGAGGATCTCGCAGAGACGAATTTCTACCTCTGCCCTATTTGCGGATATATCGAGTTCGGCGAACCACCGGAGACCTGTCCCATCTGCGGTGCCAAGGCTAAGGCGTTTGTGCAATTATAGATCTTTTCTATGGGTTTAGCTCGGAAAACGGGGACAATGCCAAGCACACCATGAGAAGCGCAAGGCATGGAGATCATAGGTTCATCAAGCCCAAGCTGCATGGGTAGACGTCTCGGCTGCAAGATATGGTAGGATAAGCAAAGCCAAAATTCGAGATCGTACGAAGAGAGGGCCTTCACATGAAGGCCCTCTCGATATACCATCAGTGCCGAGAGTACGCGATGCTATCCCTCGTCAGAGCCGATAGCCGCGTGGACACCATCCAGGTCGGCAGCAGGGACATCGAAGACC
>CAYLOP010000186.1:0-5453 GCA_964385305.1 uncultured Anaerolineaceae bacterium | reverse complement strand
ATAAAGCTGCTAAAGCACATACCCTCCCCAGTTGTATGAATTAAAGAGCTCGCCCGGTGGTTCCGCAGTTTTTAGCATTTCTACAGCCTCCACAGGGACTTTATCGTTGATGGCCTTCTGGTTGAATTCTGGACTAAGAAGTGGTGTGATCTTGAGGATCGCCGCGGTCAACAGAAGGAAAAAGAAAACCATATTTATCACGCGTGTAAATTTCTCAGGAAGCTGTCTACCCCTTTCTCTTGCGTCCAGAAGGGGTTTCAGGCTCGCATAAGCATGGCGTGCCAGAATAGGAGCTGCTATAAGGGCAAAGAGTGCAATGTTGCGACCTGCCATTAAACCAAGATAGGTGAATACACAGACCAATAGCAGCTCTTCCGAGCGAATATGGATGCGTGACTTCGCGAGACTGATCAATGTAAGGATCAACATCCAGATAAATGGTTGAGCTTCGACTCTGTGAAAATTTGGGGATTGCCACTCCTGAATATAATCCTGTAACACACCAATAGAAACGGTTTTAAAGGGATAAAGCAACATTCGGAATCCGTGTGGGTTGATCCCTACAAACAACGCGCACGCAAGCCCTGTGAGGCTCAAGGTCGCTAACCATTCACGATGTCCCCTCCACGCCTCTCCCAATCCGCTTATCTGAAAGCGTGTCTCACCCAGTATCGTAAAGATCTCCCCCGCAAAATAACAGATCATAAGGATGAAACCAATCGCAAATCCACCATGTAGATTGCTCCACAGCGTCATTAGCGGGGGGAGAGCAATCAGCCATCTTCGCCTGCCTCGCGCCGCATTCTCGAGGATGAGCAGAGTCAGACCTGTAAAGAGAAAGCTGAAAATTTGGGGTCGTGCTGACCAATAGACACCAGAAACCGTCGCTGCCACGAGAACAATCGCGGAACGTAGGAGGAGCGGCCCCTCTAAAAGTTGCCAGATCGCCAGGAAAGCCAGGGTCACCATCACACCGGTGAACAGGTTGAGGCCGGCGAAACCGAGCCCCTGATAAACGCCAAAGATGACAACCTGAGAGAGCCATCCTGGATAGATCCATGACTGGCCTTGCCTGGTAAGTGAAAATGGATCGCTGCGCAGGATCTGTCGATGTTCAACAATCCAAGACCCTGCCCTAAGATGCCACCAGGTATCCGTGTCGACTGAAACCCGCACGGCCATTGTGAGGATCGCAAGGAAAGTGAAAAGGATTACGAGACGCCGAAAGCTCAAGTTGCCTCCAATGTTTGACGCCAGCTTGTATATTTGTCCTCTATGCGACACGAACGAAACATCATCTTTCCCTGAAAAGGTACTATACATCGTCACTGCGACACAGCAAAGTCAGAGCCGGTGGGAAACTTTTGGCTTTGCAGCAGGCAGGGCTCATCAGGATTAGGGAAATGGTCGTATCGGGCAAGCTCCAAGCCTTGACCTAATCAGACAACCATTGTTCGCCGATTTCTTCCGGGCGCACGGGTCGAGATAGCGCATAGAAAATCTGGTAGTCACCGATGGTGGTCTCCTGCCAGCTTATCCCCTCAACGCGAAATTGTACACGGATGACTTCATCTAATGCGGCATGGTTGGTTGTGATGTAGGCAACACGGGAGCTTGTCTCAACCATGGCGTCATAAGGGGAATAGCGATTGTCGCGGGGTGTGTAACGAAAATCCAGGTGGTAGGGCAAACGTGGGGTGAAAACCAGTTGCTCTTGCGATAGAAACGCCAGTGGGTAGGCAACCCAATAATTGGTATAACCTCTCCTCTCACCCTCTCCCTCCAGGAACTCGATCAGTGCAGAATCATAGCGATGATCGATTTGTGTGATGGTGTCAAATTGAGTCGTTATCCCTGGAGGGTTGCGTCTCGCTGTCTGTATGTGTCCCCAAAGGTTGAATACCAGAACGCTGAGGAGCAGCCACCCCCCCAGACGTTCCGGAAGCTTCGGCTCCTCACCAACGATCAGATCCGTCGCCCCGAGCGCCATAGCGACCGCGAAGGGAAGGAAATAGCGTCCAGATGGATCTGCACCAAACGGTGAAAGTATAAAGCCCATTATGAGGGTGCCTACCATCGCATAAATGGGGAGGTGCCCCTCTAATGCTACCTTCCCCTTGCGTATTTTAAGAATGCCTTGCATGAGAACGAGAATCCAACAAGTAAAGACAAATGGCACGAGCGGAAGTCCAAGCCAGCGGACCTCCCAAGGCGGTCGCATTCCCAAGATCACGGTGCCACCAAGCAGGAAAAAGTTGATCGTACGTTGCACAACGGCAAGCAATAAATTTGCCGACGATGCACCAGATATCGCCGAGCCGGCAAGCTCTCGCACTAAAACACCTGCGCCTTCCTTGATCATGTAGTAGATCACTGGACTGACGCCCAGCATGACAGCCAGCATGAGAGCGGACATTCGAATAAATGCTTTGCGCCGAGCTAGATTTCGTATGGCTATCCAACAAATTACTGCGAAACAAGGAAGACTGTAGACCAGGGTAAAACCAAAACCCCAGAACCCTAACCCCGCCAGGAAGCCCCAAAGTATGTATTTCCAGACTTTATGAGGACTTCGAATGATTCGCAGTGTCAACAAGAGCAATAGATTGCCTAGCAACAGAGCTTCGCCGTAGCCTCCGAGTGAAATCGTTGTGTACAATGTTACGTTTACGGTTGGTATCGCCATGAGCACGCCCGTAATCAGGACCGCGCACTTTGACGAGAAGAGTTCGCGGGCAAGAAGCATGCTTGTATATACGGTCCCCAAATATATCAGTACTTGCACTGCACGGATGATGGCGACAGATTGTCCAAACATCGCGAAACCCAGCGCGATGAGCGACGCATCCAGACTCCCCATATACGCTTGGCCATAGAAAAAAACAGGCCAACGCCCCTGCAGAATATGACGTGCCATCAGCCCCACAACCGCCTCGTCGGCGTTAAAGGGAATGGCTCCCAATAGAAGTAAGACGATCTTGAGCATTAGCGCACACAGAAGCACAAAGGCTACGATTGCCCAATTGGGCACAGCATGCAGGAGATGCTTTCCTGACTTCCTAACCGCTTGTATAATGTCCAAGTGCGTTTGAGAAGAGTACTTCAAACGGATTATCTCCCTCTTGCCCTGGCTCTGGCAGCACGTCTGATCCCAGGTCCTCGTCCGATTGACGACGCGTTCATCACGTTCCGCTACGCACAGAACATGCTGGCAGGTCAGGGGCTCGTCTACAATCCTGGTGAATGGGTGCTCGGTACGACGACGCCACTCTACGCCTTGATGATGGCGGCTTTAGGCTCTTTGAGCGGTGGAGCATCTGCGCCGTTCCCATATTTGGCCTGGTTGCTCAATTCCCTCGCCGATGTGCTTACATGCTGGCTGCTGATCAAGCTCGGTGAGTCGCTCGGACATCGATATGCCGGCTTAGCCGCCGCGACCATATGGGCGATCGCACCCTGGTCTGTTACTTTTGCTATCGGCGGTATGGAAACCAGCTTTTTCGTCCTGCTGCTTGTTGGTACATTTTACTTCCATTCGAAAGCCAAGCCAGTCCCCGCTGCCCTCTTAGGCAGCATGAGCCTGATTACACGACCAGATGCGTTATTATTCGTCGGTCTCATCGTGGTTGAGAGAGTACGACGAAGTCTACCCTGGAGACGTCTTAACCCGAACCCGCTTCCATTTTCCGTGCGTGAGTTTGTTGCTTTCGCTGCGCCCCTGCTGCTATGGGGGATCTGTGGGACAGTTATCTATGGAAGCCCCATCCCACACTCTATGTTTGCAAAAACGCTTGCCTACCACCTCCCACAGGAGGCGGGACTGATTCGCCTGCTGCAGCACTATGCCACACCCTTCGTCGGGCATCTTCTGTTTGGGACATGGTGGATCGGTCTCGGGCTCGTGCTCTTCCCCATCCTCTTCGGCTTAGGGGGGATCCGTCTATGCCATGAGAAACCGGAAGCCTGGCCGATCTTTGCCTACCCCTGGATTTATTTCATTACCTTTTCGGTGGCCAACCCTCTCATCTTCCGATGGTATCTCACACCTCCGCTCCCCGCTTATTTCCTGGGCATTTTCTTGGGTGTCGATCGCATCTCGCAAGACATCAAATCCAACTTGCCACACATTGCCTTCGCCATCCTGGCTGTTGGGCTTACATTAAATGGCTGGACCTTGCACCCTGATCACGGTCCAACCCGACCCGCCCCTCGCATGGCATACATCGAGCTTGAATTACTCTACGAACAGGTTGGACGGGACTTCGTGGGCTGGATTAAACCGGGTGAAACGCTTGCGGCCGGCGACATCGGCGCACTGGGTTACTTCTCAAGGGCGCATATTCTCGACACGATCGGCTTGATTTCACCCCAGTCGACTTCGTACTACCCCCTACCCGATTCGCTCTTGGCAGAGGGACAAAACTACGCCATTCCCCCCGACCTCATCGTCGAACTAGAACCCGATTATCTCGTCGTCCTTGAGGCATATGGGCGCAACGGACTTCTCCGGGACGCCCGTTTCAACCAAAGATATGATCTCATGAGAACCATCCCAACAGACATATACGGTAGCCGCGGGATGCTCGTATTCAAACGGATTCCCACACCATGAAGCACCAGCTCCGGTACCTTCTCTCCGTTTTGGCCTTATTGCTCTATACTGGATTTCTCATTTGGGGTTTGGGAGATGTGCCTTTTCATCCCGACGAAAGTTCGATCCTCTATCAGAGCCGTGACCTCGACATGTTTCTCGTCAATCCGAAATCACTCGCCTGGGAACCGTCCATCTCAGGAGATGACGACCTCAACTATAGACTACTTAATGCACCCCTGGTGAAATACATCGTCGGCATTGGAAGGCGCCTTGCTGGTTATCAAGCCGACACAGTATCCGTCGATTGGAATTGGTCCTTGGGATGGGAACAAAATGCGGCTGCTGGCGCCCTGCCAGACCCGGGGGTGCTCCTGGTGAGCAGGTTTGCTGTCACACTCCTGCTCCCATGCAGCGTGGTCTTGATCTACCTATGTGGAATGAAGCTCTCCAGTCACACTACAGCACTCCTCGCAGCCATCTTCCTAGCCGCCAACGGTGCCATCCTGCTTCACGGTCGTCGTGCTATGGCGGAGGGCGCCCTTATCTTTGGTGTTTGTCTGGCGATTTACGGCATACTTGTCGCTGATCACAAGCCCTGGCTTAACGGCGTTGGTTTTACTGTAGCGGTATGTTCAAAATATACTGCGGTTACGCTTCTTCCAGTCAGCTTGCTTGCAAATGTATGGACTCTCGAGCGAAGCGGAAAACCCGCTCAGAATCGAATTCGCAACCTTCTACTTTTCGCTGGCTTCTCGGTCACTTTAACACTCCTTATGCACCCTCTCCTCTGGTCCCATCCCAAGACAGCGGCGAAACAAATGTGGATTGAGCGACGGGCTTTAGTGGAAGGGCAAACGAG
>CAYLOP010000185.1:0-5469 GCA_964385305.1 uncultured Anaerolineaceae bacterium | reverse complement strand
CAGGGGCGTCATTGCAGCCTTCCATGCGCTCGAACGTTTTATCTACAGAAGAGCCACACGGGTTACAGTCGTCTCCGACGGAATGAAACGCAACCTGCTCGAGAAAGGTGTGCCAGAAGAGGTGGTCCGGGTCATCTCGAATTGGGTTGATTTAACGGCAATTCGTCCTATCGAAAAGATAAATTCCTTTCGAGTGGAGCTTGGTTTAGAGGACAAATTCATCGTTCTCTTCGCCGGTAATTTAGGTTACGCAGCTGCCCTGGAAACCGTGATCGAGGCGGCGAATATCTTGAAGCATCATCAGGAGATCATATTCTTGATTGTGGGCGAAGGCAGCGCGAAGGCCGATCTTGTCGTAAGGTGTGAGGCGTTAGCCTTGGAGAATGTGCGCTTCGCTACCACACAGCCCAAAGAAAGAATCGCTGAGGTTTATGGAAGTGCAGATCTTTCCCTTGTGACGCTGCGCAGCGACATGGGCTTGCTGAGCGTCCCCAGCAAGGCGTACACCATTATGGCGAGCCAGCGCGCGATGCTGGCGGCCGTCCCAGAGGATTCGGAGATCGCAAGAATCGTGTGCGAAGTACATTGCGGTTGTTGGGTTCCCCCTGAAGATCCACAAGCCTTGGTGGATGAAATCCTTGCGTGTCAGCACGAACCGGATAAACTCGTGATCGCCGGCGAACACGGGCGGGCGTATGTCGAGCAAAACTTCGAGCGCAGCATGTTGACAGGGCAATATCATCGCTTGCTGCGGGACGTAGCTGAGGGGAAAGAAGCAGCGGAGAATTGAGCTCCTTGCGAATGGAGAGAATCCATCTATGAACAAAGATATTGAACCCGGCTTGATCTTTCGAAAGATCGTCCAAAGCTGGTGGGTCCTCATCCTATTCTTTGTTGCAGGCGGGCTGGTGGGGTGGGGTATCTCTACCCTTAGGCAACCATTATATGAGGCAAAGGCTGTTCTTGGGATCAGCATCGACTATGGCCGAACCTTTCCTCTTGATGAGAATGCCTACCGGGACGCCTACGATCGCGTCCGGGCGCTCTTACATGCTGATTCGACGCTCGAGGGGATCTATACCTCCATCAAAGAAGCCTATAGGGATTCAATCGCGTCGCAGAATCTCGATACGTTGCGGGGCAACCTTCGCCTCGGGGATAAGGGCACAACGTGGGAGCTGATCGCACTTTCCGCACAACCTGGTGAAGCCGCCGCCCTCGCGAGTGCATGGGCGGAGAGCGCCATGCTTGAGCTTGAGCGCGCGCTGGAGCATGCTTGGAGAGCGAGCGAATTGCAGGCTGAATTCTTCAACATGGGATGCAGCTTAGAACCTGCACCGGATCATCCCGAAATCGTAGCGTGGGAGTGTGATTCCACAAGCGGCTTGGCGGATCCTGATGGGATGATTAAGTCGTTGGCGAACGAGGTCTCCGAGAGCAAGGGGATCCTGCCGGCATTTTCCTTCACACTCCTCCAAGATGCAGAGACACCCTCGACCCCGGTGGTTTGGGGGCGGGGAAGCCTTATCCTGTCGATGAGTTTCGCTGGATTACTGCTCGGATTGGCATACGCGATCTTCTTCAGGCGCTGAATACCAATTCTACAATGGTCATCCTGCGATCTGATCTGAATCCAATAGGGTGTGGGAACGCATGAATCAAATCCAGGCCGTCCTGGGGCATCGTCGCTACCGTCAATTCATCTGGTTGACATGGCTTATTCTCCTGGTAACACTGCCGGCAACCAGTTATCCGGTAGTCGCGCGCTTCTTCAGTAACACCCCTGTGAGCCCTATGGCGCTGATTCCACTGGCTGCGCTGTGCTTCGCCTGGCTGCTCCCGCATCTTTTATCTGGCGGGAAATTGCCGGCGGCATTTTGGCCCCTGCTTGCTTTTGGCTTGCTTGCTTTACTTTCCGGGGTCCTGGCGCTTAACTTGCCGCTTCTCCCGTATAAAGGTCAAAGCGTGCTTTCGCGCGAGATCCGCGCGCTGGCGACACTCGCCTTTGGTCTTGCTTTCTATCTGTGTGCGAGCATTCTTCCATCCAATGAGAGGGAAGTCCGGCAAAGCTTGAAGGCGATCTACCTCGGGGCGTTCCTGGCGTTGGCGTGGTCCACCGTCCAGATCTGGATCGTGTTCGATGGCATCCGCGAGGTGCCCGACAGCCTCAACGAGATCCACCGCCTATTCTCGATTCGGGATATGCTCGAAAACAGGGTGGAAGGGCTGGCGTATGAGCCCTCCTGGCTGGGCAATCAACTGGTGCTGCTATACCTGCCCTTCATGGTGAGTAGTGTTTTTCGGAGAATCTCCGTCTTTCCATCGATCAAGAAGTTTCTCTCTGTGGAATTGCTCCTGGCGTTGTGGTCTTTGGCTGTGTTGTATATGACAAAGTCACGGATCAGTTTTTTCAGTCTAGGCGTTGTCGTTGGTCTTCTATATTTGATCGGTTGCTGGCAACTTGGGAAACGGATCGCGAGGAGGGGAGAGCGACCGGATGCGAGAGGGCGGGTATTGGCTAGAAGACTCATGCCACCAGCTGTTACATTCGCAGGGATCTGCGTGCTTCTAGCTTTCGCGTTTGCCGCCGTTCGCGGCCTCACAACCGTGGACCGTCGTTTCAGGAACCTTTTCCGCCTGCCAGCACAGATGAGTGAGATTCAGGCTCTACACCCGGATGAGGTGGGTTATGAGGTAGCAAACCGGCTCGCCTTCGCAGAGCGTATCGTCTATTGGTCAACGGGCTATGGCGCCTTCGAACGCTATCCCATCTTTGGCGTCGGGCCTGGAAACACCGGCTTCCTTTTCACGTCGACGATTCCCCCATTTGCATACCGCCTCACCGAAATTCGCAAGGTGCTTGATTCAACCTATCCTGGTTTCCCCAATCCTAAGAATCTCTGGCTTCGTATACTTGCAGAGACCGGTATTGTTGGCACCTCAGCTTTCCTCGTATGGATCCTTCTCATGGGATGCATGGCATACGATCTTTTCCTGCACGGCAACCGGCTGGGTAAGATGATCGGATTTGCGGGGTTGATGGGAATCGTCGTTCAGCTTGTGGAGGGGTTCAGCCTGGATAGTTACGCACTGCCTCAAATGTGGATCATCTTTGGGTTGGTGACGGCAACCGCGTGGCGTAACAAGCGGGCGGCGACATGAGGTTGGGGCGGGTTGACTGTGCTACAATGGGCGCCATGTAGGAAGGCGTATAAGAGCCGTTTCCTCGTGTTGTTTGCGATGAACCTGCGAGCGTAACAAGCGTGGTTACCCGATTAGCTGATCTTTTCCCGATCCTCCTGCTCACAGCCGTTGGATCGCTGCTCCTCTCACCCCTGGCTATGCGTCTGGCAAGCAAACTCGGCCTGGTGGATGTCCCTGGTTCGGCGCCACATAAGCAGCATGCAATCCCCATTCCATCTGTGGGGGGTCTGGTATTAGGCGTCGCGATCCTCATCGCCTACCTCGTGCTGCAGCCGAGGATCAATCGTGAGGTTATCGGGATCCTCGTCGGAGGGAGTGTGGTATTGATGTGGGGGGTGCTCGATGACCGTTTTGGGCTCGCTCCCTATCAGAAGTTGGCCGGGCAATTGCTCGCCGCCGGAATTCTCACGCTCTTCGATGTGCAGGTACACATCACACGCATTGACTGGCTCGATATCCTTATCACACTGATTTGGATTGTCGGTCTGACGAACGCTTTTAACCTCGTGGACAGCATGGACGGCTTGGCACTCGGATTGGGTGGGATCGCTGCGGCCTTTTTCATGCTCGTCACGATCGATGCTTCCCAGCCTGTTTTGGCGGAACTTTCGGCTGCCGTGTTAGGTGCGGCTGCGGGCGCTTTTTATTTCAATGTCTTTCCGGCACGAATGTTCCTGGGTGATTCGGGGTCACAACTCCTGGGATTTGTGCTCGCCGCGATCGGCATCGCCTATGTCCCGGGTCAAGCGGGCTTACCGCAAGGGGTGTCGTGGTTTACGCCGATATTAGTCATGGGCGTGCCCATTTTTGACACCAGCCTGGTGGTTATTTCGCGTCTGCGCCGACGCGAGCCGATCTTCCAGGCCTATCAGGATCACACTTACCATCGCTTGGTGGCGCTCGGACTTGACTCGACTCGCTCGGTGATCGCCATGCAGTTGGTCGCAGTCATGCTTGGTTTGGTGGCCTTTATTGCGCTTGATGCCAGCGTCCTAGGAGCTAATCTCATCTTCGGTATTATTTTTCTTGTTGGTTTCGTAATAATGATCGTTCTTGAACGCATATCTTTCAGTAATCACTTCAAACGCTCACAATAAACAAGGCGTTGCCGAAATTCGCTTCTCCGAGAGGCGGTCGCTTGGGGGGAACACGACGCCCAGTAATGGATCATGATGGAATGGAGACGATGTCCCACGTTGATAACGATCATGATGGGGCACCTGGCCAAAAGAATTGGCTGCAGAAGGCGCAGCAGACAGATTGGCGAAGCGCCCTGATTCTAATCGTCCTTGTCATTCAGTGTATTTACCTTGGCAAGGAGTATATCCTTCCCGAAATTCGAAAGATCAGCTCGGTCTGGGGAGAAGCGGCGATCGAACGCAGCGCGCAGCTTCAACTGGGATCAGAAGCAGCGGAATATATTCGTTTTATACGTGAGATCGTTCCATCTGATCGTGGTGTTACCGTGGTTTTGCCCTATCGGGGGCAGCGTGGGCCGTTCACGTCCATCGCGCTCATGCAGTACTACTTTTACCCCCGTGAAGTGGATAATTGCAGTGATCCTCTTGAAGTTTGTCTAGGCTATGTCAAGGGGAATACGAAGTATGTCATCGGCGGTCCAGTAGGAGAAGGCGTCGAAATAGGCGACAAGCTGTACATACCTCTAAATAAGAAAAGCGGGATATACATCCCAAGCGTTGATAAGGAGTAGGTCGAATTTTTATCCAAGCTTTGCTGCTTGATTTGCTTGTAATCTTTTGGCTATCCCTGCTGGGATTTCTCCTTGCGATGCTGTTGGTCCCCGCGGCCACACGCATCGAGTTTGTGAGCGTCGCCTATCCGCTTGGAAGCGGAATCCTTGCATGGGGGTTATTCGTGCTCTCATGGCTTGGTGTTCGGATTTCTATCTTCTCCGCCGTCCTTGCATCCGGAGTTATCTTACTACTTGGCATCATCTTCTTACGGCGCCGTCTGACCGGGCATGGTGAAGAAAAAAAGCCTAAGCTGCATCGCAAGCATAGCGAAACCGGGGAATCCCTTTCCGGAAAAATGTCCCTCGGAATACTTGGAGTCCTTTTTCTTATCGCAGCTGCCATCGCTGTCGGGCGCTCCTATTCTCATTGGGATGCGCTCGCGATTTGGAGCGTGAAGGGATATGGCATCGCGTTGGAAGGCTCCATCTTCGCCGGGGAGGAGTGGGGCGCCTATGGGTTGGGATATCCGCTGAATATTCCCTTGCAGGTCACACTCTTTAAACTCGCCAGC
>CAYLOP010000184.1:0-5533 GCA_964385305.1 uncultured Anaerolineaceae bacterium | reverse complement strand
TTGGCAGCGTGTGGCTGCTGACGAAGTTCCCCCAAGGTTTCCTGAAGGCGATAATGCCATGCGGCATAGAGAAGGTTATCGGGATTTTTTTCAAAGCCAGCCTCAATCGCATCACGAAAGCCCTGTTCGTCCTTTTGCTTGTGGGCTGATTGATAAAGTGCTTCCAGCGCTTGTGGATGATCAAGTGCGGATTCGATTTCTTTGTTGTAATCCATGGTTCCTTTCCTGAATAGACGAGATCATCGGAACATTTGAAGGACCACATCCTATTATAGCTGAGGTCGTATGCAATTCTGGAGAGAATAGTTTATCTCGTGCGATTAGGAATGAGGGATTATCGGTTATGGGGTAGTGACAACCTCATGGTGGTTAGCGATGAGGTAAGATGTCGACGTACGAACGCCAACGAAGAGATCAATGCCGCAAGGATGAATGCGTTGGCACGATGCGTTCTCATCATGGATCCTCTTTTCCCCTGGCGTTGGCATCTAACGGTCTCCTATTGCGCTAGGGTGCGTTCCGCGCAGCCTCCCTCTCGCAGAATCCGCGTAGGGGGCGAATGGAGGTCAGGATCAGCCGACGTTGGAGCACATGCGTGCATCTAAATCTCAATCAGCCTGTTGAAGCGCTCAAGGCAGGTTGCCCGAGATCGGGATCTTGTCGATTACACCTGACTCGGCCACATACAGCCAATTCCCGTCGTGGCTGACGACCATGGCCGTAGCATCCCCAACCACGCCGGTAGCGACTTCTTCGTAACCGCCCTCCGGATCGACTCGATATACGTAGTCATGACCATAGGTGAGGTAGATATCGCCCGTCACAGGGGATGCCGCCATATTGCCCCCGCCAATGCCCAACGCCTGGAGATCGGCGATGAGGTGCCCTTGCCCGTTGAAATCAACGAAGAACAGCTTGCGTTCCCATGGGACTAAAACATAGAGTCCTGCATCCAGCGCCGGGCTGATTTGAGCTTCACCATTGCCGAGCGGAACCCCATCCATCTGCGTGGCTATGGTTGAGTATTGGTCAACCTCTGTGATACGGACTATAGACTTTGGAAAACTATAGTCTCCTACGATAGCATACAGCGCGCCGTCCGCGCCAAACACCATCCGCCGAGTCAGTAATGTTGCATAGTGCGAAAGCGTGCCGTTCGTATCGAGTCGCACGATCTCCCCATAAGGCATACCGAGATAAACATCTCCTGCGCGATCCACTGCAATGGCAGGGCGGCCATTAGCGTCATGTTGTAGCAATACTTCTACTTCGCCATCTGGCGCGATGCGCAGCACTTGTTTCGCATTCTCGTCGGGCGCATAAATCTCGCCGTTGGAGCCGGCTTCCAGGTCGCCCACTTGCAGACCGGGGGAAATCACCTGCAGGGTATATTCTGGGTCAGGTTGACCCGTCGTAAGCGGAACCAACCTTATCAACCAGGAACTGTAGGAGGCTATCCATAAGCCGCCCTCATCATCGAAAGCGATCCCTCCTGATGTATGCCAGTTGTGTGGACCTCCAGGGTAAGTTAGACCATCTATTACGAAAGGTTTTTCAATTCCCTCAGGGGTGAATTGGCTTAAGCGATGGATGCCGCGCACCCAAATATCTCCTTCGGGGTCAATGGCGAGATAGCATAGATCGGGTCCGCATACATCCTCCACAAACGTTGACCTCCTTCCGGTGGCTACATCAATCTTCAAAACATGCCCCTGTCCCAATTGCGTGAGATAAAGTGTTCCATCGTGTCCGAAGGCCAAGCCCGCTGCAAATGGCAGGGAAGGAACAACGGTTTGGGAATATCCTGCAGGATTCCATTTGCGCAGTGCACCTTGTTGGGAGCGGTCTGTATAATACAACTCATCCCCCGCACTGATGGCGATACTAGCCACTGGGCTTCCTTGAATTCCCTGCAGTTCCGTGACATTGCCGCTTGTGTCAACTCGAAATATGTGACCATGATTATTGGTATAAAGGTTGCCTTTCGAATCGAAGGCGACATCCCGCGGGCCATCGTACTGCAGTGTCATGACCGATTTCCAGAAAGGGAGATCATCCATTGTGCCGTCTTTCGCAACACGGACAATGTGGTGGCCCATCCAATCGGCAACGTAGAGCAGGCCGTCCGGCCCCCAAACCATTCCTACAGGAATTTGCAGGAACGAGCGATAGGCATAATCCGCCAGTTCATTTGACTCGGATATCCTAATGTGCCCGAGACGGCTCGTGAGCGGCTCCGGCGTCGGCGATGGAATTGGCGGGGCAGTTGTTTGGGTAGGTACGGCGTGTGTAGGGACCTCTGTGGGCGTCGGGGGTAGGGTGCTGCAACCTGATGCCATCACGGTGATGATAACGATGAATAGAGGAAGGTATCTCGAATGCTTCATAGCACCGCTTTCCTTTCCAGTACATGACCTGATGGCTGCGAGCTGAGCTGCGCTGCTAAGCCATGATCGACTGTTTCGGGCGCTGAGGCTGCCTTCGCTCCTGCGGGTGGTAGCCCGCCATGGTGACTTCGCTGATCAAGTCTCATTCTCTATGGGCGTGTGCAACGAATGCTTGATTTGCGCTTTTATGCCCATATTTGGCTGACAACAAGGGAGAGAATAGCATTGATGACGACTGCCGAATAGTAGCATTTGCCGATACTTTCGGCCCTAATCTCATTATTTTCTTCAACGACTTTAAAATCGAGCCAACTTCGGGTCCACTTATTCGTCTTGGACCGGTAGATCAGGTGGACAAGGAGGCTCAAGAAGAGGAAAACGGCGAAGAAAAGGATGGTCTTGCTTATTCCGAACAAAGCACAGTAACCCACCAGGAAGCCTAAAACGATAAAGATCTTCAGAATCTTGTACCACTGGGGTTGCAGTGTATGGGATTTTATGAAATGCAAATCATCCTTGATCTCATCTAGCAATCTGGTCATTTTTACATCTCCTTTTTCACATCCCCGTGAAAAAGACAGCAATCCCTTCCAAATTCGGGATAAGACACGCCGAACACTTTCGCCAACGAATGCTATTCGACTGACTTACCGGTATGAACCTGGTTCGTGCGCCGGGCACTCGATTGGCGCATCAGCTCTCCGCGGGCTCTGAATATCGCTGGCAGACGATCAGAAGAACACCAGGTATCGCGGAACTCGTTTCATATACGCTCGATACGAATCCCCATATTCCTTCAGGCACACTTCTTCCTCCGCCACGATCCCATAATGACTGAAGATCCTCGCTGCCAAGAGCATGACCAGCGCGAACCAAGAACCGACGGCGATGCAGCTCCCCAGTAGGACGACGGAGGACATCACGATCTGCGGGTGGCGGGATAGGTTGTAGATTCCCACCACAACAGGCTCGCCGGGCGGCGTGCTCCTGAAATCGATGAGCGCTTTCGCCAGGCCTGCCAAGCCCAATACGACCACAACCGCCCCAAGGATGAAAACAGCCGTCCCGATCTTCATGGGTGTGAAAATGATCATCGCCAGGCAGACCAGTGCACACAGTTTTCCGATCACGGTGAAGACGATCTGCCGTTTGGACCATCCAGACCGATCGAACAGTCGCTCAACGACTTTCTTGGGGAAGACCAGGAACAGAATCCCATCGGTCAAGGCCAATAGCCCCAAGGGGATCCACCCGTTGAGCCAGCCGATTCTTAGCTCAGGCATCCATTCCATCTTCGTACCTCCCAAGCGCAGCCGATATTGGCATGCTAACATTTTAGTGCCGAGCGGCGGGGTTGGCTATATCTCCAGTGATATCAGCAGCATCATCATACAACCGTATCGACAAAACGCGCCGCCCCCTTCGCCCTTGATGACCTTGACGAGAGCCTCGCAGAGCACATCCGAAGGATGCGCTTGACCGTTCGTCCAGCTTGCCTGGACTGGATCCCATGTGAGTAAAGAAGTAAGTGTGGTCAACGCCAGCGGTTATTCGCTGGCCGCTTCGATCCTCTTCATAGCATAGTATTACGCGGCAGTCCCCTCATGTTATAATTCTCATACCCTGGGTAAACAGAATTCTCAGGCCATTGGCCGAAGGAGAGTGCTTATGGGTTGTCTATCATGGAAGAACCTGACCATCATTCCGATCTTGCCACGGATGTTCCTCCCGGCTTGAAAAGATGTTCTGAAGTGATAGATTTGACTTACCCAGGTTAAGCGTAATCTTCTTGATCGTCAGAAAGCCGCGAGCGTGGCTCCCACGTCTTCGGCTTTTTCGATTTTAAAGCGGAAGGCATTGAAAAGGGATGCGAAAATGAATCTAGGACTAGCGGTAACGATAAGCTGTACCGAAATGGGTTGTCAAGTGCAATGGGTCGGGAGTGGCGATGTCGTAACGACGAACTACTCGGCTCTTGTTCGCGAGCGTATTAACATCCGGGCTCAGCAGTTGGTGGCGATAGACCGGAACCCACCCATCCCGGAAATCGTATGGCGCTGGGTTAAAGCGACCGTGATCGAGGTGAATGAAGGGACTGTTGGGATTGACGATTGCATGGGCAAGCTCGGATTTGCCACTCGGGTAGCATCATTGCCCTTGCGTTTGTCGATCGGGGATGAAGTATGGTTTTGTAACACAGACCAGGACCTTGAAGTCCACGACCTGGTCGTCGACGGAAAACCGGCTCATCCTGAACGGCTGCTCGAATACATCACGCCGATCATCGAAAGGGTGTATGCGGGCTAAACAAGGGTGGGTGGGTATCCAGATACTCACTTCAAATATGCGATAAGAATCGCAAAATTCGATCGGGGCAGGCTTGAGGGATCCTGCCCCTGATCCTTTTTTTACTTCGTATTAGGATTATGAGTCGAGGTCCACCGTGTCGCATTTGACGGTCGGCAAGCAGCATGGAACGAGACCGCCGGCGTTCTTTACGGCACCTGTCTCACCGACAACCTATCCGATAACGCGGAACGCTGAAATGCCGTTAACGGATTAATGAAATCCGTTCCCTAAAACGGCATCAACAGCCCCGCCGCAAAGCTGACGGCGTTCAAGACCAGGCTGAGAAGCAGCGCCTCACGCTTGCGCATGGCCGATCGTTGGGTGAGATAAACGACGAGCGCCTCGATCAGCCAGATCATGGTCTCGCCGATCAACAGAGCAGTCCACACCGACCCGCTCGCAACCGCCTCCAGGCTCGCCCACAGCAGGAGCTGTGTGATCGTGTTGGCGATCAGGATCCCCGTCAGCAGCGGCAGGCGCGGTCGTTTCCGCCAGGCGGCGTATGCCACGCCCAGGAGCAGTTCGAGCAGGACAGTCGCCGGGACGGCCAGGCTGAAATACGCAAACAGCGCCACCATTGGGAGGCAGAGACCCCATGCCGCTACGATCCAGCCACGCTGCGCTGTGAAGCTGAGCGGGCCACGTCCGGCGTGGCGGACGAGCACGATGAGCACGCCAAACAAGCCCAGCGAGAACACGCCCACCAGGCACGAGCCGCCCAGCGCGCCCGCAATCCCAACGCCCATCGGATTGACACGCCCGCCGGTCTCCTCGATAACAAGGTCGTCTGCCCGTAC
>CAYLOP010000183.1:0-5575 GCA_964385305.1 uncultured Anaerolineaceae bacterium | reverse complement strand
CATCTCAAACCTCTCCCAAAGCAGTTGGGCCAGAAATACGGTGCGCGCTTCCCGGCGATTCAAAAGGTCCTGCTCAAAATAGATGTCGATGATGCCGTCCGACGCCTGCAGAGGGGTGAGGCGCTTGAGGTCGAGGTCGATGGCGATACCATCCACATCCTGCCAGAAGAAGTTGAGGTGCGGGTTGAAGCGCAGGAGGGTTTTTCGGCGGTTCATGAAGGTGCCTATGTAGCCGCGTTGGTGACCGAACTGTCGCTCGAGCTAGAGTTGGAAGGGCTCGCGCGGGAGTTTGTGCGTCGCGTACAAGACCTTCGTAGGCAGGCTGATTTGAATGTGGACGACCGGATCCTACTGCAATTTCATGCGAGCGATCGGCTGGCGGAGGCTGTTGAGGCACATCGCACCTACATCATGGGTGAAACGCTGGCTGTCGAGCTGTTCGAAGTAAGCGAGCCAGAGGGGCAGGCTTCAACAACGCAGGCTTTTGATAACGAAACCCTCACAGTCGCGATAACACGGTTAGAGAGCTAACGGGGATCTGATACTCAGAACTGCTTAGATGCCAATGTGACATCGAGGCAGTTGTGGTTACGCGGTCGAGTACTGAGAATGATGCGCATCCATAATGGGTGCGCTTCGCGCGTTTCGTTCGACTACGCAAGGACGCATCGATGCGGTACAATCAACTCTCAGTGGTTTAAATGCGAGCGATAATGTCTGGAGGGCACTTTGTCGAAAGTACGTGACTACATGGTCTTGTTGGGGATTGCTAGTTTAGTGGTTGCATTGGATCAATGGGCGAAGTACCTTGTACGATTGGATCTTGCCGTCGGGGAAGCATGGTCACCTACGGCGTGGCTTTTACCCTATGCTCGCATTCTTCATTCCAATAACACGGGTGCAGCCTTCGGATTGTTTCCGGCAGGGGCGACGATATTTACCGTCGTGGCTATCGTTGTGTCACTGGCGATCCTATATTACTTCCCGCAGGTGCCAACCAGCCAGCGCGCCCTCCGCTTTGCGCTTTCCCTTCAGCTTGGGGGCGCTCTGGGGAACCTCGTTGACCGCCTCTTCATCGGTACAGTGACCGATTTCATTTCACTTGGCACGTTCCCCGTGTTCAACATCGCGGATTCCAGCATTTCCATCGGCACCGCTATTCTCGTTGTCACGATGTTCTTTCTCGAACGACGCGAGGTTCAGGAAGCTGCGATGGCAGAGCCATCTACTGGTGTTGAAGCTGAGGAGGGTGGCTCTGAAATGGAGCGCCCGCTTGGGTGAGTGAGCAGAAGATACGTTTCACAGTAACCCCACCAGGGGGCAGACTCGATCTCTGCCTGGCCAAATTCAGCCCGGACCTGTCACGCACTCGTTGGCAGCAGCTCATTCGCGCTGGCCATGTTGTCGTCGACAGCGAGATCATTTTCAAAACAGGCTTTCAACTCCAGGGTGGGGAAACGATTGAGGCTCACGTTCCACCTCCGAAAGATACAACGTTGAGAGCGGAGTCCATCCCCCTCGATATTATTTTTGAAAACAGAGATTTGCTGATCATCAACAAACCCGCGGGCATGGTTGTTCACCCATCGGTTGGGCATGAATCCGGCACGCTTGTGCACGCCGTTCTCTCGCACGCCCCTGATATCGAAGGGATTGGTGGCGAAATCCGGCCGGGAATTGTACACAGACTCGACAAAGATACCTCCGGGTTGATCATCCTGGCTAAGAACGACACAGCCCACCATGCGCTCCAACGCCAATTCAAAGATCGCCATGTAGACAAGGTTTACCTCGCGCTTGTGGACGGCCATCCGCCGACGCCAGTAGGGCGGATCGAAGCGCCGATTGGCCGTGATCCTCGTGAAAGGAAACGTATGGCTGTCGTTCCGGTGGGGAGGGGGCGCGAAGCGACTTCGGTATACCAAACGCTTGAGCATTTCCCCAATCACAGCCTGTTGGAAGTTCAACTCCGCACCGGCCGCACCCACCAGATTCGCGTCCATCTATGCTTCGTTGGATGTCCAATTGTGGGAGATCGGGTTTACGGGAAGAAGCGTCCATCCCTTCCGATCAAGCGCCAATTCTTACATGCAGCACGCTTGGCGATCAGGCTTCCTGGTGAGGACGCGCCGCGTCACTTTGAGGCGCCACTACCGGATGAGCTTGAATTCGTCTTGGACCAATTACGTATTGTCTAAGGAGAAACCGCTCATGCAATGGATCGATCTACGTTCTGATACCGTGTCCCTGCCCACACCAGAGATGCGAAAAGCCATGGCCGAGGCAGAACTAGGAGACGATGTCTATGGTGAGGATCCAACGATTAATCGTTTGGAGGAGATATCTGCGGATCGCGTCGGGAAAGAGGCTGCGGTCTTCGTCACCTCCGGCACCATGGGTAATTTGGCATCTATCCTGGCGCATTGTCAACGTGGCGATGAGGTGATCCTCGGGGATCAATCGCATACCTATTATTATGAAGGTGGCGGCGTTTCTGCATTGGGTGGGGTACACCCATTCACACTCCCTAACCAACAGGATGGCACGATCGAACTTGAAGCAATCGAAGCCGCTATTCGACCTGATGACCCGCATTTTCCCAGAACCCGCCTTATTGTGCTGGAGAACACCCACAATCGTTGCGGCGGCGTGCCGATTTCCCTCGAGTATACGCGTGCGGTCGGAGAATTGGCTCGCAAGCACGGGTTGCTGTTCCATATTGATGGGGCAAGGGTCTTCAACGCATCCATCGTGCTCGGCGTCCCTGCAGCTGAGCTAGCAGCGCCTGCTGATTCGATCACATTTTGCCTATCAAAAGGTTTGTGTGCACCTGTTGGGGCTTTGATCTGCGGGGATGAGGCTTTCATCGGTCGTGTGCGACGCATCCGGAAAATGCTGGGTGGGGGTATGCGCCAGGCAGGCGTTCTGGCCGCCGCTGGGATCGTTGCGTTGGAGACGATGATTGACCGTCTTGCGGAGGATCATCGACGTGCAGCGCGTCTTGCGGATGGCCTTCGTGAAGTCCCGGGGGTGGATGTCATGGAGGGCTCGCCAGCGACGAACATGGTCTACATCCAGCTACAAACCAGTGCGCCGTTGGACGCACACGGTTTGGCGGAGGCGATGGCACCCAGGGGGATCAAAGTCATGGCACGTGGGCCGAGAAGCATGCGTCTGGTGCTGCATTATTGGGTGGATGATAAAGCCGTTGAGCATGTCATCAACAGCTTTGACAGCGCGCTGAGGACAACGCCGTAGATGGCGCTCCCTCCAGATTTTCTAACCAGGATTCAAAGCCTACCTGGTGATGTGACCTATCGTCCTTTCGCGCCCAATCGGCGAGGCGAAAGAGTCGCCTGGGCATGTACAGGTTTTCTGGGGGTGACGGTGGCGGTGATCCTCTGGCGAGGGGCGCCGGTCTCTATCTTCGCACTCGTGCTATTACTTTTCTTCTTGTTGGCGTCGCTACTCATTTCGTACGGCAATTGGATGGATACGCGACTCGCAATCCTGACAACACCACAGCATGTGTTCTATCGAAGCCCATTGCGGAAAGTGGCGCTCGTGTGGGATGCGATCGTAGAGATACGAGTGGTAAAGGTCGGGAGGGGGTGGCGTGTTGCGGTGATTGGGCAAGATGGTTACTTTACGTTTCGGACGGGGTGCGAACTTGGAAGTCATTCTGGACAGAAGTTGCGTATAGGCATTGATGGGGGTGAGCGGTTGGCTGCCTATGTATGCAGTATGGCGCGGCTCTCAACACCCGTAAGGGATGGAGAGATGTGGGTGTGCCGCCGGGACGAACCTGCCTCTGATTGACTTTGGCGTTTTGCATTCCAATTAATTCGATCAGGATGATCGGATGTAATGCGGGGTTGTCGCTTGACACAGAGCTTGGTTCATGTGGTAAGATAACCGCGCGATGGAAATGCTCATGATCCTTGGTGCGCGCAGGTATATCTATGCGAGGGGCTCAGGATGCCCCCTGTTACCCTATTTGCGTGCACCCACAGCAGGATGAGCAGTAGCACATCCGCCTTACACTAGGAATAACCCGCGTGGGCTGCCCTGCCCACGCATTTTTATTGAATCGGAAGTTGAGGTGAGCACATGGCGCAGAAACTGAATCTCGATGAGCAGGTTGCCCTCCTGATGCAAGGGACGGATTACGGTGATGAAAACCTAAAACAAGCGATGGCGAATGAGCTCCGGGAGCGGATCATCGCGCGTGAAAAGGAGGGGCGTCCGCTGCGTGTGTATTGTGGATTTGATCCACGTACTTCCGATCTCCACTTGGGACACACCGTTCCTATGCGGAAGATGCGTCAATTTCAAAAACTAGGTCATGACGTGACGTTCGTCATCGGTCGCTTCACTTCTCTCGTTGGGGACCCTTCAGACATGGATAAAGTGCGTGCGCAATTAAGTCTGGAGCAAGCCATGGCCAATGCCGAGACTTACGCCCAGCAGGCTTATAAGATCCTTGACCCTGAGAAGACCAAGATCGAATATAACGACACCTGGTTGTCGAAGCTGACCTTCGAAGATTTGATCGGATTGGCATCGAATTTTACGATCCAGCAATTCCTCTCGCGAGAGGCGTTTCGTAAGCGCTGGGACAGCGAGGACGCAATCTACCTACATGAATTCTTCTATGCAATCATGCAAGGCTATGATGCCTATCACTTGAAGACGGATGTGCAGATTGGTGGTTCAGACCAACTCTTCAACATTGTCACCGCTGCGCGAAAGTTAATGGAAGCCATGGGCGAGAAACCCAACATCGCCATCATCCATGGCATCCTACCTGGCACGGATGGCGTCGTAAAGATGAGTAAGTCGCTGGGGAATCACATCCCGCTGAATACGAGTGCGGAAGACATGTACGGAAAGGTGATGAGTGTGCCGGACATTGCGATGGGGGCCTATTTCCGGCTCGTCACGCGTTTGACACCGAATGAGATCTCTGCAATTGATGAAGGTATGTCTTCGGGGAGTATGCATCCACGTGATGTCAAGATGCGGCTGGCGCGCGAGATTGTCACCGTTTACTACGGGGAGGATGATGCAGAGCGGGCTGAGGTGGCATTTCAACGCATATTCCAGCAGCAAGCCTTTCCCACCGACATCCCTGAATTCGACTTGATGCCTGGCAAGAGTCTTGTGGAGACTATGGTTGAATCGGGGATGGTGGAGAGTAAAAGCGAGGCGAGACGCTTGATACGTCAGCATGGAGTGCGGCTGGATGGCGAGGTTATGGATGACCCTAACGCGGAGCTTGTGTTGGTGAAACCTTTGGTTTTACAGGTGGGAAAACGCCGGTTTCGAAGATTGATACCCGCGAAGAAATGAAGGCAATAAGCACCGGATCGGTCGTACGATCGAGAATCAAAAGGACCTGGATTTCCAAGCCCTAAGGTTTTTCATCGTCTGCAAACGAAGCGTATCAACCCTTAATCACAACAAGGGGTCGCAAGCGAGCCACTTTCCGGGCGATCCCTGCTTTTACGACAACCTCAACAACGGCGTCCACATCTTTATAAGCTTGCGGCGCTTCTTCAGCAAGACCGGGCAT
>CAYLOP010000182.1:0-5657 GCA_964385305.1 uncultured Anaerolineaceae bacterium | reverse complement strand
GGTTATTGTCGTGCCGGAGACTGCAATCGTATTTGTCGCAGTGGCGATGCTGATCCCGATCGTAGTCGGTGGATCGAGGTATAGGATCAATTTCCGTTCATTCCGTAAACGTCTCAGTTCGACGAAGAAGTTGAAAGATAGATCCATCGAATCTCGCGGGGTAAAGGATGTAAAGGGGAAGGAACATTAATGAAGATACATGGAGAATTTGCAACAGAAAGGACCACAAGAGATCAAGCCGACCAGGGTGTCTGTCTGGGTTTATTCCAACACGGTTGTCGTGCCAGAAAAGACGATATTGCTCGTGCTGCTCGCGCCGGTCTTGCCAATTGTCATAAGGCGGCGGCGGCGAAGTTCGAAAGTTGAAAAGAAAGTGAACGAGAGGACAAAAAGAAACCTTAACTTGATGAGTTCAAAGTGACCAGCCTATGTTTCATCCAGATCGTTTGCTGGGCAAGCCGGCAGGGTCAAGAGATCATCGTTGATACGCCAGAGCGGATTTTGTACCAAGGGAAAGGAATCAAATGGGGACTTTAGGACAGCTAAAAACACGAAAGACGATTTACACGCGATCAGATTACGCCCCTGCCGTTGAGTGGGATGATGAAAAGATCGCAGCCGATCCTCGCGATTCGGTACGCGCACCGGATCGGAGGCGGACGATGGACGCCGATCTCCGATTCTTGGATACCGATACGCTCGATGAGCTGGAAAAGATGGCGCATGGGCCCATACTCCAAGGCAGGCCGGATTCGCGTGTGATCTGCGTGATCAATCGCAAAGGTGGGGTGGGAAAGACGACGACGGCTTTCAACCTGGCTGGCGCGCTCTCGCAGAAGGGGCATCAATGCCTCGTGGTCGACTTGGATCCCATGGGCAGCCTCTGCCGGTCGCTGCATATCCGCCCCGGTAAGACCGCGCTCTCCGAATTGCTGATTGGTTTGGGGGGAGGGATGGGCGAACTCATCCGGAAGACGCGTATCCCCAATCTATATGTCATACCCGGAGATTCAAACCTGCGTACGCTGGAGATGCGCTACGGGTCTTCGATGACCCTGCGCCATTCCTTGCGGCATAATCTTCTTGAGGTCTTGAAGTGGAAACCCTTCCCCTTCGTGATCATCGATTGCCCGCCCAGCCTTGGCTTGATCTCAGGCAATGCGTTGATCGCTGCCACAGAGACCATCATCCCTATCGATGGGTCCGCATACGGCATGGGTCCGCTGGTGGACACGCTAGGTATCATCAAGCTGGTGCGAAAGAACGTCAACAAGGATCTAAGCATTTGTGGTCTGCTGCTCAACAATGTAGACCTCAGCACGGTGTATGACATGACGGTGCGCGACGTCCTGCGGGAGCAGTTCCCAGAGCTTCTCTTCCAGGCGATCATCCCAACCTCTCCGCAATCGGATATCTGTTCGCAGCTTGGTGAACCGGTGACGCGCCATTCGCCTTCAAGCTGGATGGCGAAAAGCTATTGGAAACTCGTGGCGGAAGTGCTCGAGAGGGGAGGGCTGAATGGCCGGTGATGGGAAGGATCTACGAGAATCGCTGATTCGATCCTTGCGTGAGCGGCCGATCCTTCTTTCGGCTGAAGAAGGGATGTTTGCCGAGGTAAGCGGTGAAACACAGCAAGCGATCCGGACTAGCCTGCAAGATATGCTCGATAAAGCCTCGGGGCTTGTGGAAACAGATGAAATATCCTACCAGGCCCTGGAAGGTGATTCCGCGCAGCAGTTCCGGCGCGCGGTGAAAGTTGCGCTGAGTGGCGGTTCGCGGCTGACAGACGACGATGCGGAGCTCTTCCACGAGCTTGGTTTTGAAAAACTCAGCGAGTTCCGCTCAACGTTATACGCTGACCTCGGAGGCCCCGCCGAAATTCCCAAGCAAGACCTGGCGATCTATGTCTCCTCCGACGATGAGCGTATTGATGCCTTCCGAGAAGCACTCCAGCGTGAGTTGGAAAGGCTGCCTGGGGATTTGGCTGTCCCCGCTCGCGAGGCTGAACACGTTCCACCGGAGTCGCTTGAACCAACGCCAACGCTGGACCTGCCTGAAGAAGATGTTTTGCCAAGCATTGATGAAGCGCTTCCTCAGTGGGTTAGCCCTCAAGAGACCCTTGCACGACCTGAAAAGGTGCTTGAAGAAGCGGGGGTTCTAAGCCCAGAAGAACCAGCGCAGGTGGAGGCAGTGTCGTTGGAGATTCGTGCGCCGAGCACCGAGGTTGCTGAAGGGCGGGCACTGTCTGTGCATGATCTCAACCCAGTGCCGCGGTTGACCGCTGCCCTGGAGGCGGCGGGGTACGACGAGCAGGATTTTGGCTTTATCCTGCGCTATGGCCGCTACGCACCCGAAGGGAGAATATCCGATTTTCTCGTTGGAGGCCTAGGGCTTGCAGAACTCTCGCAGCGCATCGTCACCTGGCTGGAGGGTCAGGCGCCGATGGATGCTCAAGTACAAGTCGTCGACGAAGGCTCTGGGGAGTTGGCCGTCTACCTCCTGACCCCGGAGGCGACATGAATCAAGAGAACAGGAGGCGGATGGATTGCCACATACCGTTACGTGCTCCGATCTGGGTCGGATACGTAAACCGTAGACAGATCGACGGGTTGCAAGGAAGGATGATAGGGAAGTATGCAGAGTAATCAGTCTAGCCGGGGCAAGAAGCGTGTCCTGCGTGTGCTCATTGCACATCGCACACCAACCGTTCGCCAGCAGCTAAAGGGGGCTGTTGAGGAGCTGCGCTATGTTCAGGTTGTTGGAGAGGCAGCGAATGGTTCTGAGACCCTTCAGCGGACGATAGAGCTTCGTCCAGATGTGGTTGTTCTGGCCGAGGATGCGCCGAATCTGCGGGCTTGTCATCTCACTCGGCGTATTAAAGCCAAGCAGCCGAAGGTGAAAGTCCTTATCCCCATGGATGGCGAGGCAACGCGCGATGCGGCGCTGGGCGCGGGTGTGGACGGGTTCTTCGAGCAGACGAATGGGTACAGTGGCTTGTGCGAGATCCTGCATAAGCTCTACGCCCGGATGCAGCACCCTGTGCTCTCCCCCAGTGTGAAACCTCCCCCACCGATGCTTCGGACGAACCGCAAACTCTGGGTGGGGATCGGCGCTGGCGTCGGATTGGCGCTGCTGGCGAGCATGGTCATTTTCCCTCACGCAGCAATCCCATTGATTGCACTCTCATGTGGGCTCTTATTCTTCTTATATGGCTTGAAATACTACCTGAGTGTTGCGCTCATCCTCTTCGCGACCTCTGGTGGAAGCAATGGAAATGGCAACGGGTTGAATGGCGTATTCAATGGCTTGGGCGCCGTCAATGGCATCAAGAAGCGCCCAGAGACAGATGGCCGAGGTTCACTAAGGGGAATCGTCGACCGGGTGCTTCAGTTCAGGTTTAGGGGGAGTCGCAAAGATGTGCAAGAGAATGGTAAGAGAGGTCATGGTGGCAAGAATGGCATCGCCAATGGGAATGGATACCATTTCAAAGCGAATGAACAACCTTTCGTATCCATACACCTGCCGCTTTATAACGAGTCGCGTGTCGTAGGGCGCCTGCTGGAGGCCTGCACCCGCCTGGACTACCAAAACTATGAGGTGCTGGTCGCGGACGATTCAACGGATAAGACCATTCAAGACCTTGAGAAGTGGGCGAAGCATCCCAAGGTAAAGATCTCTCACCGCATCAACCGGACGGGTTTCAAAGGCGCCGCGCTCAAGCATGCTATGGAGGTCATGGATCCTCGCACACAGTACATCGTGATCTTCGACGCCGATTTCATCCCGCCGCCGGATGTCTTGCATCAATTCCTCTCCTACTTCTACGGCGTGAATGGTGACAACGGCTACGATCCCGGGATTGGTGGGGAGCTGCATCTCATCGATGATAGCCTGGCGGTCGTCCAGGGGTATCAGTGGCACATCCTTAATGCCTCTGAAAACTGGATCACGCGCGGCGTCCGCACGGAGTTCTCAGGCTCGTACGTCGTCGAGCGGCCCGGCCAGGAGCTGACCGGCGGGATGAAGATGATCTCCGGGTCGGTGTTCATGATCCGGGCAGACCTGCTCAGAGAGGTCGGGTGGGGCACCTCGATCACCGAGGACTGGGAGCTGACCATTCGACTCTATCTGGACGGCTACCGAGTGCTGTACTCGCCCTTCATCCAGGCACCAGCGGAATGCGTTTCGGATTTCAAGCAGTTGGTGCGCCAGCGCATGCGCTGGGCTGAAGGTCATACCTTCAATGTCAAACGTTATTTCTTCCCGGTGCTCACCTCACCGAAGCTCAACCGCCGGGAGAAGTTGGAATTCATTTATTACGTTCCCTACTACCTGCAGTCGGTCTTCTTCATCGTGGGCACCCTGGCATGGCTCATCGAGGAGATCATCCTGCGTACCCGGCTTCCGTTTTGGACGGCGACCCTGGGGTGGTCCCTGGTTTTCACAAATACCTTTGCGCTCATCCTGATGAACGTCGCCGGATTGTTCCTGGAGCGCGGCGTGCGGCGCAACGCGGCTGGGCTGATGTCCTTTGTCATGCTGACCTTCCTGCTCGTGCCGTATCAGGCCTACGCCGCCATGAAGGGGCTGCTCGAACCGCATGAAGGTGGGTGGCACCGCACCGACAAGACGGGTGTGATCACAGAGGTGATCGACAAGCTTGGCCTCGGCCGGCGCATGCGGGGGCTTATGCCCAAGCGAAAGCCCCGCTCGATCGATATCGGTAAGCGACTCGGCTTACCCGTAGCGCGCATTGTGGAACGACTTCCCAAGCCTTTGCGCCGACTGCCAAGACGTGCAGGACTCGCCGCGCGTGTGATTTCGGGCCTGGCGATTTGCCTGATCCTGTTGTCTGTGTTCTCCGCGAAGACGCCGCTTGTGTTTGCTGCACCAGATACGTTCTACCTGCGAGATACGACGAATAACGGCGCCTCACCCGCTGGTGAGGACATGAATAACACGCAAGGGTCGAGTGAGAACACGAAAGTGTTTGATAGCACCGATGACGACGTGTACTGGTATACCGAAATCACCTACCCAACAGGTGGTGATGATGCCACGATCGTCGCTGGAAATTACACACTTAACATGTACTTCAGCCAGTTGCCGAGTTCCTGGTGGGATACGGACTATAAATATCGCCAGCAAATAACAGTTACTGCTGGATCGGCCAATGTGCCGTCGAACTACGCAGTAAGGATTGAATTCGATCACGCAGCGCTAACAACAGCCCAGTCACAAGCGGATGGAGATGATATCCGTATCGTTTATTGGAATGGAAGTGGGTGGACGGAGCTGGATCGTCGATTAGATGACCAGTCGTCCTGGGACACATCGACGACACAGGTCTGGTTCCAGACACAAGCCGCCATCAACGCTACTCAAAGTGATAACAACTACTACATGTACTACGGGAACAGCGCTGCATCGAGCCCGCCTTCGAGTTGGTCGAACATCTTCCTCTTCTATGACGATTTCAATGACGCGAGCTTGGACAGCGGCCGTTGGTCGTGTACCCGTGGAATCTGCACCGAATCCAGTGGAACGTTGACGCTGAATGCCCATTCATCCGTGCGGGCTACTTCTTCATACGCGATTGGGGTCAATACGCGATGGGAAGCCAGGATCCAGTTGTCGAACGCTGATGCGGATTATTA
>CAYLOP010000181.1:0-5763 GCA_964385305.1 uncultured Anaerolineaceae bacterium | reverse complement strand
ATAGGGGTTATATTGAGTTGTCAAGGGTCTGATTCCATCCATTCATCTTCTTCTACTGAGATGGTGATGTCTGTGCATGGTCGTGGCCAATCCGTGACTGCAATGGCCTCAAGGCTGGACATGGCCCGCTTGAACTGGCGGTATAGGGTCTCGTCGTGGATGCGGGCATACATCTGCGTGGTGCTTAGATCCTGATGACCAAGCAGCTTACGCAGTGAATGGGTTGGCATGCCCTGATTGACCAGACGCGTTGCCATCGTGTGCCTCAGCTTGTGCGGATATACGTGAACCCCGGCTTGTTCCCCAAACTTTGCCAGGCGCATGCGGATGGTGCGGGCTGTGGGGGAGCGGTTGTGCAGGATGAAAACCCGCAGTTCACCATGTAGTTCAGGTCGTACTGCCAGATAGCACTGCAAAGCTTTGGTCAAGGCTGGGGTCAGATACACCACACGATCATGCTTGAGTTTTCCATCCCGCACCGTAGCACGACCAGACTGCAGATCCAGATCCTCCAGGTGTAAGGCAAGCAATTCTGAGATGCGCAGACCGGTGTGCGCCAGGGTCAGAAACCAGGCCCGATCAAAGCGGGCCTCATAGGTGTTGGAGGCTGTCGCACGGAGAACAACGCTTTCCAATCGGCGATACTCGTCTTCCGTCAGGTAGCGCGGCAGAGTTTTTCCTTTCTGCCTGGGCGCCTGCACGCGGAAGAGACCTGGGTCAAGGGAATGGCCGCGCATTTCGATGAACTTGAAAAGACTTCGCAGCGTTCCCAATTCCGTCTGGATCGAAGCGTTTCGAAGCCCAGACTGACATCTTGCTTCGAGCCAGGCCTGGAGGTCTGCCCGATGAAAGCTTTCCCATCCCTCAATCTGGCGGTGTGTGGCCAGCCAGATCCAGACACGCCGAACGAGGCGTTGAAAATTGTCTCCCACCTGATAGGCAGTTTGGGCGCGCCAGGTTGGCCAGCGCCAGCTCAGATAGGCTTCCGCTGCCTCTTCCAGCCAATCGGGTAGCCCGGAAGCAAGCAATCGCTCTCGTAATTTCTGCAATTCCTCTCGGGAGGCGTTGCGATCCCGCGCTGCAAAGTCTTTCTTGCTCGTGGGTGAGCGCTGAGGGTTCGAGCTAAGAAGCAGGGTTGCTTGTTCATCGCTGAGTGCAGTTTCCAGCGCCGCCATTGCAGCCGTGAAGTCGGCCCGCAGGGTTGGGTCAGCGCCATCAATGTATCTCTGTGTGCTCTGCAAGTCGTTGTGCCCCAGCAGTCTGGCCAGGCTATCTACCGGCAAACCGTTTTCGACCATGCGGCGGGCGAACGTATGCCGAAGCTGATGGCAGGTGAGCGTTACACCGGCTTGCTTGCAGTATTTCCGGAGGCGATACTGGATGCCAGCCACACTGATCGGAGAACCACGCTGGCTGAGAAACAGGAAATCGCTTTCGACGGCTGGCCGCACTCGAAGCCAGGCCTGGAGCGCCTCCCATAGGGAGGGGGCAAGCCATGCCGTGCGCTCCTTCTGCCGTTTTCCGAAAACCCTCAGTTTCGTCAAGCCATCGGAATACGCGGGAACCTCGAAACAATCCAGACGCAAGGCGGCCACTTCCGCAACCCTGAGACCGGCTCCGAGCATCAGGCCAAACATGGCCCGGTCTCGCTTTGATGTGATGACGGAGAATAGCTGTGCAACCTCGTCGTCCGGTACGTCGCGCGGCAGGCGTGTGCCGCGTTTGAGCTTGTGACGGCGCCAGATGATTGGATTGGGCCAGTGCTGATCCGGACACTCGCTGGCCAGGAACTCGAAAAAGGTGTGGATCGTCGCCAGACGACGATTAATGGTGATCGGGCTCAGACCAGCCGCGAGCTGGTTGTCGATGAAGGCGTCTACATCTCCCGCGGCTACCGCTGCAGGCGCTTTGTTACCAACTGCTCGGAAGAATATATCCAGATCGCTGGCATAGCATTTTGGTGTTGTGCTTTGACCATAACAGCGGTTGAGGTATTGGTCGAAGCGGTGACGAGCCTGATCCATGTTGGTCTCCTATGAATATCCATGGGCTGGATATTACCTCAGGGATGACCAACTAAATATAATGGAGATAATCGGAACTAAAATCTAGCCCTTCTTCAGTCCGTTCTAATCGATGTGGAGGAGACCTGAACGGCTCCTGCTAGCGAGGAGGCATCCGCCTCAGTCGGGAGATCCTGAAGGTCCTCAAGCTGCCCAAGGCGATTCCCCATACCGCGATCCTTGGCGGTTCTCTGAACGGCGTTCCAGAGGGGCAAGATGCCCACCGGCACTTCGCTCTGGCATCCTCGCCTGTCAACCCCTGTCTGATGCGCGTCCCGCACCGGTAAAGTGGGACGTATGCTGCTACTTCCGGCAGTAGGCGAGGACGCCCCATGCCACGATCTTCCATCCATCCGAGATCTGTCATCTCAAGCCCTAATGACTCTCAGCGCACTGAACGACCACTCCAGAGAGATGTAATACTCGGAAGGCTAGATGTTCCTAACGGTTATCGTGCATTATCTCGCCCACCGGGAAATCAACATGCTTCAAACCAACGCCTTATTAAGTAGCGGTGCCTTATATCTTGGCCTCAGTCTAGGGTACGAGATAGTGGCTTCCCGAGATGGCAGCGAGTAGACATAGACCATGGTTACCAGGTACTCATGCTACGCCGGAAATGAATGCCTTGATTACAGTCTGCTCCGGGCTAACCAGCTATTCTCCCCCTTCACGAGCGCCCGTGGACCTTTGTAATGATCAGCGACGGACAGCCGGTCACAAGCTATAATAAAATAGAACTGACCGGACCTGGGCGGTCGGGTATCGGATTATGAACAGCTGTGACCGTGAGTAGGTGTGTGTGATATGACTGCCAGTCTTGAGGAGATTCAGATAGCAAAAACAGCCCACTCTTGGCTGCGCAAGATCCAAATCAGCTCGGTGCTTTCTCACGAAAGTCCGTTGCTAGATAAGGTGGTAGATAATCTACTAGAGCACTTCCGCCACCAAGGTCATAAGGTACAAAGCGTACCCGACAACCATACTGATGTTATTTTAACAAGCGCCCGTTTTTACGAGCCCCTCGGTTGGAGAGAGGCACTCTTTTTCTCGGTACGCCGACGCTTCAATATCACGCATACTCCCACGATATTCACACTGCTTCACGCCACACCGGAACGCTTCGAGGCGATGTTGAACCATTTCAAACTTGCCCTTGAAAAGGATCCGATCAATCCTGAAGACTTTAGCTTCCCTGGGCTGACACCCCAAGCCCATCATGTGTTAATCGAACAGGGGCAGCGTGGAGGTCCAATACTCGCCCTAGAACGCCTCGTCCAAGCACAGGCCAAAAGCATCCACGCCTTGCTTGTAATCGGAAATGAAGAACCTGAGGAGGCGTACCTCTTCAATTTAGTGGGTGCACATCCATGCATCCTGGGCGATGACATGGAGGCATTTTACGACGACATCATGCTGCGTGTGGTCACTGTGGTCAGCACTCATGAGGTGACCAATCACAAGGTGACCGACAAGCCGATTGCGCGGTCTCGATGGAAGAAATCAACAACTCCCAGAGCAATGCGCAGCGCGAGCTTAGAACTAGGAAAGCGCGACTTCTTCACTCCAATGATCCGTATCGTTGACTTGGTGCAGGTTCCTGCCGTAGGAGATGCCATCGCTAGACAATATAGCGAAGGATGCTTTGCCACCTGGGAACATGAATTTGAAGCTCTTGTCGCCACGGTTACCGGAAGCGCTCGACCGGTAGATAAAGGGAACTTAAACGACGATAACCTTGCGGTGATCGTGGATATGCAGCCCGATGGAAGTGGTGTGATGGTGCAGTACGTTGAGGGCAAACGCAACGACCCACCGTCCTCCGAGGCGGTTGAGATGATGGAACTGGATCACGCCCTTCCTCAGATCTCACTGAGCGCTGAATGGAATATCTCCACCAAAGTGCCTGTCGTGCGCTCCAAATTGCATGGCCACCGTGGAGTGGCTGCCTTCAACCCCCAATATGTTGAGCACGTACCCCTCGGTCCGTCATATTATCATTTCCCGGTTTCCTGCGCGACGGAAGCCCAGGCGCGAGGTATAGTGGTCGCCTTCAGCCAATCGGAAGCTCTGCGAAATCCGAAGGATCCCCGAGAAGTGATCTTCACTGTGCTCCCCGGGCATGGTGTCATGATTGTTGAGAAGTGGGTACAGGGTAAGGAGCCTTTCCAGGTTATTTGGGAGTACATGGATGCGGGTTTCTTAAAGGTGGAGAACCGCATCCCTCAGGGTCCGTTGACCTACGTTCCTGGTCCAGCGGGATTAATGATCCTTCTAACGCCCTATAGCACCGCTAGTGTTTCGGTCCTAATAGGTAAAGACCACCTTGATCGACCCGCTGCGCTTGTCGACTGCGGTGAAGATGGCTCGCCGATAATCCTCAAAGGGAAAGCGATGTGTAATCAAACCCTCGTGAATCAGTTTACCCTTTTGGAACATTTCGATTACAAGATCAAAAGTATGGACGCGATCCCCTCGCCAATTTTCCACTCCAAATGTGTGTGAACCAACCAGATTGACCTCTTGGTACCAAACGGGGTTGAGATCCACTTTCAGGCTATTGAGACTGACCCCGACAAGCACCACTGTACCACCAGCGCGCGCCCAACGCAGCCCATTGCTTACCGTCTCGGCGCTCCCTACACAATCGTAGATAACCTCGAAACCACCCAGAAGCATGCCCCGGTTCAGCGGCGCCTGGTAATACCTGGCATTGGTGATGCCGGCCAGTATAGCGTAGAGATCACCGCCGATGATTACATTATCGGCTCCCAGGCGGCGCGCCATTTCTGCCTGCTGGTTATAACGGGCAAGTACAGTCAGGTAACACTCTGGTGCCACAATTTTTACTGCCTGAATCGTCAGTAAACCAATGATCCCAGCTCCAATGACCAGAACATGCTCGCCAACCCCAGGCGGCCTGCGCAGTACACCGTGGAGTGCTACCGCCGCGGGCTCGACGAGTGAGGCTTGATCGTCGCCGAGGTCGTTGGGTACGGGCCATACCTCGGTCTCGTGTGCCGTGTAGCCATCCCCCCACCCACCTCCCACCCCTACTGGTCCCCGACCGATCGATGCATTCTCACAAAGTCGGGTCTGACCCTGAGCACAGTGCTTACATAGCGGGTCGATTTCTTGAGTATGGCAGTTGGTACCGGCGAAACGTGATTCCATGACCACACGATCCCCAACCTTGAAGCGTGTCACATCAGAACCGACTTCGACCACCTCGCCCACGACCTCATGTCCAAGGTAGAAGCGAATATTTCCCGGCAGCGCTGCTGGGGCGATTGAAGGATTGACCTGGACAAGGAGCATGGAGAGATCGGTTGCGCACACGCCACACTGGATGTTGCGCACCCGCAGCCACTTTGATCCAGGCAATGACGGTTCGGGCAAGTCGGCAACCCGCGCCGGCGAAAGTGGACTCCAAATCACGTTGGGCCACAGTGGTCGCAAGGCTTTGACAGCCAGCATGCGTGGGATCTTTTTGTCAACGTAGATGGAACGCATCCATTCCTCCGTAACAAGTTGATTGTAGTATAAAGTTGACAATCGGACTGGCAATTCAGAGTTTTTGGTTCCGATAATCACTCTATTATGAGACGCAAGTCCCCCTCCACAAAATCCGCAGTGGGATAGAATTCGGTGTACTTCCATTCTCCAAGGATGATTCTGACCCGACCGTCGATTTGGTGAA
>CAYLOP010000180.1:0-5787 GCA_964385305.1 uncultured Anaerolineaceae bacterium | reverse complement strand
TTAGTGCAGACACTCCATTTGAAGCCGAAACGTATGGAGGCAGCCATCACATCCGACATGCTGGCTACCGATCTCGCCGACAGCCTGGTGCGCAAAGGGATACCGTTCAGGCAGGCCCACGATCTGGTTGGCCGCGCCGTGCGGATGGCCGAAGCAACGGGCGTCCCGCTGCCCGACATATCCCATGAAACATTGAAGACCATCAGCGACGCATTCCCCGATGATATCGAGCAGGTCTTCAACGTGGAAGCGGCGCTCGAGCGCCGCAATTCGGTTGGGGGTGTCTCGGCCTACTCCTTGCAGAAACAGCTTGAAGCCGCACGGACAGCGCTCGCATAGCATAATGCCTGAAGCAGGCGAAGCCGCGCGGCGTGTAGGGTCGCCCAGGCCAACGCACCTCGCACCCGAGGTGATCCGTAAGCGATCGCTTCTCCCATGAAATTCGCCGCGTCGCGCATTTGGACTCCGCCCGAATCACAACCGGCGGCATATAAATTCGTCTTCAAGCTGTTATGTGCACGCGAAATCTACTCCGACATTATCAACCGTGATATACTCCCGCCCGGAGGAGAAACATGCCCCTGGACATCATCATTGGCACTCAGTGGGGCGACGAAGGGAAAGGCCGAATCACCGACCTCCTCGCCGCCGAGGCCGATGTAGTCGCCCGCTTCAACGGCGGCGACAACGCTGGACATACCGTCACCGTTGAAGATCAGCTTTTCAAGCTGCACCTCGTGCCTTCGGGGATCGTGCACCCACACACCACATGCCTGATGGGCAGCGGTATGGTCGTGAATCCCGCCCGGTTGCTCGATGAGATCGATAATCTTGCATTGCTCGGCGTGGATGTCTCGCCCGATCGCCTCAAACTCTCAAACGCTGCACACATCATCACGCCGGCACATATTGCAATGGATGGGGCGGAAGAGATGCGTCGCAGTGGAGGGGGCATTGGCACGACCCGACGCGGCATTGGACCCGCATACACTGATAAAGCTGCCCGCAGTGGTTTGCGAGCAGGCATGATGCGGTCACCGGAGAACTTTGCCGACCTCGTGCGCAAGAACTTGCTCGCGGCGGGCGAGGTGCTGGAGAAGGTTTACCAATTCGACGCACCCGACCCCGAACAAGCCGCTACTGTGTACTGCCAATACGCCGAGCGGTTAGCGCCCTACCTGGCAGATGTAGGTGCGCTCACGGCTCAAGCCCTCGCGGGCGGGCAGTCCGTTCTGGCCGAGGGCGCACAGGGCACACTCCTCGATCTCGATCACGGAACCTATCCCTACGTTACGAGCTCACATCCCACCACCTCAGGTGCGCTTGCCGGGCTTGGTGTTGGAGCCACACACTTACGAAGGGTCATCGGTATCGTCAAAGCCTTCCAAACCAGGGTCGGTGGCGGACCGTTTCCCACAGAGTTGCTTGACGAAACCGCTGAACGCCTGCGCGGCACAGGCGAGCAGCCCTGGGATGAGTATGGCACCACGACAGGTCGACCCCGCCGCTGCGGCTGGCTCGACGGCGTCTTACTCCGCTATGCAATCCGCATCAACGGCTTGACTGAGATCGCGCTCACCAAATTGGACATCCTTTCCGGCCTGGATCCCGTTCGTATCTGCACGGCTTATCAATGGGATGACGGCCTCTTCGAAGACTTCTCTCCGAGCGCTGTGGATCTCTCAGATTTTGCACCCCAATATGAAGAACTCCCGGGCTGGGAAGAAGACCTTATGCAGGCGCGCTTCTGGGGCGATCTACCTCACGAGGCGCAGAACTACATCCGGCGCGTGCAGGATATAGCAGGCTTGCCGGTGCGATTGGTCTCGGTTGGACCTGAACGCGACCAGGTGATCCGCCAGGGTGTCGACACCTAACCCCGCATCGATCATAGCTTCAGGAATAAAACCCCGGATGTGCCACCATAGATGCATCATGACGCTCATTTCGAACTAGCCAGGCTCGGCGTGCACGTTTCGCAATAAGTGAGGGGCGCGCTTAATTCCACAGTTGTTTCCTCAGGTATAATCCCCGCATGTCACGTGATCGCACCCGCCGCTTAGTATCCATCGTCGGCGCCATCAGCATCATCGGCGTATTGGGGACCGTTGCATACAACACACCCTTCATACAAGAGCGCCTTGGGTGGCGAGTCTCTCAATTGCGCGCCAACATCAAATACGCACTTTTCCCGCCCGGAGAATCGGTCTTTACGCCCAACCCAACGGTCGCGGCTATCGTACAGGCCACGCTGGATGCTCTCACGCCCACTCCCACCGATCCACCCCCGCTTACACCCACGCAAGGAGCCACACCAACGCCTTCCATAACCCCAACGCCAACCCTCACCCCCACACCCCTCCCTGCGAGCGTCCAATTGAATGGTGTGGTCCACGAATATCAAAAATGGAACAACTGTGGTCCGGCCAATCTCTCCATGGCGCTGTCTTTCTGGGGTTGGGAGGGGGATCAGCGCGATACAGCCGCGTATCTCAAGCCCAACCAACGCGACAAGAACGTGATGCCCTATGAGATGGTGGCTTTCGTGGACGAGCAGACCGACCTCCAGGCTCTCGAGAGAGTGGGTGGCGATCTCACACTTCTCAAGCGATTTATCGCAGCGGGTTTTCCCGTCCTCGTCGAGAAGGGGTTTGAGGGCTCCGGATTCAGTGGTTGGATGGGGCATTATGAGGTGCTCACGGGCTATGATGATGTCCAACAGCAATTCACCGCCCAAGATTCATACATCATGCCCAACTTGCCCGTCGCCTACGATCAACTCGAACAATATTGGCGGCATTTTAACTACACCTTCATCGTGATCTTCCCCAGCGATCGAGAACAGCAAGTGCTCGCCTTACTCGGACCACATGCCGATGAAACCGAGAACATTCAATTGGCAGCGCAAAAAGCCTCTGATGAGATTTTCGCCACAAGTGGGCGCGATCAATTCTTTGCCTGGTTCAACCGCGGCACAAACCTCAGGCTGCTTCAAGATTATTCGGGCGCTGCCGAAGCTTACGATGCCGCCTTCGAAATCGACGCCTCGCTCGCGATCTCAGACCCAGATCATCGTGCATGGCGCATGATGTGGTACAACACGGGACCCTACTGGGCCTACTACTACACCGGCCGCTATTACGATGTCGTCAACCTCGCCAACACAACGCTGTACGCGATGTCGGAAAGAGTCCTTGAGGAAAGCTTTTACTGGCGCGCACTAGCCAAGGAAGCGCTCGGAGACATCGAAGGCGCCATTGAAGATTTTCGCACTGCGTATGAAGTGCATCCGGATTGGGAGCCGGCGCTCATCCAGCTCCAACGGCTGGGCGCTTCGCCCTAGCCCATTCACCCTGGGATAATCAGCATGCCAACCGTTGAGGCCGCCGCCTCGCAATCTCAAACTGGGAGGATCGCTCGCTCAACGCTCATCGTGATGGGCGGATTGGCGGCTTCCATTGTGATCGGATTGGTGCGCCAACGGATCATCGCCGCCACTTTCGGCACGAGCGCTGTGCTGGATGCCTACACCGCCGCGAATAGCTGGCCCGAACTGCTCTTCACCATCCTCTCAGGTGGTGCACTGGCATTCGCGTTCATTCCTGTCTACACGACCTTCTTGAACAGAGATGATGATCAAGCCGGCAATCGCCTGTTCAGCCAGGTCGTCAACACGGTTCTGCTGCTGATCGGCGTCGCCGCACTCATCCTGGCGATCTTCGCACCTTCGCTTGTCAGGGCACGTTGGGGCATCGCCCCCCACTTCTCCTCAGAGAATCAAATCCTGACAGCGCAGATCATGAGAGTCCTGCTCCTCTCAACCGTCATCTTCGCCATCAGCAGCATCCTCACCGGAGCCCTGCACGCCCACCAGCACTTCCTCATGCCCGCCATCGCCCCTTCGATGTACAGTCTAGGCATCATCCTGGGCGCGCTCCTACTCACCCCAACGATGGGCATCTTCGGCCTAGCATGGGGTGCCGTACTAGGCGCGATTTTGCACTTCCTAGTCCAGATGCCCGCGATTATCTTCCGAGGCGTACGATGGCATCCTTCCTTCGGCTGGCGCAGCCCCGCGCTGCGGCGTGTCGCCATCCTCATGGCGCCGCGCATCATCGACCTGTTCATGGCGCGTGCCAGCATCGAATGGATCAACGCCAATATCGGTTCGGGTCTGGGTGAGGGGCGCGTATCCGCACTCCGATACGCCTTCCAACTGATGAACACACCCTGGACCCTGATCGGTACGGCCATCGGGATCGCGGTCTTCCCGACGATGGCGGGATTGGCGGCCAGGCATGATGTGGATGCGCAGCGCAGCGCGCTCAGCGGCGCCTTGCGCGCCATCCTGACACTTGCACTGCCGGCTGCCGTCCTCCTGCTCGTGTTGGGGCGCCCCATCATCGGTATCCTATTTGAAGGCGGCGAATTCACCGCTGAAAGCACCGCACTCGTGTTTTACGCCCTGCAATTCTATACGGTAGCGCTACTCAGCCAGTCGGTGTTGGAAGTGGTTGTGCGCGCCTTCGCAGCACAGCAAGACACGCTCACTCCCCTGCTGGTATCGTTTTTCACGACCGCACTCAATCTTGGGTTGGCGATCGTCTTGAGTAAACCGCGCTCGGTTGGTGGATTGGAACACGGGGGACTCGCATTGGCAAACGGAATCGCAGTTGGAATCGAAGCGCTGATCGGTTTGGCCATTTTGAGCAAACGCTGGCGAGGCGTTGACGCACGACGCATCCTGCGCGACAGCGCTAAAGCAGCTCTGGCAGCAGCGGTAATGGGAGGCGCGATCCTCGTATTTCAGACTTTACTCAAGCCGGGGAGGCTCTTCCTTCTCCTGGGCGGTGGTGCTGCTGGTGGCGTCATCTTTCTCGCACTTGCCAGGATTCTCGGTATCGAGGAAATCTTCACCCTGCCCCGAACAGCACTGCGCGGTCTGCTCACTAGAGAACCCGTGCAAAGCCGAGACGCGTAATTCAAAACGGACCTCGCGAAATTCGACTCTCTTTTCACCAAGCCTGAGCCCGGACACCCTCGCTCCTCTGGCAGAAATAAAACGGTGGCGATCGCATCGCCACCGTCTGAGTCAGCAAGTTGTGGAAAGGTGCGTCAGATGCAGCCTGCTAAACCGGCTCACTCCTTTTCGTAAGGTTGCCCGTCGGCCGCAGGCATCTGCCCCCGACCCACGACGCCCGCCAAGACGATCATCGTGGCGACGTAGGGCGCCATCAGCAAGAATTGTGACGGAATGCGCACGCCAAGAATGGCAATCTTCGAAGCTAAGGAGTCCGCGAAGCCGAAGAGTAAGCCAGCACCGAAGGAGCCAATCGGCATCCAGTTGCCGAAGATCATCGCCGCCAAGCCAATGAAACCACGACCTGCGGTCATCACTTCGTCGAATCGCCCCACCGATCCCAGCGTGAAGTAGGCGCCTGCAAAACCAGCGATCATCCCACCCAGGACCACCGCCATATAGCGTGTGCGGATGACATTGATCCCCAAGGTATCAGCTGCACGCGGGTGTTCGCCCACAGACCGCACCCGCAAACCCCATCGAGTATAGAAAAGGGCAATGCTCATCACAATCAGCAGCAAGAACAACACATAGACAAAGAGATTGTTTTCGAACAGGATCGGCCCGACAATCGGTATCTTGGACAGTCCAGGGATGCTCCAGCGCTGGAAGATGCCTGGGTTGTTGAGCTCCTGATAGGTTTGCATGAATTTCGCGGAAATATAAGATGTGAAACCGGTGGCGAAGATATTGATCACCGTCCCGGA
>CAYLOP010000179.1:0-5871 GCA_964385305.1 uncultured Anaerolineaceae bacterium | reverse complement strand
GTTGTGGCTGAGCATACATCAGCCGTCAAGATCGGTACATTCGTCGCCGACCCCTATTCTCACCACCCCGCCCTGACAGCGATGGCTGTCGCAACCCTGGACGAGATTTCAGGTGGACGCGCCATCCTCGGCATAGGGGCGGGCGGAACTGGCTTTCCGGTCATGGGGATCCAACGGATTAAACCTGCCGTGGCAATTAAAGAGGCTGTTGAGATCATCCGTGCCCTGTGGCGCGGTGAGACGGTCGATTACCACGGAAAGGTGCTCCATTGCCACGATGGATGTTTAAACATCAAAGCGCGCGCGGATATCCCGGTCACTGTTGCTACTAGGGGCAACCTTGTGCTGCAAACCGGTGGTGAAGTGGCTGACTCTGTGATGATCGCCACCTATGCCGAGCCAGTTGGCCTCCAGCATGCGTTTTCGATGATCGAGCGCGGCGCCCGGAAGGCCAGCCGCAGCATTCATGACATTACAATCATTTCGCGTGTCGATGCCTGCATCTCGCACGACCGGCGTGCGGCCTATGATGCGGTTAAGCCTATGGTCGGCGTTTTTCTATGGACAAGCTATCCGGATCGCGAATTTGTGCATCGCGTTGGCCTGAAGGTCCCAGCTGAACTGGAGGCCATCATTGCTAAACGCGATTACAATCTGCTGGCCCCCAATGCGCACCTCATCCCAGACGAATTTGTCGATAAGTTTTGCTGGGCTGGCACACCCGATGAGGTGGCACATAAGGTCGCTGATGTTGCCCGAATGGGTATCGAAAATATCACCTTCCTGCCCCATCCCCCTGAGGGTGGTAGCACGCAGGAAACGATTCGAGAGTTCGCCAAAACTGTCAAGCCGATAGTTGATGAGCTGGTGCAGTAAGCCCACTATTTCTCTTCCCATATGGAATGACGGTTAGCTTGTACGAGTTGTGATGACTATGCTCCTATGAAACATGATATCAAGATTGCCGACAGCATGCGGGATTTAATTGGTGAGATCACACTTGTACGCTTGCATCGAGTAGGCAAGGAGACTGGCTGTGAGATCCTTGTCAAACCAGAGTTCATGAACACCAGTAGCAGCATTAAGGACTGTATAACCAAATTGATGATCGATTCTGCCCAAAAAGGAGGGAAGCTCACAGAGAATACGATCATTGTTGAAGCAACTGGCAGCACCGGCAGTGAACTGGCTTTCATCTCAGCAGTTAAAGGTCGCAAGTATGTCGCCTATACCCCCACCCAAACGGCGAACCCCTCAAGCATGCCCATCATTCTGGCCTTTGAGGCGGAGTTAGAGCCGCTCGATGCCGAAGCCTATGAGGAAGAGGAAAATGCGTCTCTCGGTGATGACAGTAGTGTGCATGGTAATCACATCGAGCTGACGAGCCGCATGATCTGCCACGGTCTCGAGCACAAGCTCGATGACACATGGTGTGCTTGCTAGCCCTTAAACCCATTCAACGCGGCCGCTCATCGCGAGCGGATGGCCAGGGAGATCCTGGAGCAAACCGATGGCAAAATGGATGTTTTCCTAGCTTCAGTTGGTATAGGTGACACATTATTAGGTGTGGCTCAGGCGTAAAAAGGGCATGACACAGTCATTAAGGTTGTTGGCGTTGAGTTCGCCGGATCACGGATGATGGGGGCACCTGAAAATTATCCGCTCATTCCCGGTATTCCAGACGGCATCATCCCTGATATCTGGGCGAGCGGTTTGGTAGACAGGGTGATTGATATCACCGATGAAGAAGCGATCCGCTATGCCCATGAAATAGCGTAAATGTAAGGAAGCATCAGAGGAATTTCCTCCGGATCGAATGTGTTGGCTGGAATACACATTGTAGAGGGATTGGGGCCGGGCAAGCGGATCGTCACTGTGTTGTCAGATAGCGGTCGCGGCTATCTGGATGATGAGACGTGCACAACGTAAGGGCATAAAGAATCGAGGGTTCTATATTTTTTCTATTTCGGTGAGAAGATGCAAATGCTTAGGCTTTCCTCTCTGTGATTCTGTGACCTTCATTCGTAATAGGGAAGAGCATTAAGGAGAGATTTAGAATGAAATATGTTGACAGCATGTTGGAACTGATAGGAAACACGCCTCTCTTAAAATTGAATAAAGTAGCTAAAGACGTGAAGGCAAACGTTTTTGTCAAACTCGAATTCCTAAATCCAAGTGGAAGTTATAAGGATAGGATGGCCCTTTCAATGGTTGAGGCAGCAGAAAAGGGGCTCACGTGGAACAAGAAGACGTTGGAACCAGGTGGAGTCGTATGCGATGCTTCTGCAGGCAATACCGCTCCAGCTTTAGCATTTGTTTGTGCAGTGAAGGGTCACAAGGCGAAGTTATGTATGTACAAGCCTCTGCTTCGCGGAGAGAGCACAAGACTAAAGATTACAGAAGCTTACGGGCCTGATGTCTGTGCATGTCGGCCCCCGTCTGATTTCATGTCTGAAGACATAATGAAGCAAATCCCAAAGGAGGAGCAAGATCTTGCATGGGTCATAGCAGGCAAGGTTCACATGAATGACTTGGAAATGGAAAACCCCAATGTTGTATGGGTGGATCAGATATACAACAAGTATAACTATATCGGTCAAATGAGCATGGGCTATGAGATATATGATCAATTAGATGGGAAAATTGACGCTTGGGTATGCGCGGTAGGCTCGGGTGCAACATTGTTGGGGGTTGCATTGGCATTTAAAGAAAAGGGTATAAGACCCTCTACCTTCGGGATTGTACCCGTCGGAAGTGAATCGTATATGAAATTGAAGAAAACTGAAGCAAAGAAGGGTGAGTTTGGAATATCAAAGATGAATCAGCGATTGATAGACTGGATGGGACTAAAGAAATGGCAGACAGAAAAATCAATTATTGAAGAGATGATAGAAATGGACTATCCTGACGAATTTTTCCAAGTAAGCGACGAAGACGCAAGGAATATGGCCAACAGGTTGTGTAGGGAAGAGGGAATCTATTGTGGTATGTCATCAGGTGCGAATGTGTTCGTAGCTTTGAAAATAGCTGAAAGGATGAAGCAAGATGAGAATGTTGTAACCGTTATCGTAGATAGAAGGGATAGGTATCTTGGAGAGTACCCAGACGATGTCTTCGTAGTCTAGGTAACGAATTATTGCTGTTTGCAAGTGCATTGAGCTAAATTATGTGTCAATGTATTCGTTATGCGGCTCAGAATTTCGATGAACACAACCGGGCACATCCATCCCGAGAGCTGGCGCACATGAAGATCTAGCGGCACTGGCGGTTGTGGAAAGAGCATTGATTTCATCTGAGAGCGGGAACGCTGTAGATCCACGAACACTTCAATGACCTTCGAATTTTGATAATCCGGGCCATTTGAAAGGTGGAACAATGAAAGTAAGCGCGGGATTGCCAACATGCATGGAAGGCATGATGTACCCAGTACCCTTTGCCTCACCGACGCAAATCCTTCAGATTGCCCAACATGCGGAATCCCTTGGCTATCACTCAGTTTGGGGCAATGACCACATGACCACGCAGCAGTATGTGCGTGAGGAGTTCTCTACCGCCCCTAACTTCTATGAGCCCCTGATTACCTACTCATACCTTGCCGCTAAGACAGAATCCCTACGCTTCGGCACGGGCATGCTCATTACCCCCATGCGTCGTGACATTGTCATTGTCGCTAAACAGGTAGCTACGCTCGATCATTTCAGTAAAGGGCGGTTCATGCTTGGTTTTGGTGTAGGAGCCTACCGTGAGGAGTTTGAAGCCCTAAATCCGACTTGGAAAGTACATCGTGGAGAGTTAGTGGAAGAGAGCGTCCAAGCGATGAAATTGCTCTTCGAGGAGCGCGTTGCGAGCTGGAAAGGGAAATATTACCACTTTGAAGATGTCGAGATGTTCCCCAAGCCGCTCCAGAAGCCGCTACCTTTATATATCGGTGGCAATAGCCGTAGTGCATCCCGCCGAGCTGCCCTCTACGCCGATGGATGGATGCCAGCAGGGATACCAGTAGAGCAAATGCGCGAGCGCGTGGTGCAATTCCGGGAAATAATCGCAGAAAATGGACGAGACTTTGATAAGATAGATGTAGCCCCCCAGATGATTACATATGTGGGTAAGACCTACGAAGCTGCAATCGAACGCTTCCAAAATAGTCAGATGTATAACCACCTTGTTTCATTGAGGACTTCTACCCTTAAAGATCAAGCAGGCGCTAAATTAGAGGAAGTCAATCTGATTGGGACCGCCGAAGACATCATTGAAAAGGCCAAGCGGTTCGAGGAGGCGGGTGTCAAGCACCTCTGTGGTACATATTTCTGCGCGGACACTGTTGACGAGTTGCTGGATCAGATGCAAATCTTTGCCGAAGAGGTCATGCCTCATATCATAGACTGAAACTCTATTTATTCCAGACTAACAATACTGGTTCCTCGCTGATTCATGCGGGTAAATTATATTCAAGTTTGCCAGCGATGAGATAAGCCATGGTGATGAGATTTCGATTTGTTCGGTATCCCCTTGCCCTGGCCTTGGCTGCCTGGATCAGGCTATTGAAACATTCAAGGATACCGATCGTGATGCGGCTCTCGAACAAATTAGCCACGAGTGTGGTGACACCACTGAAGCTTCCGCTCATGTAGATGCCATTGTATCGGTTGTCTGATCCGGTATTCCCCGAGATAACGCTGTCACCAGTAAATGTATGCTCACCGCCTTCATGGAAGTGAATTGCAATCGGATAAGAACCATTGCCACTAAAGAAATTGTCTTTCAAAGTGGGGGTAAGTGTTATGGTGGTGTCTGAGGAAGTGTCGCTATCGATGTGGATGCCCGTGTAACTGTTGTTGGTGATGGTCGAGTTGGTGATGAGAGGTGTCTCAGCCCTCACCGTATACACACCATACTCCGCGGAATAAGCGACGGTGGAATTGGTGAGAGTGAGTTGCCCACCGTCAACATAGAGGATGGAATCTATGCCGTAATCGTTATTCCCCCCATAGCGAATGACTGTGTGGTCAATGTTGGCCATGCCGGAGATGGATATAAAGATCGATTCCCAATCCCCCGGGGTTGGAACAGAAGCATCACCGTCACCATTGGTGTCCCCACCGACACTATCATCTTTGTAAGAAGTGAAATAAATGGGATCGGTCTCAGTCCCATTGGCGATTAGCGTTCCTTGAACAGTCAATGAAGTCGAAGGGTAGAACTTAACGATCGCCCCATTATTAACTGTGAGCATTACGCCGGTCGATACGGTTACATTGCAGGTTATCACATGAATGGAAGCACCGGACCAAGTCTCATCGCTGCTGATCGTCCCACAGTGCGTAATGATTGGCTCTGGCGTCGGTGTCGGCGTTTCAGTTGGTGTGGCGGTGGAAGTAGGAGAAGATGTTTCCGTAGCGGTCGCGGTAGGAGTTGGTATATCTGTTGGGGTCGCAGTATCTGTAGCAGTTGGCGTAGATGTATCGGTAGGCGTCGCAGTAGCAGTTGCAGTTTCGGTTGGCGTGCTGGTTGACGTAGCACTAGCCGTGGCGGTCGATGTGGGTGTCTCGGTTGATGTTGCGGTGGATGTCGCAGAATAGGTCGGTGTATTGGTTGCTGAAGGTGTCGGTGTGTACGTCGATGAAGCGGTCGTCGTGGGCGTGTCCGTCGGCGTTGCCGTGGATGTAGCAGTTGGCGTCGCGGAGGGTTTTCCTTTCGGGCAAGGTGGATGGAGCGGACCTACATTCCACGACGTCTTGCTGATCACGAACAGTCTTCCATCGATGTACTCCAAACCCTGGGGATTAGCCCAACTGAGGTAGTCCGATGTCACGCCGTTTATGTGCCTGTCTGAGAGACAGACAGTGACTGACAAAGGCGTTCAAATCCCAC